>JBGSJJ010000001.1:0-11995 GCA_041742075.1 Minisyncoccia bacterium
TCACCGGTAACTAAGCCCGGGATGAAGGCCGTCAGTGGTTGCTTGTCTGGGAGAAGGCTGGTGAAGGCCGGAGCTTCGTATACGAGCTTTTCGCCTTCGTATATACGTTTGATGGGGGTGGAGTTTAGGAAGTAGGTCATAGGGGTATTGTATTTGTAATATAAAAAGTACAATGTAAAACTACCCTCACCCCCCAAACCGTCACTACGTAATGATGTACATTGTTTGCGGGTCAGGTCTCAGAGCGTCATATTCATTCTGACTCATAACTTGCATCGTTTTCATTTTACCGAGTGGCAAATTGGTGCCGTCTTGACTAGTAACCGGTGTCAGTACTCCACTGGCCTGTGCTTCTTGCTTGAATGGTGACCATAGAAACAAACCCGCTGCTGCTAAAAGTGACATCTGCAAAAAACGCTTTCGGGTGATTTTTGTGGTATGTAGATTTTGTGAATTCATAAAAAATGCTATTACGTATTTACTCTTAACCTCAAGTATAGCAGTTACAACCAAAGCAATTGTTCTTATCCACAAATGACCCAGTCTGAAATTGACTACTATAGTAACCTCATCTCACTATAATCGACACCAAAAACTGTACACATACCCCCAGCATTGCTACAATACACGTATATGAATATATTTGGTCTTGGACTCCCGGAGCTTATTATAATTGCCCTCATTGTACTTTTGTTTTTTGGAAAGGATCGTCTACCTGGACTATTTCGTTCAGTTGGTACCTCAATCAAAGAACTGAAAGATGGTCTGAATACAGACACAACTACAGAAAAGCCATCAGTCACTGCTTCTGCTACCCCTGTAGTTACTCCAACCACTAATCATGACCCAGAACCTACAACTAGTCAGGACCGAAACTGAACTAACTGTATTTGATCACATCCGTTCGCTCAGGCGGACGGTGTTTTCAATTGTCGGCGTTATTCTTCTGACTTCTGGTCTCGTTCATTATTTTAATGTACCGATTCTGACCTTCCTCATGAAACCTTTAGGGACTGAGAACCCTGGGCTTCAGTTTCTCGCTCCACTTGATCCGCTATATTTTATCTTTAAGGTTGACTTTACCTTAGGTTTCCTTTTATCTCTTCCAGTTACTATTTTTCTGATTTGGCGATTTATCTCGCCCGCAGTTCAAACTGAAAAGTTTTATGTGCCATTTTTAATTATTGGTTCAAGCTGTCTTTTGAGTCTCGTAGCTGGACTCTATGCCTACAAACTTCTCATTCCGATTATTCTAAACTATATGTCAGGACTAGTTCTACCAGGTACGGAGCTCTCTTTTACCGCTAATGGGTACCTCGACTTTCTTTTAAGTACAACCGCTCTCCTTATTTTAGTATTTCAAATTCCGCTCGTAATTATCGGTCTCGCGTACATACGAGTTTTAAATCCCGACACCGTTTCCAGTAATCGTCGGTATATTTATCTAGGCGTAATTGTTGTGACTGCCATCATAACTCCCACGACCGACATTATCTCGCTTTCCATGATAGCGTTGCCGGCCGTACTAGTCGTTGAACTCGGTACACTGATGGCTCGGTTGGTATACGTAAGCGCTGAACCAATCACTATCCGAAACACCTCTTCCAACCTCCGTCCGGCCTTAATTGGTGTGAGTATTATGGTTGTTTGTTTGTGTTTCTACGGCTTTCTTCTTTTTTCAAAAAGTTCATTCACACTGTTTTCTTCTACAACGCCAAATGTTGAAAATATTGAGAAAAATTAGGAATATAAACTTACTCAAGCCTACAATTAAGGAAGTAGGTCATACGAGTATTGTATCTGCTTCCAAGGTGAGTAGATGTTGGGCGGGGGGATAAGTTTTAAGACATACCAAGTACCTACCCATGTATATATCAAAATAAAAAAGCACCCGGGATAGTTTCCGGGTGCTTGGTCGTCGGCTGGTTGGCCGACTAAACGGGGTGGTGGAGGAAGCCGCTCTCCTCCATGATCGTGCCGGCGTTCGCCTTCAGGATCAGCTCGTCATAGAGCCTCCGTCGGTCGCCGTCGTCGGGGATGCCGTGACGAGTGACTTGGTCGAGCAAAAAGTCGACTTGATTGTCCGTCATCAGCGCGACAGGCGTCGATCTCTTGATGCCGAACAAGGCCGGTTCGATGCTGTCGCGCCGGCAGAACTCGTCCATCAATCTGAAGTAGCGCTTGCGTCGACCCTTCACAAGGATGCGTTTGACTTCGCGTTCGGAGCTAAGCGCCATGGTGAGCTCCATTTCCCCAAGCATGAGGCCGAGGCCGACCGGGCTCAGGGAAGACAGGGTTTTCTTGGACGTCTTTTTCTTGGACTTGGACACAGGGTTCTCCTTGCGGTTGGTTCTTCAACTATTCTTAAGATAGCATAAATAGCTATATTTGTCAACTAACTACCCTATTCTGTTGCCACCTCGAGTACCCCTTCTCCCTTAAGCGCTCCTTGGGTATAGATATTACTTGGTGCCCATATCATGAAGGACATCACTCCGGCATCATAACTGGCCTGAATCTGCGCGCGCACATCGGCTGCGTCATAGTCTCCTCCATAGTCAAAGTCTTGAATCCAGGTCCTAAGGCGCGCACCGTCATAGACTGGCTTCTGATACACCGCTGGTGTCGTGGTACCGACGCGTGTGTGCAAAAAACCTTGCATCGGAGTAGTTGAGGCTTTCATTCGACTGACACCAACCGACATCGCGTGATACACCACTTTGTATGGATAATCGTTCGGGTTACCCAGGCCAAGGAAACTCTTTGGATAATGTGACGGATAGACCATCGGCGCAATGAAATCAAAGTATGGAGCCGCCCGGTCTTGCACCTGCCCAATTGAAAGGTCGTCAAAGTTGGTCGTGGTCATCCCAAAGAGGTCAGCTGAGGTGTATGGTGTCGATGACGCGCGCCCCGTGTTTTCGTGACGAACAGAAGCAAAGCGTGCTTCTTCGTCGAGTTTTTCGTTTAAGTATTTGAAGAACGCCTCTAGGTTGGCTTGCTTGTCACCTTTGTATTCAGAGGCTACGCTGTGTGGAAACGAGATATCGGTCATGTTGCCATCACTGGGGTAGCGGACGTAGTCGAAGTTGAGCTCATCGAAGCCAAGGTTATAGGAATCAACAGCAAGTTTAATGATATGGTCCCAGTACTCACGAGCCGCCACGTCGATAAACGACAATCCTTTCCCGTCCCGCCAGACCGTATTCCCATCAGCTCGCTTTACCGCTAAGTGTGGGTGACTTTCAGCATAGAAAGGATCTTGAAACACGCTAATCCGACCAATCACGAAAATTCCGTTGTCATGGAGCATACTGACAAGCGCTTCCATGTCGCGCGCTCCACAGCGGGCATTCTCCCAAGCTGGAAACCAAGCTGGGTCTTTCGGCGGAAAAGAAATCGTTCCAGAATAATCTTTGATATCGATAATAACCGCATTAATCTCAGTCTCTTGAATTAACTTAACTAATTTCTCCCGAAACGTCGGTGTACCCGCTACACACGAAGTCATGTAGATAGCTTTTACCTGAGCTGGTAAGGGTACATGCTTCACCACCTGTCGAGTATCCGGCTTTGCTTCTGTTAATTTTTCAACTTCTGTTCCGACGTCTTCTTTTACTTGCTTGGTAGTACTATCATACGTAACCGCAAATAAAGACGGTGCCCCGACATGCAAAAACGCTAAGAGTACGACCACAAGTCCGGCTCCGAGCGCATATTTGATCATACAGATTGAGTTGCCCTCTCTTCACTACCACCACTGACCTTCTGCTCGACAAAGGAATCGGCGTGACGTTCACCAGTATCCTTCTCAATTCGACGTAAGAAAGCACTGTGCCGTAGACTGTAGCCCGCTATCATAAGGACAATTGATAAACCAATATAGAAAAAATACTTCCAATCATCAGGGATGCCGAGGTTTGGAACTAAAAAAAGAACGATGCCGGTTATAAAAACGAGTGATTCACGTGTCATTACTTGGTAGTATAACGCATTTCTAAAAATTCGCATTAGGTCTCTCCGCGCAACGCTCGGCACATACTTAGGAAATCTGTGTCAAAACAACGAATTCTCCTTTTTGCTTTTTTGGATTCTCTTTGAGAATAGTAAGTAACTCAACCGGGGTTCCAACGAGCACTTCTTCAAAGAGCTTGGTCAGTTCCCGAGCCAAGGTAACTGACACAGTCAGTTCAGATGACTGGATTTTATCCAAGGCTTCCAAGGTTTTTAGAATACGATGCGTAGATTCAAAGAACACCACCGGATGCTCATACGAAAGCAGGCTTTTGAAAAATGTCTCCCTCCCCTTTTTCTGCGGAGCAAACCCAAGAAAGGTAAATTGATTACCCGAGAGGCCAGCTATTGAGATAGTTGCCGTAACCGCTGACGGTCCAGGAATAGCCTCTATCCGCGCTCCCGCTTGGCGGGCGCTCGCCACGAGAAGCACCCCCGGGTCACTCACCCCTGGAGTACCAGCGTCAGACACGAGCGCAATATGCTTCCCCGCTTCGAGGTCAGCCAATATCTCCGCATGGGTCTTTTCTGACGCATGCGCATCATACCGCTTCATAATAGCCTTCACCCCATGATGATGAAGAAGCTTGCCGGTAACCCGGGTATCTTCACACAACACGTAGTCAGCCTCACGAAAAATCCGCAGCGCCCTAAGCGTGATGTCTTCTAAGTTACCAATTGGAGTAGCTACCACTGACAGAATACCTATTGTTTCCATGACATAAAACTAACACTTTCCTCCGTAAAACAAAAGAAAACTGGGATTCCCTATCGCAAATTGACATTTTAAAAAAAAATATGCTAGAAAATTGATAGTCGCATCGCAAACCGAGGAGAATCCTATGTCCACCACACCCTTGTTCCCTTTCGATATCTTCGATATAGCAATCGAAGAAACCGTGCCTGAACTGGAGTACCAAGGTTCTTTTGAAATTCGAGGAAATTGCCTTGACTTCACGTTAAGTTTGCGTATTGAATCCAAACTTTTGGACAAAGTACTGGGAAGAATGGAGACTGTCATGTCGCATGAATCTGTGACGGAATTTGTGTCGGAAAACATCGACTATACGATTTCAAAAAACGGCAACAATATCAGCCCTGAAATAGCCTGGCTATTCCTTGAACCTCTGTGTTATGCCCAAAGCCTCATCGTAGACTCGCGACATAAAGGCTTAGGAACAAAACGGACATTTAGGGTCCCTCTGCTTGCGGCTGAAGATAAAATTCATTTCGAGACTCCAGACCAATTACTGAATTTCATTTTGAGCCTCAACTACGAAGTGGCGTAGGGTCACTTCGCAAAATGACTATGCCGAGGGATAGAATCCCTCGGCCTTTCTTATGTTTTTACTTAGAACTTACTCGATAAGTAGCTTTACTACTTTGGTGACATCGCCAGCTCCCATTACCACGATGACATGCTCAGCATCAGCCATTTCTCTAGCGCGGAGCGCCGCCGCTTCATGCGTATAAAAAAACGTGGCTGATGTACCAAGCGCATTGATTCCTTCACACAACTGTTCGCTTGTGACCCCAGATACATTTTCTTCGCGGGCAGCATATATGGGGAGCATCAGCACGGTGTCCGCCCTCGTTAAGGCCTGAACAAAATCATCAAACAATTCTGCGGTACGCGAATAGGTGTGTGATTGAAACACAACGACGAGCTTTTTATCTGGATAGAGCTCTCGTACCCCGGCTATCGTCGCAGTTATTTCGGTCGGGTGATGAGCGTAGTCATCGTAGACGGGTGCACCGTTCACGAGTCCTTTGTATTCAAACCGGCGCCAGGTGCCGGCAAAGTGTTCAAGTGCACCTCGGCTTACCTCTCTTTCCACGCCGGCCTTTGCGGCGGCGGCGCTAGCCGCCGCCGCGTTAAGCCGGTTGTGAAGACCAGGCAGATGAAGCGTGAGGTCTAAGTCGATGTACTGCTTGTAGTCAACAACTGTTGCCAACACTCCCTCAAGAACCGGCTTCACGTTAGGGTGTGCCACATCTGCAACGATGTAGCCTGTTTCTGGCACTTTGAGCGCGAGCTCACGAAAAGCCGACTGCACTTCAGCGAGGCTCTTATAGTAATCCACGTGCTCATGCTCAATGTTTGTAATAATGAGTATCTCAGGCTCCAAGCTTAGGAAATCACGTTTGTATTCACACGCTTCGATAATCGCATACTTCCCTTTACCGGCACGGAAGTTACTTCCCGTCTTGGAGCGAAGTGAACCTACTATTACCGTTGGGTCGAGACTCGCCTCTTCAAAAATATCAGCCAGCATGGCAGTTGTAGTGGTTTTACCATGACTCCCGGCAACCGCTATCAAGTGGTACTGGTTGGCAACGAGTCCGAGTGCATCGAAATAGTTCATCATTGGTACACCGAGCGCTTTACCCGCTACCATCTCAGGCTGGTCATGTGCCATCGCTTCGGTGTATACCACCATGTCAATATCTGCTGAGATGTTGGTTGCTTCTTGAGAAGCAAAGAACGTCACGCCTTCTGATTCAAGGGCATCAGTAATAGCAGACGGCGCACGGTCACTCCCCGACACGCACTTACCTTCATGCAAGAAAAACCGCGCTAAGGCGGACATTCCTATGCCACCAATACCGATGAAATGGATATTACGTATATTGCTTTGATTCATAGAGAGTAATTATTTCTTGGGTGGATTTTGCGAGTGGGCTTGGGAGCGCGTCCACTTGAAACCATCTTGCTTTCGTAATCTCGAAATTATCAATAGTAAATGCGGGATCAGTAACACGGCTATAGTAGCATTGTACCGTATCATTTTTGTATTCAAAAATCTGCGAATATTTTCCAATAAACTTAACCTCATTCAAACGTATTCCTAGCTCTTCTAGAGCCTCTCGCTTGGCAGCAGACTCACTACTTTCGTTTCGCTGTATCCCGCCTCCCGGAATGGTCCACTCCGGTGAACCATACGAGTGTCGAACAAAGAGAAATGTACCATCGTGCTCAATCAGGCATTTTACTCCTTGTGTCGTCGGCCGACTCACAAACCACCATAGCCGAAGCCCATAGTAGCTGTAATGAAGCAACCATTGCTTCCATGATTTACTCATGCAAGCGAGCGATAAGTTCTACAAACTGATCATTTCGTTCGTACTCATTTTTAAACATCCCAAAGGAGGCAAAACCGGGTGAAAAGAGGAGGACATCGCCGGGCTCGCCGTAGGCGAGCCCGGCTTCCACCGCCTCAGCCAAAGAATCAGCTTCAGAAAAAATAACCCCGTACTCAGAATCGTCATTCAACTCCGTTTTTAGTTTGTCAGTACCAGTACCAGGTAGAAGAATGAGTTTCTTAACATAGCGTTCAATCTCTTCGACCATTGGCTCAGGATCGATTTCTTTAAAGGCACCGCCCATAATCAACACGATGTGTTTTCGCTCAGCATCACCGAGTGCTTTAAGTCCAGCGATAGTTGCTTGTGGAGTGGTCGAATTATTGTCGTTATACACTCGCACACCGGCAATGTCTCCCAAATACTCAAGACGACCCGGCACACCAGGAAACGTAGCCAGGGCGTCAAATATTTCTTCGTCACTTAGATCAAGTACTTTAAGTGCACTGTAGGCGAGAGCGGCATTTAGCCGATTATGTGCGCCAGGCATCGAGAGGAGACACTCTTCTGGCAGTGTCGACTCGTCGACCAAGACCACCTCTTGCCCAATAGTGATGTCTTTACCCCGGGCGTACGCTTGGGCTTCTTTAAAGACTTCAGGCGTTGTCACGAGCACCCCGCTCTCTTCTTGATTACTAAAGATGTTGGCCTTATCAGCGAAATAAGCGATTAAGTCTCCCTTATAATAATTCATATGATCAGGCATGAAGTTGGTGAAAACAGCGACCTGTGGACTGATACCGGTCCAGCCAAACGCTTGGAGTTGCCACGAATCGAGCTCCATCACGGCGAGGGAATCTTCTCGCACTTGTTTAAGCAGTTGGAGATTTGAGACACCACGAATATTCCCACCTAGGAGTATGTCTTCACCCGTAATTACTGAAAGCGCATGATGAATCATATGAGTCACGGTCGACTTACCACGGGTACCCGTTACGCCAATAATCGGAATTTTCGAAATTTCGGCAAAGAGCGCAGCACTCTGGGTAAGACGAGTGCCTTGTTCTCGAGCGTAGACCAGGCAAGGCAAATCAAGTGGTGCACCGGCTCCGACAAGCACGAAGTCGCAATCGACAAAATCCTGATTCTCATACGGACCAAACTTAAAGGTAATGTTCTGATACTGACTGAGTGCATCAACAGCCGGTTGCATGACTGACTCTGGCGCGTCGTCAACCACAAGTACCTCAGCACCGGCCTCAGCCATATAGGCGGTATCACCAATCCCCCGCCCTAAGAGACCAATCCGCATCACCGTTACTTTTTTACCTTGAAAATATGCTCTGAAATCCATACCCCTATTTTATTCAAAAACAGCAACTTTTACTAGTCGGGACTGCTATACTGTAGTAATTACGATTTTAAGTATACATCTTTATAATATATGCAAAAATTTACCCTTGAACGATACAAAATGTTTCCGGTATTCGCGTGGACATTGGTTTTGGGTTTTGCTTTTTTTACCGCCAACCTAACCCTACAACTCCGCAATGAACTGGATAGCATTAAAGATAGGACACAAGCCCTTGAACAGCTCGTCATTCCCGCCACAACAAACAGCTAACACAATACAAGGATTGCGAAAGCAAACCGGTCAATGCTCGGCAGATACTGTATGAAACTGCCTAATAAAAAAATTATCCGACTTTCTCTCGTAGTAGGGATATTAATTGTGGTTATAAGTAGTTCTTTTTATCTAGCTGAAGTAGTTGAACAAAGTAATTTTGCCCAGAGCCTAATCGGAGAGTATGGGCACTTTGGTTTACTCCTCATCTCAATTGGGTTTGGACTAAATCCTTTTGTCCCAATTCCACCCGCCACCTTTATACCCATTTTTTTAGCTGGTGGCTTGTCGATGTTCGACTTAATTTGTGTGTTGGCTATCGGCACCTTGATTGCCGACATCATCGGCTTTTATCTTGGTCGCTATAGTCAAACATACATTGAAACAACCTACCCAAAAACCTACACCTGGATGAAATCCTTGCACACCTCGCACGAGAGACTCTTCCCTTTCTTTATTTTTTTATTTGCCGCTTTTTTTCCGTTTCCAAATGAAGTGTTTCTCTTACCCGCCGGAGTCCTGGGAGTAAAGCTCCGAACCCTTATCCTACCGCTTATCCTTGGTGCCTTTGTGCATCAAGCCATCGCCGCCTATGGCGTGGGGGTAATTTTTCAATTTTTCTTTTAGTAGAAAAGACTGATAGTTTCTTACCCACAAGGCAAAACCCCTCTTACGAGGGGTTTTTCTGTGCGGGCACTAGGGTGAGAAAGCTTGGGACGCTTTCGCAAGACTCATTGAGAATCTTTGAGAGCGAAGCGAGGCAAAGATTCCAATGAGTGGACAGATTCTGTAAGAATAGGACCTAGGATCTTTTTAAAATTAACGTTCTTAGTGCGGGCACTAGGGGTCGAACCTAGGACCTTTCGAGTATCAGTCGAATGCTCTAGCCATCTGAGCTATGCCCGCACTAAGGAAATTAATTTAAAAAGCTGAACAGTTCCTGTAAGGAATCAGGAGGATGCTCTAGCCAACTCCCTACCTCCTCATAAATATCGTCGGTTTTCTCGCTTTGCTCGCAATCGGGAGAAAAGTGCAACTATACACTTTTCTCAGCTATGCCCGCAAATATCTCTAAGAGTGCTTACGTCTGGCTGTCGTAAGTGCGCCGTACTATACCAAATAAATGTAAAAAATGTAAGGGTAATTAGAATTGCTCTAGATTCTAGTTTTCCTAACAAAAACTTCTCCCGAGGCCGGTCCTCGAGAGAGATTAAGAGGAAATAAAAGTAAAAAACCCGCTTACAGTATGCAAGCAGGTCACGATCATCAATGTTTTTTTAAAATACTTTCATCTCCCCTCCAGTCGTACGGTGCTCGTAACTGATCCGGTGAATGCGTCCCACAAGGTACGACTCGGTTACTGTTCCAGGTTGCCGAAACTTCATGCAGGCAGTAATTACCAAGCATTACTTGATATGGTTGAAAAGTTTTTTCGATAAAAACGGTGTAGTAGAAAATTCCTAATACCAGCAAAACCAGTGGTCCACCCTCTTTAAACAAAAATTTGATTTGTCTCGTGCGGTATCTGGGCTCAAACAACACGGATAGGCACTCCTTATACTGAGATTACATTCTTCAGCTATCAAAGCATACCCCGAAAGAAAAGCAAAACCTTTCAATCGAATGAAAGGTTTTTTGCCTAGGCCTTTCCTAGGGAGAAAAAGACAAGACCGCGCCGGGGAGGGCGCGGTCAGTGGTCAGTCGCATCCCGGCGGGAGTGTGTCCTCCCCGTCGATGTCGATCGTGAGGAAGCAAACGTTGTAGAGCGTCTGCTCGGCGTCGACGGGAGTCGTCGCCAGCGGAATGAAGAGAGCGCCGGCGAGAATGACTCCCGCCAGAAATCCGATAAGAAGTGTTTTCATTCTGTTCCTCAACTTATGCGCTTTATGGCGCTCATTTGGCGGACATTATGTCTCACCGACTAACCACATAATAGCATATTTATAATAAAAGTCAAGTGTCAATTACCTTGTCTTGACTGTGGCTGGGTAAGCTATACTTATAACTATGAAATACAATCTGGCTCTACTTACTATCCTTACCCTTCCGTTATTCGCTCAGGCAGGCGACACCGTTATCACGTTCGCTAATAACGCCACCGCCTTTGTCGGTATCACCATTGTTGGTTTTTTATATGCGCTTGCTCTCTTCTTTTTTGTATTCAACGTCGTGCGTTATTTCATTATTGGCGGTGGCAACGAGCAAGAGCGAGAAAAGGCCAAGCTCATGGCTATCTACGGGATTTTTGCCTTAGTGATTATTACCGCGCTCTGGGGTATCGTGAACCTACTTTTAGTGAGCTTTGGTCTAACGAGAACCATTGAAGTCAATCCTGACTATGGTTCAGGTTGGCAATTACCGTGTCCAGAATATACTGAAATAGCTGGATATGAGGGCCCTTGTTAAGGTATACGGAGCAAACAACAGCAACAAAAGCGGGCGAGGGTATTAGAGGGATTCGCCCGCTTTTGTTAGTATAAAAATTACCCTACCCAAAATCACCTCTCTGACAATTTTTCAAAAAGTTTTTGACTGAGAAAAGAGTATATATTTCTCACGTTTTACCTACGCATCATTGAAAGTTACACTTTCTTTTGCCTTATCCTGGACCGGTCTTTCCCTGGTGTCTGATACCAGTTTGGGATGGTGAGTATCATTTCCCATTATGTGCTCAATTGAGGCACATAATATCGACCAATTAGCCGAAGATCCTGTCTGTTACCAAACAGTCTTGACGTGTCCAATTGGAATTAATCCACGACCAGCTTCCGCTAGCCGTGCCTTGTTACGACTTAGTCCTTGTTATCGAGCTTACCGTAGGTCGTGACAAGCACGAACTTCGGGCACTCCCGACTCCCCTGACTTGACGGGCGGTGAGTACAAGGCTCGGGAACGTATTCACCGCGGCGTGCTGATCCGCGATTACTAGCGATTCCGACTTCATGAGGGCGAGTTGCAGCCCTCAATCCGAACTGGGGATGGTTTTATAAGGATTTGCTCCACATTACTGTATTGCGTCCCGTTGTACCACCCATTGTAGCGTGTGTGCAGCCCAAGGTATCAAGGGACATGCTGACCTGGCGTCATCCTCACCTTCCTCTCCCGTGAGGGAGCAGTCTCGTGTGACACTTGTAACACACAACGAGGGTTGCGTTCGTTTCCCCACTTAAGGGAACAGCTCAAGCCACGAACTGACGACGGCCATGCATCACCTGTCATACACCCTCTAAGGCTTCTCTGCTTTCACAGAGCGTGCAGTATGATTTCTAACCT
>JBGSJJ010000002.1:0-12944 GCA_041742075.1 Minisyncoccia bacterium
ATATACAAAAGCACCCTCAACGCAGGGTGCTTTTTGTTTTACCCATTTTATGACAACTAGGTTTTAAAACCCTGCTATACTTAACACAATGAACCAACAAGTATTAAAAAAAGGTTTCACCCTCATCGAACTCTTGGTGGTTATCGCCATCATCGGTATTTTAGCCTCTGTGGTACTAGCTTCGCTTAACACTGCGCGAGATAAAGGGCAAGATGCAAAAATTCAAGGCAGTATCAACAATGCGCGAGCCAATGCAGAACTGTATTGGGATAATAACAGCCGTCAGTATGGGGCTGGTTTGTGTAGTGACCCAACAATTCTTATTGTGGACTCGGCCGTAACCGATGCTGGAAGCACTATGACCTGCTCTCCCTCCATAAACCAGTACGCAATTTGGGCACCAATGGTAACTGACGCAAGTACGTACTACTGTGTCGACAATAACGGGTTTGCGGGACTGGTCACAACTGCACCGACTGGTAACCAGTGCCAGTAGCTATATGTATTTTGACTTGATCCCTCTCTGGTACCAGTTTCTTGTGGTCGGTACGTTTGGTCTTATAATTGGTAGTTTTTTAAACGTCGTGATTTATCGGCTTCATACCGGACGCTCGTTAAATGGTCACTCCCACTGCATGTCGTGCGGAAAGGCACTGACGTGGTACGAATTAATCCCGCTTGTGTCGTACTTAGTCCAGCGGGGTCGGTGTCGGGGGTGTGCTTCGTATGTCCCACTCCGGTATGCCTTGTGCGAACTTTTGACAGCGGTACTGTTTTTACTGGTGTTTAGTAGGTCTGGGTTCTCGCTCCTCTTTCTGCCGACTTTAGTCCTGATGGCACTCTTGGTCGTGATTTTCTTTTATGACCTTTATCACCTGATTATTCCTGATGTGCTCGTGGTACTCGCTATAGTTACTAGTATTGGTATCCTACTCTTAACCTCACTTGACCCTCTGTACATAGTTGTCAGTCTACTCTCGGGAGTTTTATCAACAGGCTTTTTTGCCGGCCTGTGGCTCGTCTCTGGTGGCCGGTGGATTGGTCTTGGTGACGCCAAGCTGGCGTTCCCGCTCGCCCTCTTGCTCGGTCCACTGGGTGCTTTTTCGTTTGTAATTTTCTCTTTCTGGATTGGGGCAGTGATAAGTCTAGTGCTACTAGCACTTGGGCATGTGTATAAAAGGGGACAACGCTACTTACCAATTAGGCCAAAGCACTTTACAATGAAGAGTGAAGTGCCATTCGCACCCTTCATAATTGCCAGTTTTCTTTTAGTGTTCCTGTATAAGATTGATGTGTTTGAAGTGTTAGAACACGTACTTAGTGCCGTATGATACAGAGTTCTTTACTACCTACATCTACATTCCGCATTACTCGGGCTTTTTCCTTGATTGAAGTTTTGGTGACTATCACCATTGTTACCCTGATTACCGCGATTATTATGGTCCGCTACTCCTCTTTTGACAGTAGTATCCTCCTTAATAACCAAGCCTATGAGATTGCGCTTGATTTGCGAGAGACACAAGTTCGTTCTATCAGTGTGCAGGCCGATGGTACCGATGAGTTTCAAAGTGGTTTCGGACTCTATTTCAATTCAGCAACGCCAGACGAATACATTCTGTTTCAAGATACTAATAACGATAACCGTTACAATGCTAACGAGACCACTCTTACCACTCTTACGCTTGATTCAAGATTTACTATTCAGGGTATTTATATAAATAATTCATTTGCTTTGACGGCGAGACGTGGTGCGGCGTCAGTGGTCTTCAAACGACCAAATTTTGATGCCAATATACGTGTAGCGCCTAACAACTCCTCAGTAATCAATAATGCAGTTATTCAAACGGTATATTTGCAAGTGGCTTCAACCCGAGATACTAGTTCGTTTAAAAGTATTGCTATCTATAGCTCTGGTCAAATAAGTGTTGAATAGTGAGTATGAAAATAAATCCATCTACAGCAATAAAGCGACCACTCATCCAAGCTGGTTTTACTTTGATTGAAGTACTAGTTTCTCTGTCTATCTTCACGGTGGTGGTGACGATTAGTGTCGGTACACTGCTGGTGCTTATTGACGCGAACGCTAAATCACAAGCGATGCAGGTTGTGATGACGAACATTTCTTTTGCTCTCGATAGTATGACGCGAGAGATACGAACTGGTGACTCGTACTATTGTGCAGAAGGAGGAAATTCTAACTCCCGAACAGTACAATTAGACAATTTTGCTCGTACTAACCAGAACGGTAATGCTAGTAATGACTGTACAAACGGGTCCGATCACTTTGCCTTCCGAGAAGGTGGTGGTAGCTTAACTGGCTCGCTTGGTTCAAATCGAATTGCGTATCGCTTAACTGTAGTAGATGGAAATGGTATTATCGAGCGCAGGTTAGGGAGTAATACCGCCAATTGGGCCGCTGTAACAACTCCTGCAGTAGACATTAATGAGCTGGAGTTTGTAGTAACTGGTAGTACGGCAGGGGATACTGTCACCCCGACAGTTAGTATATATATTAGTGGCCAAGTGGTCGATTCGGTCGGTCGAAGTTCTGCTTTTGACATCCAGACTACTGTTAGTCAGCTCTTACTTGATATTTAATTATGACTAACTCTACTTACACAGCCGGGTACTCTCTTGTCGAAACGTTGGTGGCGATTGCTATCCTACTCTTGGCCATCGTCGGTCCTATGACTATCGCTGCCAAAGGAATTCAAACCGGTATCTTTGTGGCTGACCAAACCTCGGCTATTTTCTTAGCCCAAGAGCAGATTGAGTCAGTCGTTGCTATTCGAAATGAGTATGGCCTAAATGCCGTTTTAAATGGGCAAGATGCCTGGGCCTGGACTACGGATGCAACTTTCTCATCCTGTTTTACAACGAGTGGGTGCTCTATTACTTGGAATAGTTCAGGCTCCACGTTCTATGAAGTTGACGCCTGTACCTTAAATGGAAACACAAACTGCCTTCTTCGGTTTACGACTGGAAGTAGTGATCGTTCACGGTATCAGGTTGATGCTGGAGATGCGACCATGTTTTACAGAACACTCGAACTTCGAAACATCAATGCCAACGAAGTCGAGGCAATTTCGACTGTTCGTTGGAATGCCAATATTTTTGGTGGTGAGCGACAAGTAGTTTTGCGAAGTAGCTTCTTTAACCTCTTTGATTTTTAATATGACTATGCTATCAACCCAAAAAGGTTTCGCTCTCCTCCTCTCGATAATTATTTCAAGTGTGGTGCTATCAATCGGACTCACTCTTTTAAGTGTGGCGGTAAAGCAACTTAACTTGTCAGCCACGGGACGCGAGTCGGAAATCGCCTTTCAAATGGCTAATCTCGGAATGGAGTGTGCTCGTTATCATAGAGCACTAAATGCCGAAGACTACATTGATGGCGGACCACTAGATGATCTATCTATTGAATGCGCTGGTGATGAGGTGGCTACTAATAATGAAACAGATACTAGTATCGACATGGGTAACAGTAATGGTACGGAGCGTCGGTACTCGTACCGGTTTAATGTCGATGTGGGACCAGAACCGCGGTGTATTGACTTGAAAATCCATGTCCTTAACGTAACTGCCGATGTGACCAATTATCCAGTCGGAAGAATTCGAACCGATTGTAGTGATGGTAATGTCTGTACGGTAGTAGTCTCTCAAGGTTATAATCGTGCCTGTAATCTCATAACCAACAGCCTCTTCTCAGTCCAGCGCGAATTAACCGCCGAATTTTAGAGAATCAAGAAGTGACCAAAGGTCACGACTATGATTCTCTTATACCCTCTGGGGCATAAATTCCGACGCTTCGTGAAATATGACCCACAAGGGAGTATTCACGCTTAGCGTCCTGCGGGAGCTCCGAACTACCCGTGCAGGGTCACTGTTTTTATCCCCAGAGAAGCATAGAAAATCCATTAGGAATAGAATTTTCTATGTATGAAAATCATTGTCGCTACGCTCTGTGATTTACACAATCGCTGGACAAAAGGAAAATAATAAATAGCAAAGCTATGTATATATTTTCTTTATGCAAACGCCCAGCCATTTCGACTTCCCAAGGAGAAAATACGCTTGCATCCGACGGAAGCACTGCACTACCCACGCAAGGAGATTCTCGCTAAAAATATAAAATCAAAACCTTTCATTCGAATGAAAGGTTTTGTTTCTTTATTTTTACTCTTTGATCTAAAACCTACACTTTTTCCGTTGAAAAGCGCGCTTTTTAAAGGTATTATTAGCCCACTATGGCTCTCCACACCAAACGAGTACAGCAATTAACCAAACTGATTGCCTACCACCAAAAGCGCTACCATGAAGACGATGCACCGGAGATTTCTGATGAGGCGTATGATTCCTTGGTGATTGAACTTGCCCAGTTAACTACCGCAAAGGAGAAAAGTACAAAGAAAGTGCTTGAGGCAGTTGGTGGTGCTCCAAGTGTTGCATTTAGTAAAGTAACCCACCGTCATCGTCAGTGGTCTTTTGATAACGTATTTACTCCGTCCGAACTGGCCTTGTGGTGTGAGAGGGTGGAGCGAGGATTAGAGGTACCGCCAGATACAAACAAAGTTGAGTATGTAGCAGAACATAAGATTGATGGACTCAAGGTTGTTTTAACGTATCAAAACGGCTTCCTCATCCAGGCAGCCACTCGTGGTAATGGTGAAGTAGGTGAAGATGTAACTCATACTGCAAAAACTATTTCCAGCCTCCCTCAGGAATTAACCCAATCAGTTGATATTGTATGTGTCGGTGAAGTTTGGCTGGCTGCGGGTGAGTTAGAACGAATAAATCAGGAGCGAAAAGAAATTGGCGAGGCGTTGTTCGCTAATCCTCGCAATGCAGCGGCTGGTTCACTTCGTCAACTTGACCCCGAAGTAGCGAGGGCTCGAAAGCTGTCATTGTTTGTGTATGACATTGATGCGTTTTCTGATCACAGTAAAAAAATAACTTCACCGAGTACTCAGCTTGAGGAACTTGAACTTCTTGCAAAACTAGGTTTTCCTGTTAATCCTCATAAAGCTTTGTGTAAAAACCAAAAGCAGATTATTGATTTTTATACCAAGTGGCAAGAAAAGAAAGACACGCTACCGTATGGTATCGATGGCTTGGTTTTAAAGGTAAACCAAGTTGATTATCAAAAAACACTTGGTTACACGGCAAAATCGCCCCGGTTTGGGATTGCCTTCAAGTTTAAGGCTACCCAAGCGACTACCGTGGTAGAAGATATTGTGCTTCAGGTTGGAAGAACCGGAGTGGTTACTCCGGTAGCGCACCTTCGTCCAGTGTTGATCGATGGATCAACGGTGGCTCGGGCGACACTTCACAACGAAGACCAGATTAAACGTCTCGATGTCCGGGTGGGCGACACCATAATCTTGCAGAAAGCGGGTGATGTGATTCCTGAAGTGCTGTCTGTACTTTTGCCACTGAGACCTGAAAAAACTAAACCATACGCTTTTCCAAAAGTAGTCGAGGGGTGTGGCGGAGACGGTACAATCGAACGTTTGCCGGGCGAAGTCGCGTATCGCTGTCGTGTGCTTGATTCTGATTTCCTTCATCGACAGCGGTTGTATCATTTTGTTTCAAAGATTGCCTTCAATATAGATGGAGTAGGACCTAAAATTATTGACGCATTGCTCGATGCAGAACTTGTGTCTACGGCTAGTGATCTTTTCACGCTCCAAAAGGATGATTTTTTATCCCTGGAAGGCTTTAAGGAAAAGTCTGCCCACAATGCAGTTAAAGCCATCCAGACCGCTCGTCACGTAAGTCTAGAACGTTTCCTGGTGTCACTTAGTATCGATACGGTGGGTGAAGAAACAGCGCGAGTTTTGGCTGAATATTTTGGTTCTCTAAAAGCAATAGAGAAAGCCTCGCAAGCGGAGCTGAGTGCGGTCTACGGCGTAGGTGATGTGGTGGCGACCAAGGTAGTGGAGTGGTTTAAAAAGCCACCGCACCAGGCTGAGCTCACGCGACTTTTGCTGTACGTTACTCTAGAGGCGCCGACTAAAAAACGGAGTTTAGCCCTAGCTGGTAAAACATTTGTTTTTACCGGAACGCTGACGACTATGTCTCGGGATGAAGCTGAGGAGCTGGTTCGCCAACACGGCGGAACTGCCGCCTCTAGCGTATCAAGTAAAACAAGTATGGTGGTGGCTGGTGACTCTGCTGGCTCAAAGGCCGACAAGGCCCGCTCACTCAATGTACCAGTCTTGTCTGAAGCCGAATTCAAGAAGCTGATTGAGAAAATCTAGAATCCATCTCATCTAGAATGGCGAACTATCGTGACCAAAACACGAGCGAGGCTGGTCGGCGCAAAACGAGGCATATCCGAAATATGACGAGTTTGAGCCGTTATCAGTCGTAGTCGCTGTTTTTGTCACGGGAGGAGCCAAGCACTCGAGGTTCACGAACCTATATCTGTGCAGTCCAATATGAGATGGGTTCTAAGCACTTAAAGACCGGCAAAAGCTGTGCTATGATGCCGATATGAAAAAAGAGGAAATTATTCATTTGGCCCACTTGGCTCGGATTGCTATCTCAGACGGTGAAGCAGAGTCACTTCGGGCGAGTATCGATGATGTGCTTGCCTACGTGAGTGTCCTTGAGGATATAGCTGGTGAGACGCTCGAAAAGAAGCCTGGTGCCCTTCAAAATGTCTTCCGGACTGATGTGGTCACTAATGCGCCCGGTGAGTACACTGAAACACTGCTCGCAGAAGCACCGAAGCGAAAGGGGAGATACTTAGCGGTTAAAAAAATTCTTCATGTTGAGTAAACACACTATTGCTGAACTACGTGCTTCGTACGTTGCGGGTACCTATACCCCGACACAAGCTATTTTAGACGCGCTTTCCTGTATAAAAGAAAAAGATACAGAAATCCAGGCTTTCCTTGAAGTGTATGAAGAAGCTGTTCAGGAAGCAGAAGTAGCTACGAAACGATTTGCGGTAGAAGGTGAAAATGCACCAGCCCTTTTAGGGATTCCAATGGCACTTAAAAACAATATCTTGGTAGCGGGAAAAAAAGCAACGGCTGGTTCTAAAATACTTGAGAATTACACTGCTACGTATGACGCGACGATTGTAAAAAAGTTAAAAGACGCTGGAGCTATTTTTATTGGCGCTACCAATATGGATGAATTCGCCATGGGTTCTTCAACTGAAAACTCTGCCTTTGGTCCAACCAAGAATCCGCTTGATACAACGCGCGTACCGGGGGGTTCTTCGGGAGGTTCGGCCGCCGCGGTTGCTATGGGAGCAGTACCGGTCGCGCTTGGGACCGATACCGGCGGTTCAATTCGCCAGCCCGCTAGTTATTGTGGCTTGGTTGGGTTTAAGCCTACCTATGGCGGAGTGTCACGGTATGGTCTGGTGGCGATGGGTTCAAGTTTAGACCAGGCAGGCCCACTGTCACACACCGTTGCTGACGCAGAGTTAGTCCACTCGTTTATCTCTGGTAAAGACGCGAACGACGCAACAACAATTGAAGAGGATACGTACCCAGTAGTGCCAGTGAAGGAAACCTATACTATCGGCGTACCTACTGATTTTTTCAAAGACGGAGTCGATCCCGATGTACTGACTGTTTTCAACGCACATCTTGAAAAGCTTGAAGCTGCCGGTCACAGAATAGTCGAGGTTGCGCTTCCATTGTTTGAGAAAGGATTGGCTGCGTATTATGTTTCGATGCCGGCGGAAGTATCTTCAAATTTAGCGCGCTTTGATGGGATGCGCTACGGACTTAGTGTTGAAGGGAAAAATTTACTTGAGGTGTATGAAAAGTCAAGGGCTGCCGGTTTTGGTGATGAGGTAAAACGACGGATTCTGCTTGGCACCTACGTTTTATCAGCTGGTTACTTTGACGCGTACTATGGAAAAGCCGAAGCCACCAGAGCTCTTATGAGAGCGGAACTAGCAGAGGTATTTACTAAAGTCGACCTAGTGCTCACACCGTCAGCGCCCAGTCCGGCCTTTGTTTTTGGTGAACATGCCGACCCGATTTCAGTCTATAAGCAGGACATATTTACTGTACCGGTCAATTTGACCGGAGTGCCAGCAATTTCTATCCCAGGCGGTACCGTAGAGAGAAACGGAAAATCCCTACCAGTTGGGGTACAATATATAGCACCACATGCTGGTGACGCCCGACTCTTTGATATTGGCAAGAAAATGTTCGACGCCCATCTTTAAAAGTAGCGTGCACTAAACCAGTTTAGGGTATCAAACAAACACGGTTTGTTCGTATGCAAGAAGCAATAAATCCAATCGGTATACCTATTGATGTCATAATCAAAGCCTTGCTCAGTGGCGGAGCAGGAGGTGATTTGTCAGGCTCAATTTTTGGAATCTTTGGAACTCTCTGGTCAGTGTACTCACTCGTGGCCCTCATTGCCTCTGGTTTTTTTATATTTGGTATTATTTATTCTTATACAAGAGGTAATCAGCTTTCACAAATTGAAGATGAACAGCTGGAGCAAGCACACGCACTTTGGAAAGAACTCTATGCCGGCACTCCCAAAAATGCCCGCTGGCTTGAAATACAGATGCACAGTGATTCTACCAACCCTAATGATTGGAAATTGGCAATTATTGAAGCAGATATTATGCTCGGTCAAGTCCTTACGAAAGCTGGCTACGCGGGAGGAACAATTGGTGAACAACTTAAAAGTATTTCAACAAATACAGTTAATTCACTGCAAGATATATGGGAAGCGCATAAGGTACGAAACCAGATAGCACATGAGGGCGCAGACTTCATCCTGACTCAGAAATTAGCACGCGACACCATTTTACGATACCAAAAATTCTTCCAAGAATTTAATGCTCTATGATGAGTACCTCTGAAAAAAAGAGAAAAGTACTCCACTTCTTACTACTGGTAATTCTTATCGCAGGTGTGCTCACGCTCCTGTACCCATTTCTCTTAAGTCGATATGTGGCGTACCAAATTCATTCGGCGCTTAAACAAGAGGCTGGCATTTATACCATCCCAGAATCTTTCTCAGTCCGCTCTGATACAGCGCCTGACTCAAGAGTGGCTTCGGCTGGACTCATAACTTTGACGCTCCCACCGTGGACACTTGATGAGCGCGTTATTCCCAATGCGACCATTTTTTCTATATCAGCTACTGGCACGGCCCCTGCGTCAGTTGTTGTGTTTGAGGAGTCTGGGTTAGCAGTCTATGACTCGCTTAAGGCTGATACGGTGAAGTTTGCCAGCGAGTCGGCTATAGAAAATTACTATGGTGGGGTTTCTGACTTTAGTAATTATGGGTTTGTTTCCTATATTGCCAACCTGACACCAGAGAGTATTCACTATTTTAAAACCAAAGCTCGACTTGAAAGTGACATTTCGCTCTTGAGCTCAAAGACGAAGTTGTTTGCGGGGTACCCAGATAAATCATTCGAGAATCAATTTGGTGTTCGTGGATTTACTGCGCCAGTTGAGGGAGGGCACTACGTTATTCTTTTTTCAAAAGACGATCAACCACAAGAGATGCTCATAACGGGCGCCGGGGAAGAGATGCTGGCGCAAATTTTAGGCAGTGTGCAGTTTAAGTAGCGAGGTGGGTTATTTTTTGTGAATCTCGTTGAGTATAGAAAAACACTCCGTAAGGAGTGCTTTTCTATACTTGTTGCGGGTTCCGGAATCGACCCCCAAGTCACTAAGTATAATTATTCGTTTCACTCCAATTCTACTAAGTGCTCGTAGGCTCGCCTCGCTCGTAAACATCGCTCCGGCCGTTCGATTCCACCTCTCATACAAATACAATAAAACCAGCACAAGGCTGGCTTTATTGTATTTGTTGCGGGTTCCGGAATCGAACCGGAGTCTGGAGGTTATGAGCCTCCCGAGGTACCTCTCCTCTAACCCGCTATATAATTTCGTCATTAATCGTTGAACCAAAAACTCCAACTGGAGGTTATGAGAGCATATCAGCTTTCTGCTCGGTACTCCCTTCAACCCACTATGTAACTTCACTTTTCAACGTGCGTGAACTATACAACACTCAAGCTGTAACTGCAAATTTTATTCTCTATACTAAAATAAATTAAAACGGCCCATGTTTCCACGGGCCGTGTCGTCTGAGTTGGTGCGTAGTCAGCCGTTGCAGACCCGCGGGTCGCGGAAGTTCTTCGCGCGAGCGACCGGACCACGGTTCGTGTCGGCCGGCGCTTGGACCGGAAAGACGCTCTTCAGGTCGACGAGACTCGTCGCTTTGGCCGCCAGCACTTCTTCCATTCGCATCGTTTAGCCTTTCTCACTTGGGGAATATGGATTACCGCAATCCATATCTAATACGTTACGACCTTACGAAACAATGGTCAAGTCCCCCAGTACACGACTCGAGTGGTTTGTAGTGTTTCCATGTCAAAGACGACCTTGTTTGGTATGCCGTGCATAGAACCCTGTCTCGCGAAGCGAACAAACTGTCGCACGGCAAATCCAGCAGTAACATTGACGGTATCCACGATCGACGTATGACCATTACAGCCCATCGAGTTCTCAGCTAGCTCGTCTGGGAACCAAGTTTCCAGCCAGGCCCCAAGTTGGAGCTCATCGTGCGGGTTAAACGCGTGCGATATGACTGTGTTTGCATCCATTCTTGTCTCGATGATACCAACCACTTTCTTGTTGTTGGCACATGAGAGTACGAGCTCTTTTCGACTTACCATACTGTCGAGGCAGAGGAAGACAAGACCAGAAAGTTCAGTAGCGCCAGTCGCATGCTCGTCGTGAGCACTGAGTTGGTGATTAGGGCCCCAAACACTGTAGCGCTGGAAGAGCGCAATCGCTTTTTTTTCATTGATGTCAGAGGGCTCGTAGTTTTGGTTACTGATGTTGTGCCTCTCAACACGGTCATTGTCATAAAAACGTAGTGGGCTTTGTGATCCAACGCCTAACCTGACGAGCATGTCGGCAACAAAGCTACCAACGCCACCTGTACCGATAAGTTCTACCGGTGTGTTCCACTTCTTCGAAGCGAAGTGATCTTCGTGTCGCAGTGTATCTACAAGCATCACGCATACTCCTCAACCATTGGCCAGAAAATGACGTTACCGACCGGCCAGCCGTCAGCTGTGTAGGTCTTAAGTGCAGCCAGGAGAAGCTCGATGAAATCGTAGATTCTTCCTGCTTGCAACATCTCTTGTTGTCTCTGGAAGTTATCTCCGAAACAGAGTTTTCCTTGAAACTCGTTCTGTTCAGGGATGTGAGTTGCAAAGGCATGTGGATGGATCATCTTCGTCCCGTTACCTGGGTGGTTTATCACTCGTGTGACGTTTTGCATGTACCAGCCACAGGTGAGTGTTCGATCGACATCTCTCTTTCGAATGATGGTAATTAAGAATTGGCCGATATGGTGCGTTCTTCTTGACTCTGACGAGAAGATGTTGATGTCGCTGGTGGCAACAAGGAGTTCGCCAGTCTGGGAGAACGCAATGTGTGTCACATCCTCCCTGAGCGCACAGAGCATTTCAAAATCCACCAGGATGTCGGCGTCGCTTCGCTCGTAACTGGAGCAGAACTGTACAAATTTGGCACTGATTGCTGCCAGTTGCTGCGCACTCGGGTCCGGTGTCGCTGGAACATTCCGCCTTCGATTGAACATTATTTCCTCGCTATGTTAAGTTGCAGTCTACCTACACGATACTGCAAAAGTTAAAATTGTAAACCCTTGATCCGGATCACGTTTGCTATACTGTGTAGCATTATGCAATGCGTTATTTTAGCTGCGGGAAAAGGTACTCGACTTCGTCCACTTACCGACAACACGCCGAAGCCACTCGTGAAAGTAGCAGGGAAAGCCCTCCTTGATCATGTTGTGTTGGCACTCCCGAGCTCAGTTGATGAACTCATACTTGTAACTGGCTATCTTGAAGATCAGATTAAGGCGTACTGTGGTACGGAGTTTCATGGTAAAAAAGTCACCTACGTTACCCAAGAAGAACAGAAAGGAACTGGTCATGCCCTCTGGCTCTGTAAGGACTTACTTAAGGGCAGGTTTCTATTCATGTTTGCCGACGATATTCATGGTAAAGATGACATAGCCCGCGCTACTTCATACACCCGTTCCATGCTTTCTCTTACCACTGAATCACCGGAAAAGTTTGGTATCATTGTTCGTCATCCAGACGGAACTTTGGCGCAGATTATTGAGAAACCAGAGCATCCGCCTTCAAATTTGGCTTCCACAGGCGTCATGGTGCTTGACGATAATATCTTTAAGTATGACCCGTATGCGATTGAAACTAAGGGGGAATACTATCTGACCGACGTGCTAGAGCAGTACGCGAAGGATTACCCGATAGCGGTCGTTGAAGAAAAATTATGGATACCAATTGGGTACCCTGAAGATATCGAAAAAGCCGAAAGAATACTCTTGAGGCACTAATTGAAAGAATGAGTAAAATGTAGTACAGTTTGCGACTATATGCCCGCAACAAGTGCATATGGTCTGTATGTCGGCGTAGCTCAGATGGTTAGAGCGTAGCACTCATAACGCTAAGGTCGTGAGTTCGATCCTCACCCTCGACACAAGGAGGTATATTGCGAGTTTTTGTAGGTACGGTATACTTCTGGGGTCAGAAAATATGCAGCGGTAGCTCAACTGGTTAGAGCACCCGCCTGTCACGCGGGAGGCTGCGGGTTCAAGTCCCGTTCGCTGCGCATAGTGAGAAAACACGAATATTATTCGTGTTTTTTTCTTTGAGTCTGTACAATACAAAGTATGAAACTAATTAACGACGATGGTCTTTGGAATATCTTTTTTTCAATTCTTTTTGTTCTAGTAGCAACTTTACTTATCGGGATACTCTATTTAATAAACGGATCAGTCCCTACAGAGATACCCCCCTTTTGATTTTGTACTAATTATCTTGGCGACATGGAGACTGGTCCGACTGTTTGTGTATGACAAAATCACTCGATTCCTGA
>JBGSJJ010000003.1:0-40486 GCA_041742075.1 Minisyncoccia bacterium
GACACTGAGGCCTTCATGTTTAAGCTTATTGATAATTTCGTCCTTAATTTCTTTTGCAATTCTAAATCCTTGCTTTGCCATAGTTAGTTTCTAAATGATAATACTTTAGAAACTGTGTGCAAAGAAAGGGGTACCTTTCAAAGGTCTCCGTGGGATTAAAAGAGCCGGGGTCGAGAACACTTAGAAGATTTGGAACATAGTGAACAAATATACTTAGTGATTCGTGACCACAGAGCAATTTCAGCTTCGTTCTCGTGTGATAGACGGAGACATGTTGCTTCAGCAACAGTCGAGTCGGAGTCGAGAGTACTTACTAGAATTGGAGCAAAGCGAACAATTATAGTTAGATGAAACTATCTAGGAGATAATTTCATCGTGACCACAAAGCAGAGTAGCTTCGTACTATATATATACACTAGGTAATCAATACTAAATAATAAGAAACATAACAGCATAGCAAAATAACTTGACATATTGACAATAGTATGTCAATCTTTCCTTAGATCAAATGGAGAACATTGATGACCGACCATTCCTTGCCCTATCACTATAAGTCCCCTCTCCGACCGCAAGAAATTGCACGCTATGAGTTTGAGATTGCGTGGGGAATTCCGCACGCATCACCTGAATCTTTCCAGCAAACAGCTGAGAATGTTAGGTATATCAATACCGGATTTGTCGCTGAGGTTGGAGAAGTTTACTATAGCTTTCCTACTCCTTTTAGTTGGAAAGACGAAGAAATTCAGCACATAGCAAGAAGTGTTCTTCTTCTCCTTCGATCAAAAAAAGTTTTGACGACTTCAGAAATAGCACAGTTGTGCTGGCTTGAGAGAAGTCTTGAGGAATCTTTTTTTCAAGCGATGCAGGAAGGTGACGATACTCCATCAGACAGTTTCTATCCATTGCATCGCGACCTGATAAACGAACAACAGCTAGCGCTACTCCAGCGTCGCCTCCAAATTCAAGTAAAGGTTTTGTTTGAAACTACTGACGAAGACTCAATGTCGAGCGTGAACATTCCAGAAGAAATAATTCTTATGGCAGAACAGGCTAGAGAACATTTTGATGAGATAATCATTGAAAGCGACTCAGATACCGTTCAAAAATTGAATGTCCTGATCCGAGAACGAATGCAGAACTACCTCACTCAGATCATATAGCGCACTACAACTCACCCTGAAAGTCACACTGACTTTCAGGGTAACTTTTTTATCCGCCTGACTACCCTAGACACAACCCCACAACCCCCTCATGTTATACTTTTTATACTAAAAGTATTAGTCAATAACGCTCTTTCAAACGTATGTTTTGTCATAACTGTGGGGCCAAGTGTGAACCAGAGATGAAGTTTTGTAAGGAGTGTGGCGCACAACTCATCGCTTCCACAACTCCTCCTTCCCTTCCAAGTGAGCCAGCAGAGGCAGCCTCGCGCGCGCAACGCTTTCTCCATCTTATTGTGGATACGTTTGGAATGTACCTCTTCGCAATTTTTGTAGGGGGTCTGGTAGTAGTCATATTCAGAAACGAAACGGTGGGTATTGCCGTTGGTTGGCTAGCTTTCTTTTTATACTACTTTCTGTTTGAGAGTCTGTTCCAAACTAGCTTAGCTAAAAAGCTTACCAGTACAGTGGTCGTGAGTGTAGATGGTAGTAAACCGAGTGTCGGTCAAATATTTATTCGCTCGATTGCGAGATATATACCTTTTGAACCCTTGTCGTTTTTGTTCTATGGGGTCCACCCCACTAAGGGTTGGCATGACAGACTATCAGGTACGTTGGTAGTTTCAAACAAACTCACTGCAGAACAAATCAAAACTATCGCCCCAAACCAACGTTCAAACAATCTACTTGTAATAATATTTGCTGTTGTTATATGTATGATTATTATGTTTGGCTTAGCGTCTTCTGTTATCTTATCTTCGCTTGCGGATAGTAGAGACAAAGGCTTAGATGCTGCCATGAAGTCCAGTGTAAACAACTTAAGAGCTCAAGCCGAACTGTATTACTATGATGCTGAGAAAAACAGCTACGCTGGATTTTGTGAAAGCGAAACTTTTTACAATTTTACTGGTAAATTCGACTCCTCAATCGATTGTAATGACTCTGCTAATACGTATGTCTTTAACGCAGAGCTTAGTAATGGAAGTTACTACTGTGCCGACAACACCGGGTATGCAGGCCCCGTAGTCCAGTATATAGACGTTACAAAAGAAAGCTGTACTGGTGCAAAGACGGAAAGTCTACCCATTGCTATAGAGCTGGAGAACAGGAAAAATGCTGGTACCGACGCCATGCGCAAATCGAGCACTAACTTCTTACGAGTAGATGCTGAACTTTATTATGAATCAAACAGTAGTAGCTATGATGGGTTTTGCGAGAGCACTGCCGTATATCAAACTATCAATGACGACAACATAGCTATCGACTGCAATGACACAACTCAAGAATATGCCCTGAGCACACGCCTCACTGACGGAACGTACTATTGCATAGACAGCGATGGCAACACTGGTACATATAAAGAAAGTCTCAAAGGTACTACACTCTGTTTAAATAATAGATCAGCAAATGAAACAAAAGTAGAACGTACCCTCAAATATGTAGCGCCTACAGAAGAGGAAGTTGACCGGGGTATCGTAGATGGTGTACAAGCAGTGGTTTTACTAGGTGATAACTACTACGCGATGACCAAAGACGGCTACGGGGGATTCTGTGCAACAAAGAGCTACCTTGACTACCAGGAGCGATTTTTACCGAATCAACTTCGTTGTATTGCCAATGATTTTAGTTTTGCTATTACTGCTTTTCTTTACAATGGTAACCACTACTGCTTAGATAGTAATGGCTATGCCAGGATTTCAAGAGACTATATTGATATCAGTTCTGGAAGTTGTGCGAACACACCACCTGCAAGTACACAATAGCGGGGTTATAATTTATAGATAGTTATTGATAATAAACAATGTATGTATTGCCGAGTTTGCAAAAAAAGTGTTACCGAAGCTGAGAAGTTTTGTACCGGGTGTGGAAACAATCTCCAGGTACCGGGCGAGGTACTCGAAACCTTAGCGGTCGTAGAACCAGCAACAGTTACTCCTAATACCACTAGTATGGACACACAAAACCAAAATAATGAAGAAGCAGTTACTATCGAAAAAAGCTTGCTGATGCTTTTATTTGCTCTCACTGTTATTCTTTTCTGTACCTGGGGCTACCAGAGTGTTCGTTTCTTACTGGCCTCAATGTTTGGCGTAGAAACTCCGTATTCGGTGATTGATGGCGTGGTGGGTCTTATCGGCATGATTGGTAGCGGTCTCGTCTTTGCCGGTGCTGCACTCTGGTGGAAAGAAAACATCTCAGCTCTTCCTTTTTTAACCTACGGTGCTATTTTGTTTGGTATTAAGAATATCTTCGATATTTGTAACGAGATTATCATCTTTGCCAACATGAACTCAGTCATCACCCTTGACATGATTGACGAGCTTGCCCTCGATATCGGTAACCAACTCTTCCAACTCGCATTCTGGGTGTTTGTTTACTACTACTTCAAGTCAAAGGTGAATTCGAAAATGTCGAACTTAAACTAAAGAAATATAATAAAAGAGGCCCGCCAATGGCGGGCCTCTTTTACTTTTGAAATCACACCCTTGTTTACTTCATTAATTCTTTTACATCAGACAGTAGCTGAAGCGCATGGCTAGCAGGATCTACTTTCGGGTAAACCGCTGAAATGGTTCCGTCTGGATTTATGAGGTACGAAACCCGCAGTATGCCTAAGTACGTCTTGCCAAAGAGAGACTTCTCACCAAACGCACCGTAGACTTCAATCATAGTCCCGTCTGGGTCAGACAGAAGCGTAAACGGAAGCTTGTACTTTTCGGCAAACTTTTTGTGCGACTTTACACTATCTTTACTCACGCCCACCACTGACACCCCAAGTTTCGAAAACTCATCATAGACTTCAGCAAGTGTACAGGCTTCTTTGGTGCAGCCCGGAGTGTCGTCCTTTGGATAGAAGTATATAATGGTCCACTTTCCAGCCTGTATTGCATTGGTTTGCTCTTGCCCGTCTTGATCAAGCAAAGAAAAAGCTGGAGCACTCGTACCGACGGCGAGCATACCTAGGCTTGAAACTCTTCGCGAACAATCTTTCCCTCTTTTACGCTATAGACCGCTAGTTCATGCATCTTTTCTCGACCGCGTGACTTGTAAGTAATGTCCATACCAAAGACAATCGCGAAACTCTCGTCAGCTACCACAGGCTCACTCACGGTTACCTCGTGTATTTCCACAACATCGGCTTCCCAATCCACCGCCTTTTTATTGATAGCGGTCATACCGACATACTCGGTAGCCTGACCACCCCAATTCTCTACACTGACAGTCGCGTCAGTGTAAAACTCCGCGTACACTTGAGCATGATTATTTTCTCGGTTAAGAGCTACAATACGGTCGGCGATTTCTTTGGTAGTCATAGATACTAGTTTTAACAAATAATGTCGACAGTATAGCACCCGAAATTACTCTAGGGAAAAGCTCGTCTCCTTAAAGACTTCTGCTATACTATTTTTGTATGAAAATTGTAACTGTGAACATGGAGGGAAGAAAAAATCTTACTCGAATTGAATCATTTTTGAAGAACGAAAACCCTGACACAATTTGCTTGCAGGAAGCTCCCGAATTCTTCTCTCTCTGGCTCGAAAAAGCCGGTTACAAAACTGCTTTTGCCCCAATAGTGATTCGCAACGATCAGGGCGAACCCTTTTTTCCTGAGGGAGTTATGTTTGCCAGCCGGTTTCCCTTTACTCACAAAACTGAGTACTACCATCGACCCCAAGCCGAGATTGTCCCTCATGACCGCGCCGATAGAGACGGGACGATAGCTGCAGCAGTTATTATCGCTACTGTTACTCACCCTGATGAGGGCGAATATGTATTGGGTACCACCCACGTCATGGTAACAGAACGAGGAGTCACCAACGACCATCAGCGAGCTGGTGTCGGGAGGTTGCTCGCCATCCTCGAACAGGAAAAACCGCACGTACTTTGTGGGGACTTCAATATGCCACGTGGCGTTAATGAACTCTATGAAGACTTTATTAAAAAGTATACGGACTGCATTCCGGCGCAATACACGAGTAGTCTCGACCGTTCGATTCATAGACTTGGCAAAGACCCTGCTCTTGCTTCCCCGATGTTTGAAAGTTATATGGTTGATTATATTTTCACCCAATCCCCGTACGTTGCAGAGAACGTCCGTTTACAATTTGGTGTTTCTGACCACGCTGCTGTAGTTGGCGACATAGACATTGTTGACAGAAAAGGATAAAGATGTACTCTTTGCCCAGAAACTGAATCTTCATGGAAGGAAATGGCAATGTCTTCAGCAAATTCTACATCTCAGCTCTTTGGACAGTACGTTGCCAAGAGTCTTATCAGTATTCTTGAAGTCGGAGAGTATGTGTACTCCACTCATTATGCAGGTGGATGGATTGGCGTATACACACAAGATAATGGCAGAATTAGAAACGAGAAATACTTTAGAGTGTCGTATGTTGACTGTTGTGGCGAAAAAATGACCGAAAACTACGTGACACTTCCCAAATGGGGCTTCATATGGATACATCGTGATGATGTTGAAAATGAAAAGCAGAGACGTCGTGACAAACTTCATCAAACTGTTCAAAGGATTTTTAGAGCGAGTCGGGGTTTCAAAGTCTAGTTAGAAGACATCGATATACCTGAGGCCGCCTTACCTGGCGGTCTTTTTTTATTAATAAGACTAATCAACTAAATCGACTTGTAGAAAGTAGACTACGTAAATGCTCTTACTCAACCGTCACTGATTTGGCTAAGTTGCGTGGTCGGTCGACATTGAGCCCTTTTGCTACCCCGACGTAGTACGCAAACAGCTGGAGCGGTACAGTCGACACGATTGGCTGAAGCATCGGGTGTACCTTTGGCATATAGATAACATCGTTGGCTATCGCTCTCATGTTCACATCACCATCAGTCGCGAGCACAATCACTGGTGCGAGTCGTGCCCGCACCTCTTCAATATTTGAGACCATTTTTTCGTAGACTTCGTCTTTCGGCGCAATGGCAAACACAGGGAAATTTTTATCAAGCATTGCAATCGGACCGTGTTTGAGTTCTCCCCCTGCGTACGCTTCCGCATGTACATATGCCACTTCTTTTAGCTTAAGTGCCCCCTCATACGCAATTGGCGCATGATACTTTCGCCCAATATACATCATGTCACGATAGTCAGCGTACTTTCGAGCCACTGCTTCTATTTCAGGCGCTCGCTTCAGCATCTCTGCAAGAACCTGCGGTAGCTGTTGTAGTTGTTCGGCAATAAGTTTTCCTTCTTCTTGAGACATTCCTCGCTCACGCCCAATGAGGAGTGTGATAAGTGCCATCACCGTGAGTTGAGAAATAAACGCCTTCGTTGAAGCAACTGCCACTTCAGGACCGGCATGGTTATAGACACCAGCGTCGGTCTCACGGGCAATCGCTGAACCGACTACGTTTACGACACTCAGCGTAAGCAATTTCATTTCTTTCGCTTTCTTCAGTGAGGCTCTTGTGTCGGCTGTTTCACCAGACTGACTCACCGCAAGCACGGCTCCCTTCTTTTCCGGGTAGACTTTTTTGTAGCGATACTCACTGCCGAGATCAACTTCTACCGGCAAATTGGCATACTCTTCGAGCATATAGCGCCCAACAGAACCAGCATAATAGGCAGAGCCACAACCAATAATCTGCAATCGATTAAGTGCCATTAGTTGTGGCAAGACCGGTTCTAGACCCCCCAATTTTGCCCGACCCTTTTCCGGGATAAGTCGACCACGTATCGTGTTTTCAATTACAGACTTCGCTTCGAAAATTTCCTTCAGCATGAAGTCGTCATAGCCATTTTTTTGAACTGACTCGACGTCCCACTCTACCTTTTCGGCCAAGCGCTGTTTCTTTACACCGGCTAGTGTCTGCACCTCATATGAGTCTTTCGTCACGAGTGCTATCTCACCATCATCAAGGTAGACCACATCTTTGGTGTGTATTAAAAGAGCTGATGGGTCAGACGAAACAAAGTTTCCATCAACACCAAGGCCTAGTACAATCGGACTCCCCATTCGGGCGACTAAAATTTCTCCAGGCTTTTTTTCACTCATCACCGCCAGGCCATAGGTACCCCGAACGGCACTGAGCGCCTGCGCCACTGCTTCACGTAGGTCACCACGATAAAACGAGCCTATAAGTTTTGTCAGCACCTCGGTATCAGTATCAGAATAAAACTGAATACCTTGCACTGAAAGACCCTCTTTCAGTTCACGGTAGTTTTCAATAATCCCATTGTGTACCAACCAGATTGTCTCACTCATGTCTTTGTGCGGATGCGCATTAAGTTCAGTCGGTGCACCATGGGTGGCCCACCTAGTGTGGGCAATACCACTGGTTCCTGGAATAGTGTCGGTAATTTTGCTCGCGAGATTATCGATAGGACCAACTGACTTTACCACCCCAAACCCGGGCACGTAGATACCGGCTGAATCATAGCCACGGTACTCAAGTGTGCGCAAACCCTCAATCAAAATTGGCTCTGCTGTGTGCGTCCCAACGTATCCAAATATTCCACACATATAATCCAAGCTAGCTTATATGCTTTATAGTACTACATGTACTGCTAGATAGTTTCAAACACACTACACCGCACGGATGTCGGCTTCAGAAATAGCGCCAGCACGATGGATAGTGACCTCGTCACCCACTACCCGTACTACTGTCGAAGCCATTCCGCTTCGTGGACCGTCATCAATAGAGCGATCAATCGCTATAGTTTCGCGACCCGCAAGAGTAAATTGTTTGAGAATTTCTTCAGGCGTCGGCAGTGTTGGCATATCACTCACGTTGGCACTCGTGCACGTCAATGGAGAATTATGCTCTTCCATAAACTCGGCAATGAGCTTTTGTGCCTGCGGGTCAGGCGAGATACGAAAGCTCAGCGTCCCATCGTGATAGACCGGCCCTCGTGGTACTCCCGCCCAAGCAGGCACTACCAGAGTCAGCGACCCCGGAAGGAAAGCTTCGGCGATTCGCCTGGCTCTTGATGAAAGTTCTCCGTACTGCTCGATATCAGCAATGCTACGAACCAGAAGCGACACAGGCTTCCCCTCATCTCTCCCCTTGAAGGCATACAGCTTTCTTAGTTCTGCTTCATCAAAGGCGTTAACACCGAGCGCGTAGATTGTTTCTGTTGGGTAGAGAATCATACTAAAAAGTATATAATATAAGACTATGCGTTACGAATCATACTCTCCAAACGAACGTGGTCTTATTAGTCCTCAACTCCTTAAAACTGCTGAAGAAAATGCTGAGGCACTAAGAAAACAGTACTCTATTAACCTTGCGCCTTTTATGGATGAACAAGTGTACGGGAAAGAAGCGGTCATGAATGACTTAAAAAAGGTACTCTCCTTAGAAGAAAAATTTGCAGCTAACACCTCGAAAAGTGATCTTGAGGCAAAAAGGCTATCTAGTATATTTGAAATGTACTTTGTAGACGCCGCAAATACCCAAAAATGGTTTGGTGATAAAACCAACATCATGCGCACAACTCGATTCGATGACTATATAAATGGTGTAGACGCTATTGCAGAGTTTCAGGATGACAGTGATAAATTTGGGCATCTAGCCATGAGTACCGACCTGACATTTGGACATGATGCCAGTCTTGGTAAAATCGAAGAGATTTTGCGCTCAATCGACGGCGGTGAAATGGCGCGACTCCGTTACTTTCATTCAGACGCTATGGGCTATACAGGCCAACTTCGTGACATTCCAAAAACAATCCTTGGCATGGATAGAGAAAATTTACCTGAATTTGTTCGACTGTGGACACATCAAAAGGATTCTCCAGAAATTAAAACTTATCGAGACTTAATGCTTACACAACTACATGACCAGCTAGGATTCTTCACTTCATATGCTGACAAACGACATGGAGAAAGTGTTATTAGATCAAAGTATGCTCGTGCTCATACTATTGTGGGGGAATTCTGGAAAAGTCAGAAAATTGAAAGACGAAACCTGCCAAAAGACACTATTACTGAGCATCTGAGAAATATGTAGCTTAAGCAGTTGGCTTTTTATTTTTAATACAAAATGCTACTATGCTACCACTTTTACCAGTGTAGTAGGAACTGCTCTAAGCATGTTTATCTGGTTAAATAGTACTATGCGCGCATAGCTCAGCTGGTTAGAGCGTTCGCATGACATGCGAAAGGCCCCAGGTTCAAATCCTGGTGCGCGTACAATATAGCCGTTTATTTCATATAATGTATCGCTAATTAGTTATCCACAGTTATCCCTACCCACTGTTGTTGACGCATTTCTCTCAGGTGCTACTATAGTGAGTAAGGAGAGAGAAATATTCTGCTTCGACCACAAAATGGTCTTAGTAGACTACCCCTCCCTCCCCCCAAACGTGAGCCTCTCTTCGGACAGGCTCTTTTTTTTATGTAAGTGTTATACTGACCAATACACTATGAACGAATCACTTAAAGATATTGTCGTTATCTACCATGATCAGTGTCGAGATGGTTTTGGCTCCGCCTATGCCGCCTGGACTGTGCTCGGAGACACCGCGAGCTATGTACCGAGAAAGACTCAGCAACCAGTACTTGAGGGTCTAGTCGATAAAGAACTCTACATTGTCGACTACAGCTACCATAAAGCTGACTTAGAGATGCTGGTGGCTAACAATAAGAAAGTTGTCGTCATTGACCACCACGCCAGTGCTTGCGAGTCGGTCACTAGTTTTCCAGGCAATGTTTTTGACACGACCCACTCTGGTGCAGTACTAACCTGGCAATACTTTCATCCTAATACTCCTGTCCCAAAACTTCTACTGTATATCGAAGACCAAGACATCTGGACCCAGAGTATGGAGCACACCCGTGAATTTAGTGCCGCTCTAGGCGAATATGATCAAGACTTTGAAACGTGGCATCAACTTAATAAGAATCTTGAGGACCGACTGCACTTCAACAAATTTATTGAACACGGGGACATCATTGCCCGCTTTGAAGATGCCCTCGTTGCAAAAATGCTCAACTTCCGAGAAAAAGCATTGTTTGAGGGCCAACCAATCTACGTACTCAATGCCGAACGTGTCTACCGTTCAATTCTCGGACATCATCTAGCAGAACTCAGTAAGCAAGAAGGTGGTGTCGGGATTGGTATCGTGTACTACAAGTACGATGGTGCGGTACACTGCTCCGTACGGAGTGTACCCGAGGTTGACGTCAGTGTGATTGCCGAAAAGTACGGAGGCGGTGGGCACAAAAATGCTTCCAGTATCCGCGTGGCAAGCTTTGCGGAGTTGCCATTTACGTTTCTCTAGCTATCTCTAGTTGATTTAGGTATAGTGCCCACAATGATTATCCTTTCTATCGAAACCAGTTGTGACGAAACGGCCATTAGCCTGGTGCGAGCTGAAGGTGTTTTCCCGAACGCAACCTATGAAATACTCGGTAACGCCCTGTTCTCGCAAGTGGAGCTTCATAAAGAATACGGCGGGGTATTCCCCCGCCTTGCGAAGCGTGAGCATGCCAGAACGCTTGTACCGATGCTTACAGAGGCCTTGACGCAAGCTGATCTTTTAAACGAGTCAGAGACCGAACTAACTGACACTGACCGCTCTACTCTTGAGAACCTGCTTCTGCGCGAAGAAGGTTTAGCAGAAAGCTTGCTCACTTTTTTCAAACACCATTCCTTACCAGACATACACCTCATTGCGGTCACCAGTGGTCCAGGTCTTGAGCCAGCCTTGTGGGTTGGTATCAGCTTTGCTAAAGCACTTGCCCACGTGCTCAAATGCCCCGTGGTACCAGTCGACCACATGGAGGGTCACATACTCGCTTCTATTTTTGACGCCGTCGAGGATGACCAGCTTGCAAACATTACCTTCCCTGCCATTGCGCTTCTCATCTCAGGCGGTCACACTGAGCTTATTTTGATGCCTACCTGGGGTACCTACGAAAAAATTGGTCAGACAAAAGACGATGCGGTCGGTGAGGCCTTTGATAAAGTAGCGCGTTTGATGGGTTTGCCGTACCCGGGTGGACCAGAAGTGGGTCGGCGCGCGGGCGAAGCCCGCGCGCATAACCTCCCGCCTTTTAAGGACAAGCTCCCAAGACCGATGCTCAATTCAGGTGACCTCAACTTTTCTTTCTCCGGACTCAAGACAGCAGTTTTATATGCTATTGATGGGCGTGAGCTTTCTGAACAAGAAAAGGATGCCCTCTCCCGAGACTTTGAAGACGCAGCTACTGAGGTGCTACTCAAAAAAACCACTAGTGCCATTGACACGCATGGCGCAGAAACTCTGATTGTCGGTGGTGGCGTGAGTGCAAGTCCATTCATCCGTGAGACCTTTACCAACACACTACTTACCTCTCATCCACAAGTAACTGTCTTCTTCCCGCCAAAGAATTTGGCCACTGACAACTCTGTCATGATTGCGCTCGCTGGTCACGCTCGTGCCGAAAGTGCTCGCACCGCTGGAGCGATTGACCTTATCAAGGCAGACGGCAATCGCTCGCTCTAGTTATTGACTTTTACTGCTTTTGTAGCAATATGCTACTAGAAAAGTACACAGAAGCAATCGAGGTGACGTATGGGCTTTACACATTTTTTTGACCCTGTGACAGAGCGAGTCATTCCCAAAGACTTACGGAATAATGGCTACAAGAATCACTCCGCTCAAGCTGTGCTTACTGCCTGGGGAATTATCCTCGGCAAACAACATCCGAAACGTCCCGACGTTCGGCACGTGACTTTGCCAGCCGGGTGGCAGATTACCTGTCCGTATGGGCCAGAAATGGAGATATGTTACCTGATTGACCAAAAGGGTAATGTTCGTTCTATCCTGTTTTACGGAAAGCTTACGTATACGCTCCTAAAACAAGCAGTTACCATTGATGCATCCGGCAATGAGGATGACAGCTGGGTTCGCGTCTTAGTGAAGGAAAAACTGGTATTCAAAACCCTAACAGTGGCTCCTGAGGAGCTGGAAATTACCTACGACGACCATTTCAAAGTAGCCGAAGAGTGGGCCGACCGAGAATACCCCAACCGACACGACCCACTCGCGTATTGGTAGCTACCCCGCCGCCCTAAAGAAACTGGCAAAAGCCGTTTCTTCCGGGCGGCTTTTGTCTTTTTAACAAACAATTCCCGGGGCAAGAAAGGCTTTATGCTTAGTTTTTTTCATGCTACTATGCGTTTCTAACTACCTCTATCTTATGAGCTCAGAACAGCAAAATACAACGAATATTCCTCCTATCTTCCTCAAACCATACGAACCAAGCGAACACGAAGCACGGCTCTATAAAATGTGGGAGGAATCTGGTTTTTTTAATCCCGACATCTGTATTGAAAAAGGTATAACAAAGGCTGACGCCGAAACCTTTTCTATCGTCATGCCTCCCCCAAACGCCAACGGCTCACTCCATGCCGGCCATGCCCTTTTTGTGACCGTCCAAGACATCATGATTCGCTACGCGCGTATGCAAGGTAAGCGCACCCTCTGGATTCCAGGAGCCGATCATGCAGGCTTTGAGACCCAGATTGTGTATGAAAAAAAACTTGAGAAAGAGGGTCGTTCTCGTTTCCAAATGACTTCTGAGGAGCTTTACGCAGAAATTATGCAGTTCACTCTTGCGAACAAAGACTTCATGCTTGGACAAATTCGTGAGCTCGGCGCTTCGTGTGACTGGTCACGACTGTTGTTTACGCTCGACCCACGAGTAATTGACATAGTGTACAAAACCTTTAAGCAGATGGAGGAAGATAAGCTCGTCTACCGAGGAGCGCGGATTGTGAACTGGTGTCCAAAACATCAGACCTCACTTTCAAACCTTGAGACAAAGTCAGTCGAACGAAAGGATCCTTTCTATTATTTCCAATACGGACCATTTGTTATCGGTACCGCCCGTCCAGAAACTAAGTTTGGCGACAAGTATGTTGTCGTGCACCCAGACGATACGCGCTATGCTGAGTTTACCCACGGGCAACAGATAGAACTCGAGTGGATAAATGGCCCGATCACCGCTACCGTCATCAAAGATGAGGCGAGCGATCCAGACATGGGTTCGGGCGCGATGACTATCACCCCCTGGCACTCTGGGGTGGACTTTGAAATTGCTAAGCGACACAACCTCGACTACGAACAAGTCATCGACTGGAAAGGTAAACTCCTTCCCATCGCAGAGGAGTTTACCGGAATGAATATTATGGAAGCACGGGCTAAGATTGTTGAAAAACTTGAAGCCAAAGGACTACTCGTTAAAATTGATTCTGAGTACATGCACTCAGTACCGTGTTGTTTTAAGTGTGAACGAGAAATCGAACCCCAAATCCGTGATCAATGGTTTGTGACTACCAAACCGCTGGCTGAAAAAGCCCTTGGTGCCGTGGCTGACAAGAAAGTTACGTTTGTAACCGAGGCACAGGAACGTGTCTTTAAACATTGGCTCGAAAACATTGAGGACTGGAATATTTCAAGACAGATAGTGTGGGGTATCCCGATTCCTGCCAAAATCTGTACCAAATGTGGTCACGGGATGGTAGACCTTGAAGACACCATAACGGAGTGTACAAAGTGCGCTGGTCAAGTAGAAAAAGACCCCGACACGTTTGATACCTGGTTCTCCTCTGGTCAGTGGCCACTGGCGACCACCAACTACCCCGACAGCCAAGACTTCGCTGACTACTACCCTACCTCAGTGATGGAGACTGGGAAGGACATTATTTTCTTCTGGGTATCACGCATGATCATGTTTGGACTCTATCGAACTGGAGAAGTGCCATTTAAATCAGTCTACCTCCACGGCATGGTACTCGATAAGCAAGGCAAGAAGATGAGCAAAAGTAAAGGCAACGTCATCGCACCAAGTGAAATCCAGAGCAAATACGGTACTGACGCCCTCCGTATGGGACTTATCGTAAACAACGCCCCTGGGACCGACATGAACCTGGACCCAGACAAAATTAATGCCAACAAAAAATTTGCCAACAAACTTTGGAACATTACTCGCTTCGTACTTGACGCTACAGCTGACTTACCAAGCGGAGCAACACTTACAGAAGAAGACCAAGCAAACATCGCAACCATACTCACAGTAAATACTACTGAAATAACCAAGTACATGAACACTGACCGGTTTGACTTGGCTTCTGAAAAAATCTATCACTTTGTGTGGGACTACTTTGCCAGTGAACTCATTGAAGCATCAAAGCCCCTCCTCGCTTCAAACGATACCGCTGTGAGAGCTTCACGGCAGGCTCTGTTAGCCGAATACCTCGTTACTTCTGTTAAACTCCTTCATCCATTTATGCCATTTGTGACCGAAGCAATTTGGCAAGAGTTGCCAAAGACTATGAAAGACCAGGATATCTTGATGGTAGCCCCTTGGCCGACTAACTAATATTTATGGAAAAAAGATTTATTCCAGCTGCGCTAAGCAACGTGGACGACATTGAAAAAGCTGGTACTGACTCACGATATAGTGAATCCAGCTTTGGTTATGATGAAGCTCTCGGTGAGAGCTAACTTACACATACCTGGTATCGGATTATGGAAATTAACCGATGTAAGTTTGTCTGAGCCAAATGAAGCTCTCTCTGTCATTACCGGCTATGACGAAATGCTTGATGCTGAAGTCACGTTTGAGATACTCGAGCTTGGTAAAACACTTGTCCCAGTCAAAGTGACCGTAAATGGCACAGCGGTGTATACAGGCCCATCTCACTAACGTACCACTTACCTTAAGTTGCAAATACATGCCAATCCGGCTATAGTTTCCCGCAGTAACTCGTACAAAATAAGCGAGCTCTGTCGAAATCTCAACCAGGACAAGGTGTACATCATGACGATAAGAAAATACAAGCGTGGCGAAATAAACCCGAGCGCTAAGAAAGTTTCTCTTATAGACTATGATGGTATTGCATCTAGTGTTCTCATTATTACCAAAATTGATTTTGATCCTGACACAGTCACAAGTGACGGTAGCCCAGAAAAAAGGATGATGATTGGTCCGGTTAAACTAGAAACGAGCGAAACAGAACGAACCCTCTTTGGCTATGTTGTGAAGGATTTAAAAGGTAATCTCATCCCAAATCAGTTGAGAGAGGTGTGTTTAATATGAACTAAGAGCGGGGGCGTCACGGCGCCCCTTTTGTTTACCTGGTTGGCCAGCAATTCGGCAAGAGAGACACTCGAACGTAACGAGCAATGTTACAATTATCGCAATGGTTTCAACGCACTTTGCAATCGCATTTTTAGGCGGACTTATTCCAGCTTTGTTTTGGCTTTGGTTCTGGCTTCGTGAAGACCGTGAGAAACCAGAATCCTATCTCTTGATTGCTTTGGCTTTTATCGGTGGCATGATGGTGGTTCCGATTGCGTTACCCCTTCAACAACTTGCCCTCCAAGCCTACAGTGGCGACAACCTGGTCTTGGTGTGGGTCACCATAGAGGAAGTGCTCAAGTATAGTGCTGCCTTACTGATTATTCTCTGGAACAACGCGGTTGATGAACCAATCGATGTCATTATTTACATGATAGCCGTGGCGCTTGGCTTCGCTGCGCTTGAAAATACCTTATTTATCTTCAATGCGCTTGACGCGACTGGTACCGCGAGCTCGCTTGTAACCGGAAAACTACGATTTGTCGGCGCTACCCTTCTCCATGTTTTGGCCTCAGGAACAGTTGGTGCCTGTGTTGCATTCGCTTTTTATAAGTCAAAAACCGCTATGGTCTTAGCGGGTTGTCTGGGGTTATGCCTAGCTGTCGTGTTGCATGCACTGTTTAACTTTTTTATAATGGAAGGAAGCGGAGAAACCATCTTAGGTGTCTTCCTCTTTGTCTGGATGGGCATCATTGTCCTGTTGCTCATCTTTGAAAAGATAAAAATACTCGAAGTCCATCACGTAAGACCACCTAGTACATCATTATGAAAAAAACATCATTCCTCGAACGCCTCACCGGCGCCGTAACTATGAACAAGTACGACGAAGTACTTGCTGACGATCACGAGTTCTCAGAAGAAGAACCTCGAGCCAAACAAGCCTACGAGGAAGAGTCAGAGTGGCACGGAGGCCAAGACTATGAAGAAGAACCCCAAGAAGGCGAACTGCCAGTTGACATGTACCACACGGGTGACGCTATCGTGATTAGAGCGTTGGTTGCGGGAGTACCGCCAGAAGACCTTGATATTGCTATCACACGGGACATGGTGACTATAAAAGGTATTCGTGAAGAATACCAAGAAACTGGTACTGATGACTACTACCACCGCGAGCTGTTTTGGGGTAGTTTCACTCGAACCCTCGTTTTACCTGAAGAAGTTATTATCGATGAAGCTGAAGCGCACGAGAAGCACGGCATGCTTGAGATTAGGCTCCCTAAAGTTGATAAGGATCGCAGTACGAGACTCAAAGTTCGCTCCAACCTCCAGCCAAAGTAAAAAACAAACGACCCCAAGGTGGGGTCGTTTTCGTTATGCTTTAAGTATTTTGGAGCAGGCTCGGTCATGAATCACAAGTTTCCTCTTTCTCTTCTTACAGAAGCTGTACACCATTGTGCGCAGGCACAGTACTTCCCAAGCACCGCATATGCAAACTATGAGTAAGGCTCGGTCACAAGTTACTAAGCATAATTGTTCGCTTCACTCCAATTCTGCTAAGTACTTTCGACCCCGGCTCGACTGTTGCTAAAGCAACATGTCTGCGCCCTTCGAGCCTGCACGTACTGTGCGCAGGCACAGTACTTCCCAAGCACTGCATATGCAAAAAGCCGCCTATGGGCGGCTTTTTGCATATGCAGTGCTTGGGAGCAGGCTCGAACTGCTGACCCTTCCCTCTTCAGGGGAATGCTCTACCAACTGAGCTACCCAAGCAAATGAGTACATAAGAATTAGATTTTAATCTCATTCTTACTGTGCGAATGCAGCTTGGGAAAGATTCCTCTTACCAAGCAAACGAAGAACAGTGGGCAAGCTGGCTTGTACACTGGTTCTGAGTGCAGCTTGGGGAAGCTTTGCTTACCAAGCAAGTGACGTGCCAACTTGTTCATCCAACGTGCCAGCTATTGTACCTGTTTTTGGTCTTTTTTCAATGCCACTATTACAAGCCTCGGTATAAGTCCACCACACCTTGTAACTGCTCAAGATCAACCATACCTCCGGTGCTTTGCGTACTGCTAGAGCCTGACACAAGCCCTAAATAAGGGCTAAGAAAGTAGTAGAATAAAATAAACGGCAACCCCAGCATCAGTGCGTATAAAGCTACTTTAAACCAAAAGGCTATCCGTGCATCACGAATCATTTTCTTTAGCATTTGGTTATTCTCTTCTAAGAGCACATTGTTCGCACGTGCAATTTCTAGAAGCGATGCATGATCTTCTGGCATATTCCTACTATTGTAACAGATTATTGGTTTTATGGGGCTCTAGGAATCGAATCCTACAGATTCCAGTACTTGATTGGAATTTGTGAACCTATGCATATTCTTGGGGTCAAGTTGCTAATTATATTGTTTGGTCACGAATCACTAGGTATATCTTTTGCTTCGCTTCAAATCTACCAAGTGTTCTCGACCCCACCTCGCGGTTTTTGCTCTTTGGTGAGCAAAAACATCGCTGCGGTTCACAAACGCGAAAATCCTGACGCAGGTCAGGATTTTTAGCGCCTTTGTGCCCTCACCCGGAATCGAACCAGGATCTTCTCCTTAGGACGGAGTAGCTCTATCCATTGAGCTATGAGGGCAATTTGACTATTATTACATTCCTGAACCCGGAATCGAACCATGGTAATACAGTCCCCCAGACTGTATTACTCCCGCGGACGGAGTAGCTCTATCCACTCCGCTATGAGGGCAATGTGGAATATCCTAACACAAAAGAGGCAGGACTGTGGGTCCCGCCTCTTCTGTGTTCTCTGTGCTCAAAACTGCCGGTACGGATAGCTTAAGCAGCGAGAAGTTCTGCGACTTTAGCTTCATCGAAGCCTACTACCACGTCGTCCCCAATCCGGATTACCGGTACACCCATTTGTCCGGTCATTTCAATCATTTCTTGTCTTTTTTGGGCGTCAGAAGCTACATCGAATTCAGTAAAAACTACATTATGTTCTGCAAAGTACTCTTTAGCAGAGTGGCAAAAATGACACACTGGAGTACTATAAATTGTTACTTGTTTATCCATACCCAAATAGTATACACTGGACTTCCTCTATCGCCAAAACTGCCACCATTTTGCAGTTTCTCCTGCTCCCTTTTTTTCAGTAGGAAGAACTACCTTGTCTTCCTCCCCTACCAAAATCACTACCTGTTCACCACTTTTAGCGACGTCAAAATTGCTGCGAATCTCCTCTTCTATCCCACGGTCACCTGTCAAATACTCTACCTCTTCTTTCAGCTCACCTTGTCTTTCTTCAAGTTCCTGTAGCTCTAATTGTGCCTCACTGGTTCGCTTAGCCATATCGCGCTCTATCAAAAAACGCTCATAGACACTTTTGGCTAGGAAAAAAGTAACAAGAAGTAGAATAACAATCCCAAACTTGGTATAGAGATACTTGGTAACGGGTTGTTTTTTTCCAAATTGCATATCGGTATGGTATCATACCTACCATATTTATAGTGATAGTATTTTTGACTTATGAGCTTTCTCTACGACAAACGAACTAAAAGGGCCATTACCTGGATTTGGACTGCCATGGCTATTATCATTATCGTTTCAATGATTGCCGCTGGCGTCTTTTTCGGAATTTAGGGAAACAAGACGTGGTGTAGCCACGACTATGTTTCCCTTATGCGAACACTTCGTGAAATGCGACCCTCTTAGGAGCATTCACGTTTAGTGTCTCGCGGGAGCACAGCACTATCCGTGCAAGGCGATATGCGGTTACAGTTGCATCTATCATTCCTTTTGTAGGATTTTGTGGAGATTATAGTGCGAAAAGAGACCGGGTTTTTGACTTACCTACTCATCCTTAATCATCTTCATAAACACCTCAGGTGAGATGTGAACTTTGCCGTGAGCAAGCATCTTTTTCTTACCTTTCTTTTGCTTATCACGAAGCTTCATCTTACGAGTAATATCGCCTCCATACAGGTATCCCGTTACATCCTTTTTCATGGCTGACAAAGTACGTGAAGCAATAATCTTGCCTCGTATCATCGCTTGAATTTTTACGGTGAACATAGCCCGTGGCAACGTGTTGTAAAGTTTTTCTACTACCGCCCTGGCGTCTATCTCCGCCCTCCGTACCCCGATCACTCGTGAAAACGCTGGTACAATTTCTTCAGCTACCAAGACGTCAAGTCGGACCACATCAGCGAATCGCATCTCAGCAATCTCATACGAAAGCGATGCGTAGCCACTGCTCGCATTCTTAAGCTTATCGAAAAAACCACGCATCAGTTCACGGAGCGGCATCTCCACTGAAAGCAGTGTTCGTCCATCACCAAACACTTCGGTATCAATTACCTGCGCTTCGTGGTCATAGAGTAAGGTCAGCATACTCCCCATATAATCTGGTGGAATAATTATTTGTCCAAGAATCCACGGTTCTTTTACGGTCACTTTTGCTCCATGATCAGGAAAGCGAGACGCTGCGTACACTTGTTCGGTGTGTCCGTCATCAAGATAGGTAATGTCGTACGATATAGACGGTGAAGTAACAATCAGCTCAATATTAAACTCACGTCTTAGCCGTTCAGTAATAATTTCCAAGTGAAGCATACCTAAGAAGCCGCAGCGAAACCCCCGACCTAACACCCCAGACGATTCTTCTTCGTAGGAAAGCGAGGAGTCTGATAAGCGCAATCTATCAAGCGCTTGTCTGACAATAGTGAAATCGTCTTGACTCTCTGGAAAGACTGAGGCCCAAACTACCGGCCGTGCTACTTGGTAGCCCGAGAGAGGCGACGCGGTACTTTTATCAAATACGAGCGTATCACCGACATTGGCGGTTCCTGCTTCCTTAATACCCGTCACGACATAGCCAATCTCACCATGCCTAAGAGCTTCAGTTGAAACCTCCCCCGGTGCGAGCATCCCCACCTCAAGCGCGGTAAATGTCTTCCCGCTCACGGCAAACTTGAGCTGATCACCCTTTTTCACACTACCATCGAACACCCGCAGGTACACTATGACCCCCCGATGATTTGAGTATTGAAAATCGAAAACGAGACCTCGGAACGTATCAAGCTCTGGTGTCTTGGGAGCCGGTACCCGGGCGCAAATTGCTTCAAGCAGTTCTGGTACACCAGCACCAGTTTTTCCTGAAACAGCTAAAATGTCTTGCCGGGCACATCCGAGTAAGGAGATAATTTCATCGCCCACTTCTATAATCCTTGCATGGGGTACGTCAATTTTTGTCAGTACAGGAATAATAGTTAGACCAAGATCTTTCGCCATCTGAAGCGTTGTAAGTGTTTGTGCTTGTACACCTTGGGTACTGTCAACTAAAAGCAGTACACCCTCTACAGCCTTAAGGGCACGGGACACTTCGTATGAGAAGTCAATGTGGCCGGGAGTATCGATAAGATTGAGTTCGTACACCACACCTGTACGCATATAGCGCATGCGAACGGGTTGCATTTTGATAGTAATGCCTCGTTCTCGCTCAAGATCCATCGAATCAAGTACTTGATCCTTCATCAGGCGTGCCTCCACTGTTTTGGTAACCTCGAGCATGCGGTCGGCAAGCGTGGATTTACCATGGTCAATATGGGCAATAATACTAAAATTTCGTATATTCTGCATAGTTTTTGGTGGGCGTACTGTACCGCATTTACAACCTAAAGTACATCATCCTGTGAAGCAACAATTTGAGCTGAGAAGAAACGTCGATGGAGGGCTTTATAGATTTCAAGTAACTCAGGAGAACGTACGAGAACATAGGCGCCAATCACTCCAGCCACCCCAACCATTCCACCAAGCATACCCTGAACAAAAATACCTAAAAATAAATTCGTATTTAACCCTTCGACAAAAAAATTAATCGTGATATATGAAAGTAGCGCGCCTACTGAGGCTGCAAAAAGTGACCGCATGAGGTGTGGCCAGAACCAACTCATTTCGAGTGAAAACTGCTTGATTGACAAATACAATAACAGGGCACTCTGGAGAATAATGCCAACACTATATCCAAGTCCAAGTACTAATACTTCACTACCGGCCACATCACTCACCCGCATAAATTTTTCAATTGCGACAACATATTGTGGTGACACGATATATAGCCCATAGAGTAAAATCACAAATGACACTGAAAGTAGCAAACCAAAAAACGCAACCATGAAGGGCACCTTCGTTAAACCACTGGCATAAAAGGCTCTGATGAGGAGTAGGTTTATTGCTTGCGCAACGAGAGAAATAGTAAGTAGTGCCAAGACCGCTGCGGTGAGACGAGTATCTCCCCAATCAAACTGCCCAGTCCCTAACACGACCCGGACCATCTGGGCACGAAGCACAATCACTAAACCAATAATTGGTACTGACCAAAAAATAATGTGCCGGATCGCGGTAGTCATATGAAGCCGAAATGCCTCCATTTTTTTCTGAGCAAATAAATCAGCTAGGAGCGGAAAAGCAGCAGTCGAATAACTTGCACCAATAACAGCCAGTGGGACTGACTGGAGATTGTAGGCAAACTGAAATACCGCCACCGAACCAACACTCATGAGACTGGCTATACTTACGAGCACCAAGAGTTCAAACTGGTGCATCGACAACGTAGCTGCCCGAGGTAAGGACACCGCTAAGACACTCCGCATCATTACCCAGTCAATGGTTGTAGTATACCCAAAATATAAAGCACTTCGTTGTACCAGTGGGATTTGAATTGCCAAATGACCAATCGCACCAAGTACGACACCGTAGGCTAAGCCGGCTACGCCAAATTGTGGATACAGCACACTGATTCCGAAAATAATTCCCACATTGTAAATAAGTGGACTAATGGCATAGAGTACGAAGCGGTGTCCAAGTTGGGTCACTACCCCAAACAAACTAGACAGTCCCAGGAAAAATGGTTGGAGTAGAAGAATACGAATCAGAAGTACAATTTCTTCAGAGTTAGCTTCAAAGCCAGGAAACATAAACGGTACCAGGTATGGAATCAAGAGCCACATAGCCCCGGCTAAGAGCGCATACACCATTAAGAAAATACTGAACATTTGACTTAAAAGTGCCCGAGCATCTTTTGCATTCTCTCGTTGCATCCTTTCTGCTACAAATGGGATAAGTACATACACCGAGAGTGTCGAAGCAAAAATCACATAGAGGAGATCAGGAATACGAAATGCAGCGTAGTAAAGATCGAGTTCACCACCAGCACCAAACTGATGTGCCAGCATTCTATCCCGCACTAACGCAAGAAGCTGTGAACCAAAGGCAAATATACCAAGAATGTACGCTGCCTGATGAAGACCTCGTACTTCTCTGTACACTAAGTTCATTACGTTTCGTACCATAGAGTGCGCTGGACTCTATTCTGCTGGAGTGGTATCTGCTTCTTCGTTAGAAGCTGGCTCTTCTTCGGTACTTTCGCTTGGTACATTTACTGGAGTCACGAGTTCAGTATCAACAGTGGTACCTGGTGTGCCATCGTCACTCCCCACTCCTTCTTCTGGTAAGACTGGGGTAGAAGAACTAGTTGTAAAGCCAGTAACATTACCTTGCTCGATTTGTGCTTTGAGAGCCAACACATCAGCATTACCTGGATTAAGAGACTCAACCACCTGTAATTCCTTAAGAGCAGCGTCTGCTTTACCTTCCTGAGCGTAGAGTCTCGCTAAGAAGAAGCGAGCGTTAGCATAGTTTGCATCTAGCACAACCGCTTGCTCAAATGCACGTGTTGCTTCTTGGAGCTCCTCATTTGCGACATAGAGTACACCAAGCTGGAAGTAGCGAGCTGGGTTGTTCTGCTCAAGAGAAAGGATGGCCTGAGTTGTCGTTATTGCTGAGGCTACATTACCAGTAGCAATTTCAAGGTCAGCGAGAAGTACGAGTGCTTCAGTATAATTAGGTTTAAGACTAATTGCTTCTGCTATTGCTGCTCTTGCACCGGTTTCATCGCCGATTCGGACTGCCAACTGGGCTCGAAGCAACTTATAGAGTGGGTTACTTGGGTCAAGTGCTTCGGCTGAAGAGTATGCTTCTTTTGCACGCTCTTCTGGGTCTTTAAAGTTAGGGTCAATCAACACACTATAAAGTGCCCCAGCCAGCGCGTGGTTACGTGCATCACTAGGGTCACCCTGTATCGCCAACCGTACCGCACTCACCCCCTGTGCAACTGCCTGGTTGAAAGCAGTTTGCTCAACTTCAGATGGTTCAGCTACAGTCAGTAGTGAAGAAATTTTTGCAAATTGGTACTCTGCTACCTGTCTCGCATAGAGATCATTTTGTGAAAGTTGATACGCACGCTCTATCTGAGCCTCTACTTGATCAAGCGGGACACTTCGCCCCACGTCAGCGACAGCATCAGAAAAGATAATGGTCCCAGCAAAATGTCTGGTGACTGAGTAGAGTAAAGCAACTGAAGATACAATTATGACCAAAACAACTCCCACAAGGACAATTGCTGCACGCTTATTTTGAATCAGTGAAAATGTGATTGGCGATGCACCTCGAAGGGCTGTATGGGCGCCACAAAGTACACTGGTGAAAAATGCTGCCAAAAGCATAATAGCGACGCTCGGGGTATAAATAAGCGACATTCCCCACAAGTACAACCCGGCTGCAAACGATGACGTACCAATAAAGTACCAGATTGTGTCATGCACCTTTGGACGTAGTAACACACGCAAGCCTACGTACACAAACCCAAGCAACCACGCTACCCAAAGAACACCGCCAAGCAACCCTTGTGTTACAAAAGCTGTCGTGAGGTAGCTGTAGCCACTTTGAAAATCAACACTCCAAAAAATACTGCTGTTTATACTTGGGTCTTTATACAGTCGCCACGCATCGGCAAACTTGTTTGGCCCAATACCCAAGAGCGCATTCTCCGTATAGACCTGACGAGTAATGTCGAGAGTGGCTCCCAAAGAAGGCCGAACCTCAAGAAACGACACGTTCGAAACACTTGAAACCATTGTGCCAAAACTAGTGCCACCAAGGAGAGCGACGATTGAAATTACTCCAACCAAACCAGACAGTGCAATACTAAGCCCACTAAAAGAACTGGCCTTTTCACGGGCGAGCGATTGCTCAGAAAAGCGTTCCTTTACCAAGCCGTACATTAGTACGACCATACCAACCAGGGCCAACACTACCCAGATAGCAAAGAAATTGATTACTACCAGCATCAGTAGAGAAAACAGGATTATGATAGCGAAGAAAATCCGTCCCGGTTTTGTAAGTGGCAATTGTTCAAGCGCTATCAAGAGAAGGAGAATTACCAAGCCGAAGAAGAGGGCGAGACTATTCCAGCCTCCGAGCGGTGAATCAACCACGGAGTTAAAAAGACCAAAAGAAAGGAGTGTTTGTCCAAAAACCAGTCGTGCTACATGGTATAGGCCGAGCACGAGCGTTGATGCCCCGAGCACAATATATACTCGCATAATCATTGCCTTCGAGAAGTTTAGTAAGAGCGGTATGGATATAACACCAGCCATAAGTGCTACAAAGCCAGCCGTATGAACTTCTAGAGTGTTTCCAAAAAACGCATCAAAGCGATCCCCCGAAAGAAGTGCTGAGACAACTGCCGACGCGGCAATACCCCAAAACACCAAGGCTAGAGTCGGAACCGACAAAGATATTTTTCCTGACCGAAGTGTCGCTAAACTAAACAGAACGAGAGCTAAGAGTAGTCCCCCAATCACTAAAAATGATTTAGCATAATCAATTGAGACAACCGGACTTGGAATAAAAAAAAGCGGTGTAAGCCCAAACACAGCAACCAAGACTGCGTGAGCAGCGGTTACAAGACCATGCTCGACTCGATCACTCTTTTGTTGTCGTACTGGTTCCATTACAAATTCTCCTTCCATAAATATTCACAAACATTACCAATAAGTTCTCTATAGAATACCATATATCAAAACCTCCCCAAGGGGAGGTTTTGATATGTTATAAGCCGGATTCTGTCGAGGATGGTCATATACCTAGGATGTTTGTTACCAAACACCTCTGGCGGCTCTCCTAACACCACTTTTATGTCATTTTGCGTCTATGGCGAGACTCAAAAACCCATAAAAGTGGTGTCAGGCACGGCCTTGCACGCACGTAAGGATTTAGCCGTTTCACCCCTATAATTACTTATAGGACTTACCCCTAAGGGTATCTCCGACTTTCGTCTTTGACGTCTCTGCTCGCACCTCTCTTTGACCAATTGGCCAAAGCGACGGGTGTTACCCGCTACGCTTGCCTATCATTACAATGCTAGACCACGTGTCCGGACTTTCCTCCACTGTAGAGTAATTACTATACAGTGGCGACCATCAACTCAAACATTATACAATAACAAGAGTATTATTGCAAATTTTTGCTAATGTCTTTCGGTAAAATTTCAGGTGGAATAAACAAGCGGTCACCGACTTCAACCTTAAGCGAGTCGACAAAAAATGCATTCGTCTCAAGAACAAAACGCGCTTCAGTTTGCGGAGCAAAAATAGTTGGATAGGTACTTGGCTCTACCCGCTCTTCAATGTGTATGACATTGAGCTGTTCATCAATCCATATAATATCAAGTGGTAAGAGCATGTCCTTCATCCATATGCCGTGTTTTGCATTACTATCAAAAACAAAGAACTTGCCTTCGTTCTTACCAAGCTTTTGTACGCCAGACAAGCCTTGAGTTCTGGTTTCTTTCGTGTCAGCAACCGTGACTACGACAGGCACGTTGTCAATAAAAATAGTGTACTTTGGTTCTTCGTCAAAAAGTAACACCATGAGGTCGTCCCAATATGTTAAGTAGGCAAACAGCAGTGCCAGTCCAAACGCGATGAAAATGACGACATCAAAAAGCAACTTCATACTTACACAATGAACGTGTTGTACACAAACACAGTAACACCAGAGACAAGGGCACCAAGCACCGTTCCCCACAGTATATCTACTATAGTAAGTGAAAGTGGCCAATTTTTTATAGTCGCCAAATTTGTCAGGTCATACGTGGCGTAGGTAAAGAAACCAAACAGTCCACCGAGCAACACCGCCATCAAAAGGGTGCTCTTGGCTACTGCTGGATAGGTGGCAAAAAAGGTAAGGCCGAGCAAAAAGACGAGGTAAAAGATAACTGCTGCTACCCAGTTTACGTCACCTAGCAGGTACCCCATTTTTGCTTGATAGAAATTACGCGCAATGAACCCAAGCCATATCATGTCAATAATAAAAAAGACCGGCACGGCGAGCGCATAGAGGGTAAAAAAAGTTTGAATGTTCATATGTATATAGTATAGCAAAACCCTACTAAGAAATAGTAGCTATAGGTAACTTAGGAACGGGTTTTGTGATTTTTAAAAAAGTGGAATCGTACCACCTGGAGCACATACGCCAGTACAAAAAAACCAACCACAGCATTTGTGACCGGATTGAGATAGTGTTCAATGACTTCAAAATTACCTAGCAGTTTGCTCCCTGCAAAAATAAGGGCTGTGTTCCATATAAGACTCCCCAGACAAGTAAAGAATAGAAATGCGGGTATACTCATGCGAATACAGCCAGCCGGTACAGAAATAACCGAACGTACTGTTGGCATCATCCGTCCAAACAACACTGCCGGTATTTGAAATCGCTTGAATAAATTTGTCGCTTTTGTGAAGTCATCAACAGAAATAGCAATATACGTTCCGTAGCGCTCTAGGAAAGATGTAATCCGCGGGACGCTTACAAACCAGCCAAGTAAAAACCAGAGTGACGTACCAACCACAGACCCGACCGTAGCTGAAAAGATAGCGAGCGGTAATGAAAAGGTACCTTGAGCAACGAGTAGACCAATAAAAGGCAAAATGAGCTCAGACGGTAACGGTGGGAAGACATTTTCAAGAATCATCAAAGCAACAATACCGAGGTATCCGCCTGACGCAATCATACTAACAATAAACTCACCCATATGTATGTTAGACCAGTATACGCTATACACTGAGAGCATCAGGATGACGAAGACTCCACATTTGAAAAACCACGGCAGCTGATACTGAAGCGTTAAGTGACTCACAACGCGGGTGCATCTTAATCCGAAGCATCAGGTCACAGTGCTCTTCGGTTTTTTCTCGAACACCGGTTCCTTCGTTACCAAGCACAAATACTGATGGTTTACGGAAATCTTCTGTCTCAAGCTCAACCTCGCCAGTACCCGAAAGCCCGTACACAAAGAAGCCTCGTTCTTTAAGTGTGCGCAGGGCACGGTTTACATTTGGTACTTCAACTATTGGAATAGCAAACGCCATGCCGGCTGAAACCTTGAGGACAGTTCCGGTTACACCCACTTGGCGATGCTTTGGGAGGAGTACGGCCGAGAGACCAAACGCTGCAGCGCTTCGTATGACAGCTCCGACGTTGTGTGGATCATGAAGTTCACCCAGAATGACCATGGCTGATTTTGGCGTAATTTCTAACGTCTCCAGAAAAGTATCAAACGGTATAACCAGTTTTTGTGTATCTATTTTTGCGACATACCCCTGATGGACAGCTCTTGGTTCCACCCCTTTTGGCACATTGTCACCTTTGAACGTTGTTTTTTTTGAAATGCCCGCTAAGAGACTAGGGTTAATTTCACTTACCACTTCCTCACGCAAAAAGACTTCAACTAGTACATCAGGACGCATGGTAAGTGCCTCCAGCACAGCGTGCTTACCATACATATATACATATCGATCATCCATAGTGACACCACTATACCGAGAATCAGTGAAAAAGGAATAGCCTGTTACATAAACCCTGTTATTTGTAGCAGTATGTGGTACTTTAGTGAAACTACACCTATGGCCAGACATGTAAAAAATCACAAGCGTAAACGCCACGGGACGGCTTTTTGGGACAGCGAATACACCAACGCTGAACACTTAGCGCTCTCTGTTGAACCGAGTGAAGACTTGGAGAAGTTTTGCCGTTGGCTGGTGCGGAACCAGGGTACGACAACTCTCAACAAATTCGGTAGCCTGATAGACCTTGGGTGTGGCAATGGTCGAAACGCCCTCTATCTTGCTCGGGAGTTTGGTATGAAAGGCGTCGGCTATGATACGTCTGGTGCCGCCATTAAAGAAGCGAAACGCTTGGCTGACGGACTTCCTCTCCAGTATGAGGTTCGTGGGATGGCTGGCACCCTTGATGTTGAAGACGCCTCCCAAGTACTTGCTCTTGATATGATGAGTTCACACTTTCTAAACAAAGAAGAGCGCGTCTTTTTGCGAGACGAAATCCACCGCGTCCTCGCGCCGGGTGGCTGGCTTTTTATGAAGACCTTTCTGAGTGACGGTGACCTGCATACCAGGCGACTTCTGAAAGATAGTCCTGCAGAAGAAACCGGCGCCTACATCCATCCCATCATCGGGGTTCAAGAATACGTGTACAGCGAAGAAGAACTGACCACATTCCTCGGTGAACGATTCATCGTGCATAAAGTCTATGCTTCGCACAAACACGTTAGTAAAGGTCGCGCTCGTAAACGAAGAACTATATCGGTCTACGCCGAGAAAGACCCTTACGCAAAGTCCTAGTGAATAACGTATTTGCTATCACCTAGCTACATACAAAAACCCGCACCTTTACGGTGCGGGTTTTTGTATCGAGTTCTGCTTACGCAGCTCGTTGTACATTTGCAGCAGCAGGACCCTTAGGACCTTCTACGATTTCAAATGTAACCATGTCACCTTCACGGAGGTCGTTGAATGCTACTTCAACAAGATCCTTAGCGTGAAAGAATACGTCTTTCTGACCATCATCTGGAGTAATAAATCCAAAACCTCGGTCTGTAACACGTGCAATTTTCCCTGTCATCTTATTTGTTTATTTTATTTGTATAACTACAAAACTTCACTTCGCCTGGTCTTCTTCTGTTTGAGAATGAGATCTCAAGAGGAGCGACTGCTTTGTGTGTGTATTAAAGCACAGTCACAATAAATAGCAAGTGGTTTTACGTAGACAGCGAGGTAACGGCCAGTATATCCCTAAAGTAGCGCCCGGATTCACTAAAAATGTGCCATAATCTTAAAAATGAAGTCTTCCACTTTACGCGCCAGCAAGTCGATTCAGTATCGAAGCCTTATTCGTACACTGACGTTGTTTGTGCTCATCTTATGTGTTGCTGCCTCTACCCTCCTCGTTGTACTCATAAAATCCAAGGAGTACGCTTTTGAAAGATCGTATCCAAACCCAACAATTTCAAGTACTGCTATAAATACCGGACCTCCCCCGTTCCCAATTGGTGTTAATCCGAGAACAAAAACCATTACGGAAAATCCTACCGTCGACGAGTTTGTCAGTACAACCATTGCTTCAAATCATACTGACTCATCACTACCTGACAGCTGGCTTGAACGCTTGACTGCCAAACTCGCCCTCTTTGACTGGTATCAAAACCTGGCTTCCCCCGCCAGTCGAGTCTTAGTCATCCAATCGGGCGAACGAGGCGAAGAAATAGTTGAAAACTTTGGTTCTATTCTCAAATGGAGCGCCGAGGAACGAATGGAGTTTTACACACGTATTGCTAGTAGTACGCCAGAACTACGGGACGGTAAGTTTTATCCAGGAAGCTATCTTAGTGCTAAAGATGCTTCACCAGAGGACGTTGCTGAACTCATCACCGAGCGCTTTAACACTGAAGTAAAAGCCCGGTATCCAAAAAATATCGAAACGATAGTCCCTTTGACAGACGCACTCATAATCGCTTCCCTCCTTGAACGCGAAGCCTACGACTTTGAAGATATGCGCTACATATCGGGGATTCTCTGGAATCGTTTATTTATTGATATGAAACTACAAATTGACGCTACCTTACAGTACGCGAAAGGAAGCCGTGCGAGTGAGCCTTGGTGGCCTGTACCAGTCCCAGCCGATAAGTTTATTTCTTCTCCGTATAATACCTACCAAAACAAAGGTCTTCCACCAAATCCAATTGCCAACCCTTCAGTTGACGCTATTATTGCTACGCTTAATCCGAGAGAGACTGACTGCTTATTTTATTTTCATGACTCAGATGGGGGTTTCCACTGTACCAAAACCTATGAAGACCACGTAGCACTTCTTAAAAAGCACTACGGGAGGGGTCGCTAATCTACAGTACATCTAACGTCTACTCTCCTTAACCAGGTTATACTTGTTTAGAACGTACACAAGGTGGAGCTCCTTCACATGACACCGCTCATGGTTTACAATCTCCGTCTGCTTGACTGCCACGGCTTTGAAACAATCTACTTTCCATCATTAGTGGCATTTAGTATCTACCCGTCCAGTTCATTTGTTACAATCCACATTACGGGAAACGATAATGTACTTACACGGCAACCACTATGGGTTCGAGCTGTTGTACCAAAAAATACCCCTCACTTACTCAAGTATAGTGATACTGCTATTTTACTCATGGGGTACTAAAAACCGCCAAAACAAAACCGCCCGGAAATTTGTTCAGGCGGTTTTGTTTCTATAACTATTTTTTACTTGTCTTTCTTGGTGCTTTTTTCTTTGGAGCAGCTTTCTTGACTGCCTTAACAGTTTTTGGCTTCCGAACTTTCTGAGGTATTGCGGGTTCAGATTCTGGAATGTCTGCTTCAACTCGATCAATAGAAACTTTAGCTACTTTTGGTTGGGGTGGATTTATCAACTCAAGTACGCGATTTAACTTTGACTCAAGGATTGCCAGCTGGCGCTTAATGTCTTCTGTGGCCAGGTCTGGTTTTGCCGGACTGAACTCACGTCGTGGAGCATCTTCTCGACGCTTTTCTCGACTAAAGTCTTTACGTTTGTCACTGTACCCCTTGTCACTTTGTCCGCTTCGGTTATCAGTATTTGCAAAACAGTCTTTACAATAGACAGGCTTACCCGCACTCGGACGAAATGGTACTTCGCATGACTTGCCACACGTTGAGCAGGTGGCTGAAAAAAATTCTTTCTGATCTCCGCTATTTTGATCTTTTCCGTCTCTTCGTTTGAAGGTCCCGGCGCCACTTTTTCGGTCTGCAAATGAGACACGCGGGACAAAGGCTCCACCACCCTTCTTAAATCCACCTGGTTTAAAGTTTTTCATTATCTTCTATTATATCACATAAAATATATTTTGGCAATATGTCGCAAAACCTAGCGGGAAAGTTCTTCCACCAACTCATTTACCCCCTCTTCTGTTCGGACTATGTAGTTAAGTCGCAAAGCAACATTTTTAAGTAGTGATTCATACCCCATCTTAGAGATCTCCATACCAGCATCGGTTTCTATATATGAATCATAGCGAACAAAAACCACTTGATCGTCTTTAACACTATACTTTCCTTCCTCAGCCCGAACTCCATCGAAATCAGCTACTATAAATACCGGGAAAACACCCATAAGGACTTCCGGTGTAAATCCTCCTTTTGGCTGTCCGACTTCTTCCATTGCCTCGCCTAACAAGCGTTCCTCAAAGTACACAGCAATGTTTACGGCTTTTTCAGCTTCGGTCTGTCTCGGCGCGGTATCGGCACTGTGTGGACTGCGAAAAAAGAGAAATAGGGCAGTTCCTGCTATAAGTACGCCTAGTGAAACAAGAATAGTTACTCTCATATCTAGAAGTATAGCAAACCTGGAAGCACAAATGCTAAACCTTGTATCGAAATCGATACAAGGTTTAGGTCTACCGCACTGGTCTTACTGTCCACTTACCAGATATTGATACGCTTTAAACCCAAGCACACTCCCAAGAACTGGCGCTAGAGCATAGACAAAGGTAAGCGCACTCAGTGCCAACGCTACTGCTGGATTTAAAATACCCGCTGAGCCAGCAAAGGATGCAATCAAGACACCTAGAAGCAGTGAGCCTCCCACAACGATACCGGACATCTGTTCTTTAGCTTTACCATACACAACAGAAGCAATACCAAATGCAAAGAAAAACATGCCGAGGGCTTCGGCCATAAAGACACGTCCGTCAAACACTTGTGGCATTGCCTCTGGGGTAGTAAGCATGAAGACTTTAGCCATTGTAAGCGCAAGTAAAGCGCCGAGGAACTGGGCAATTATATAAGCCAGTGCTTCTTTAGCCTCAATTTTTTTAATCGAAAGTAAACCAAGAGTAACTGCTGGATTAATATGACTCCCTGAAATCGAACCGATTGTATACACAAACAAAGCCAATGTGAGTCCGGCAATTACCGGTACAGCTACGGGTAGAGCGATAGTAAAAGAAACCGCACTCAATACCACAAAAGACAGACCAAATGATCCAACAAATTCTGCAATATATTTTTTTGTTATCATGATTATGACTACTAAATAGTAACAACTTCTAGTATATCACTAAGAAAAACTGCCCTACCTCTAAGGCTCATACGGTAGCGACATACTAAACGTAGTGCCGACATTTTCTGTTGAGTTAACCGTGATAGTTCCGTTTAGTTTTTCAACTGATTGCTTCACTATGTAGAGACCTAAGCCAGTTCCTTCCGCCCGAAACGCTTGGGCATTTCTCGCTCGGAAAAACTTAGTAAACAGTTGGCTTTGCTCAGAAGATGGTATACCAATACCAGTGTCTGTAATACTGATGACGAGTCGCTTACCTTGCAGTTGATAACTAATCGTTATACCCCCTTTAGGAGGTATGTATTTAACTGCATTTGAAAGAAGATTACTAACAATTATGTGGAGCAGACGACTATCGGAAGTAAAGCTAACCACCACCGGATCAAACACACGTTGTAACTGGAGTTGCTTCTCACTAATAGTTTGGGCATATTCGTCGATAATCCCCCCGAAAAACTCCGCGAGATCAATCCGCGAGAGACTGGTGGCGTAGGTTCCTGTTTCCAGTTTCGACACACTCAAGAAATCATTTATGAGTGCGTTCATACGCAAAATATTCCGTTCAATTTTGGTAATAAATTTATTTTGGTCAGGACTCTGATTTCCCTGAAAAGTACGGAGCAACAATTCAAAATTCCACCGAATTGCTGCAACAGGCGTACGGAGCTGGTGCGTCGCCAGGGACACAAATTCTGACTTGGCGATATCAACGATTTTCTGGTGCGTTATATCGACTAAAGAAACTAATCTCTGCTCAGCCTCCTTATAGACAAATACCGAAAGTAGCACCCAGCGATACTCCCCCGAGATAGTCTGAATCTGCACCTCTTCGTCAGCAATCGTCAAACCAGAGTCAATTTTCCCGAGCACTACTGACAAATAATTTAGATCTTCATGAGTTATCCGGACCGTCAGATTTTGACCGATGAGATTACTGGTAGTTGCCTGAAACAAACGCACGGCTGCCAAGTTGTACATAACAATTCGACCAACCTGGTCGAGCGTAACATACGGCACTGGACTTCGTTCATACAGTAGTAAAAATTGCTCGCGCGAGGCGACAAGCGCGTTTGCCTCTGCTCTTGATTGATAGAGTTTTGAACGGCCTGAAAAAAGAGCGATTCCAAAAAGTACAACAAATACCTGTGATACAACAATAAATATAACCGGGCTAATGGTCGGTACAAAAATCGAGAACAGCTCCCAAAGTCCAGCTACCCCCAGTGGCACACCAATAAGAAGAACTATCGCGTAGATAAACCTGATAAACCTCGTATTGACGGCCAGTCTCATAGTCCTATGATAACAATTGTATAAGGCTATTTATGAGCTTGCGCACAGCCAAGCTCAACCTCACACGTACGGAAATATGCTACCATTGTAAGTACTATGAACGAACATATTCTTATCGTTGAAGATGAAACGGACATTCGTGAACCTATGACAGAAGCCCTCGTACAAGCGGGATATCGCGTGAGTGTGGCTGAAAACGGACAAACTGGTTTAGAGATTGCCCTGCGAGAACAACCAAACCTTATTTTACTCGATTTAAAAATGCCCGTCATGGATGGACATGAGATGCTTCGTCGCCTTCGCCAAGACCCCTGGGGTGAAAAGGTCCGTGTGGTTGTTCTCACAGCAATGGATGACGTAGAAAATGTGTCCTATGCCCACGAAGGTAAGATTGTGGACTATATCATCAAAGCGCACACCAGCCTTGATGAGCTCGTAAAGCAAGTTCGGATGGCTCTCTATAGTCAGACATAAACCTAACCACTCCGCTTTTAAACTCAATTATCTCTAATTGAGTACCTTAAAAATATTGGTATACTACACGTATATGAAACAAAAAATCTGGGTAGTCTGTATCACTCTACTAGCTGTTGTTGCGCCAATTATGGTCCCCCCAGCTCAAGCGCTGAGCTGTTTATCAATAGAGATGTATTTTAAAGACATTGCCGGAAAAGATGGTGAGGTGGTTATCTTTACTGGCACTTCAGTTGATCGGTTCGACGAAACAGCTTATACCGCTGAAGTAATTACCATCGACGAAGTGAAGCAAGGTTACATTGAAGAGAAAGTATTTGTCTATCACCAGAAAGATGAAACCTGGGGCTATCTCTGCAACAATGGACCAAAAGAAAAGGGTTCTAAAGGACTATATGTAGCGACTAAAGACGCGTTTGGAAAGTACAATGTCCATCAACGTCTTGAAGTAACTGACCCTCTCGTAAAAACCCTCGACGGTTTTCTCAAAGAAGCTGAGATTATTCCTGGTGAGCCAGCTACGATAACAGCAGTCGATAGACGAAATCAAATCATGACGACTATTAGCGACGTGTTACGTGAAGTGAGTATTCTCCTCAAAGAATACCTGTACTGGAAATAGTCATGTAACATGCTTCAAAAAAGACCCTCGTTGTGGGGTCTTTTTGTTACCTTAAGGTTTATCGTTGATACTTTTACCGCACTCTGACTATGCAACTTATCTATTTTCTATTTTAAAAGTAAACCTATACGCTGAATTAGTTACCACTTCTTTCGCTTTAACTGGCGTCACTTCAATCAACGTGACCATATAATCCCCAAAGATTTGAGCTTCTCCAAGAATAAGTACCAGCTCTCCATGACTAACTGGTGTCGTGAGGATAGTGCGTACTTCCACGGTGCCCGCCCAAATACACTGTACGTCCGTAGGACAACGACTATCTGAAATGACTTCTTTCGGCGATATAGTTACCATACGACTCGTTACACTACCTCCAAGGTAGGTAGTTACTTCGGAAGAAGTAACTGAAGGTAATGGACAATCAATAAATTCACAAGCTGGACCGTAGCGCCCCACTGACGATCCATCCGGACAAATCTTCGCGTCACCATCACAGGCAAAGACTTCGCTTTCTAGAGTGAGTGCGTCAGTTACGGAGAAAATGCCTACGAGTGTATATTTTTGCCACTCTCCGCTACTCAAGTACTCAATTGGTGTCACGACCCCAGCAGCAGTGAGGCGTTGACCAACGACTAACACAACTTCACTTTGCGACATACGGTTAAAGTCTAAACTGTAGTACTGACCGGCATCAGTTTTAAGTCCAGCCAGACATTTAGTTGTGTGTGGGCCTGATTGGTCTTTTTGAGGCAAGCATACATATTCACCCACAAGCGTTGCTCGGTAAGGTTCTGGTACTGTTTTCGTTTCCTGCTTCACTTCGTAGCTATACAAATTGAAAACGAGAAAGCTGGCCGACAGTATGAGAGCAAGTGCTCCTAGGGTTACTACATATTTATTCATTACGTATTAGTATACTCGCGTTTTCTGTATACAGCCCAGATTCTTTTGACTATACGATAGTACGTTACTGTGTACGAATACTCGAAACAATTTCACTGACTAGCGTATCAGCGCTGAAGTTTGTTTGCTCAAGAGTGCAGGCGCTCCGCTCTGGTTCATCATAATTCATGCACTGCGGAGTACGAAGGGTAAAAGCAACTCTCGCGATAGAGTCTCCAAATTCGGTAAAGTATTCATAACTGCTGTAGGTGCTCCCCGCAGCCCCCTCGGTAGAAACGCCAACGCAGTATGTGTCTCCTCCGATAGTTCTCTCCTCAAAACGCTTTGGAAAACCAGTTGGTACTAACTCCTCACCTTCAGTACAGACAAACTCACCTACCGTAAGTGAAACCGCCGGTGGCCAATCGGTAGCTGATATATACTTCGTTTTAAGTGGCTGAGGGTTAGTAAACTGTACATCCTCACGTACCACGCCCTCTAGCTGACTATCTCTCGTAGTCGTACTCTCGAGGGTATCATTTGGAAGACTTGTCGAAGCAACTGATTCAGTCTGCGATATTTCTTCAGTACGAACAGGAGTTACCTCTAGCGTTGTTTCATTAAGACTTATTTGCAAAGCTTTTTCATACTGAATACCAATATAAAATGTTAAAACCGGCCAAATACCGATAAAAAATATTATTGTCGCCAATTTCGAATACCAAGTGACTTCATTAAATTTAATCATTTGATAATTGTAGCAGAAATATGAGTCTCTGATCGCCTTAGGTTAAGATACAACACAATCAGGAAGGCAAACGTCACCGCAGACAAAAATGGAAACGTGACAAAGCCAAATTCGTTAATAATTTTGGTAGCACAATCAGACGTTCCGTCAGCTAAGCATGGGAGTGCACCCGACTGCAGCACTTCTTTCGGCACCAACTGATAGATGTAGTGATAGACTGCCACCCCCAGACCGAAGACTGAGAGCGCCATACTATAGAGCGGGAAATAACTATTTTCTTTTACTCTAAAAGCCATCACTGCAAACAGGGCTTGCGGATACAAAGCAATTCGTTGTAGCCAGCACAGTGAGCACGGTACAAAGCCAAAATACTCTGAATACAAAAGCGAAAGTGCCACACTACCAATCGTTGTGAGGAGTATCACTAGCCAAACGTATTTTTTAAAGAATCGTTCAAAGTATGTACTTCTGTTAAAGAAGTAGTCTACATACAAACCGATAGTTACCACGAGCGTCGCTAAGCCACCTAAGGCCAGTACATAATTGAGGGTATACAGATAGTCCATACGAAAAGTATACCAAAATTATGAACCCGTTACTCGCCTGTATGAACGTAGGTAGTTTTTCTAGTTAAACAAGTAGAGGTACTCCCCGTAGCCTTTGCCTTCCATTTCTTCCTTCGGCACAAACAAAAGTGAAGCAGAATTAGTACAGAATCGTCGTCCTCCCTCCTCGACTGGCCCATCATCAAACACATGTCCGACGTGCCCCGCATCACTCCGCACTTCTGTCCGTGTTGTCGAAAGTGAATTATCTGCATGAAGCGTCACTGAGTCGTCATCAATAGTGCGCCAGAAACTCGGCCACCCCGTACCTGAGTCATACTTGTGCGTACTTGAAAACAGTGGCTTTTGGGTCACGATGTCAACATAAATACCCTCGGCTTTATTGTCCCAATACTTGTTGTTAAACGGTGACTCAGTACCGTTTTCAGCGACGACATGATACGCCAACGGATCGAGATTTTTAAGCAACTCTGCAATCTCTTCTTCAGTGTAGTCGTAGTCTTTCTTTATGGTTTCGTTCATAGAAGTTTTTTGTTCAGTTTCTAAAAATTGAATTGCAGCATCTTTTGCCCAAGTTTCTTCCACAAAGCCTGCTCGGCCGGAACCCTTTTTATAGCGCTCATAGTGATCTGAGGCTTTTTTGTAGTAATCCTGGTGGTATTCTTCAGCTTTAAAGAAGTTAGTAAACGATAGAATCTCAGTGGCAATCGGTTTATCAAAGAGCCCACTTTCCTCTAACCGTTTTTTAGAGTCAAGGATTAACTCTTTCTGAGCTTCATTGTGATAGAAAATCGCCGTGGTGTACTGAAAACCGGTGTCTGCAAACTGTCCGTCAGTGTCAGTTGGATCAATGTGTGACCAGTAAATATCAAGTATTTGTTCAGTTGAGATAAGCTGTGGGTCATAGGTTATTTGAACGGCCTCACGGTGCTTAGTAGCTCCTTTGGCCACTGCTAGATACGATGCGTCTTGTTCGCTTCCCCCGGCATATCCAGAAACAGCCTCAACCACCCCAGGATTTTCTTGAAAATAAGCTTCTGTACACCAGAAACAACCTCCAGCCAGCGTAATCACTTCATAATCATTGTTTGACTTCATCATTTTTTCCACGACCGGCTCAACCAACATCTCTTTTGGAGCAAATTTTTCAATGAGTGAGTCCTCAAGCTGTATCGTAGCTCCATATCCTGAATCAAGGATTGCTGTTTCTATCTTTTTGTCATACCCGGTAAGAATAAGTACCCCAACAATAACAATGAGAGCACCGAATATTTGTTTAATTTTTCCGGTTGTCTGCATATGTTCACTGACTTTATTTACAATCCTTTGTCCGAAATAGGCAATTAAGAGCAGAGCAAGTGCCAAACCAAAGGTAAACCCAAGTAGGTACACAAACCCAACTAAGAAACTAGCCGGTAGCGTGGTCGCAATGATAAATAAATACGTCGGGGAGCAGGTAGTAAACACTGGACCAAGTGCCAGACCCATGAGGGCGTCCCCTCTATAACTTTTCTTTTGGTAACCGGCTCCGACTGCTTTATTACTGATGACGCTGATTTTTTGTATCAGGGGTACTTTGCTCCAAAGCGTTGGGAACAAAATTGCCAACCCGACCAAAACGATAACGATGCCAGAGAAGCTGCTCCAAAAAGATTGCGGGATGGCAATATACAGCGTACTGGCCTTGAGAAGCAACGTGAAGATAATTACCGAGAGCGAGAGAGACCCAATCACTACGATTGCCCGTTTTGAGACATGTCGCTCTCCTGCCTCGGAAGCTCCCACCACAATCGGCAGGAGCGGAAAGATACATGGCGCAACTACCGTAAACAATCCTGCTAAGATTGCGATGAAAAAGAAAATCATATTACTGAATTTGAGCAATCAGCTTATCTAGACTTGAACTACCACTCCACTTCTTAATCAGATTTCCATCCTTATCAACCTGTACTAAGGTATGTTGACTTGTCACTCCATACTTTTTCTTAAGCTCAGTCTCTTTGTCGTAGTCAGCTTTAAGGATAGTTGTTCCGGCTGGAATAGCACTCAGGTTGCTTTCAATATTTGAATTAAGACCACGACATGATGGACACCATGAGGCATGGAAGAAAATAACCACGTCACCAGTCTCCGCCATTGCCAACTTTTCGGTACTATATGCCTCGTACGAACCAATTTTGGCCATAGTAACATCATCTTTCACCATGTCTTCATCTTTATCCATCATCTCATCCTTCATCATAGTTTCATCTTTTTTCATAGCTTCATCCTGCATCATATCTGCCTTTTCCATGTCTCCAACTTTTTCATCTTCCATCATACCCGCGTCTTTTTCAGCCATACTCGTATCGTCCATCATTTTTTCATCCATATTTTCAGCTTTCATCGCCATATCCTCCTTACTACTCATCGTTGCATACACGGCACCAGCAATAACGAGTAAAACCACAACTCCGACTACAACTCCAATATTTTTATTCATATTCAAATTAATTAATTGACGACTTATGCATCAGTGACAGTATAAAGAAAAACAGTACAAATGTAAAGTAAACTTTACATTTGTACTGTGGATACTTTATTTGATTTATTACAGGTTACGATCACTCCAATGACGCGTCACTATCTTGGCTATCACCATTGCAATGAGCGCAACGACGAGCCACGGGTCAACAGTATGGGTGTACCCTTGAATCACTATGCCGAGCATAATAATCCCCGAGCCGACCAAAAACGCATTTCTTCCCGCGAGTGACTTATGTTGCTCTTCTCGTTCATCAACTGCCCGCTCACGAAGAATAAAACTCGCAAACAGTCCGAACAAGGCGAGCGCAAACGCAAGCATACCCATGACCATCATGTCAGGCATCCAAAAGTGAAATGGATTAAGCAACAACACCGCAATTGCTATGAGAGACACCGTGACGATAGTTTCTATAATATTATTATTCATACGATATTTTAAATAGTTTTTCAACTGGCACCTTAAAATAACCAGCTATCTTTAAAGCCAGTAAAATGGAGGGGGTGTAATTTCCTTTTTCAAGGGCAATAATGGTCTGACGGCTCACTTCCACTTCACTCGCCAACTCTTCTTGAGTGAGGCCTTTGCCGGTTCGATATTTACTTACATCATTTTGTATCTTTTCTTTCATACACTAACTTAGTTTAAGTATACATAGTAAAACTCCATAAGTAAAGACAACTTTACATTGTCACCGGTAGCTTACTCGGGTTTATACCACTCAAGTAGTACCACTGGAAGGTACCCCAAATTTGGCACACCTTTTCTAAAGTCTTTTGATAATACTAGAGTTGTTGTGTAGCAGCAAACTGTCGTGGCGACAACCTGAGTGCGGAGTGGAGTCTTCGCTCGTTGTAGTAGTTCAAGGTCTGGTA
>JBGSJJ010000004.1:0-102493 GCA_041742075.1 Minisyncoccia bacterium
TTAAACCTTCGTGCTTTATCTTTTTGATGATTTCTTCTTTTATTTCGGTTGAAATTCGGTAGCCCTGTTTTGCCATATTCTTTGTATTTGCTTAGTTATAATACTTAGAATTGTTGTCTTAAGAAAGGGGTACCTTTCAGCGGGCGAGTTAGACCGAGAAATTATTGCTCTGTATGTCCGGTTTAGACCAGCCGAAGCAGTGTGGGGTGAAATTGCATTTTTAAGCGGCTACTCACTAAATAGACACGTGGCGGTCAGAATAGATATTGGTATAGAACAGAGTGCCAGCCAAAAAACATTTGCCTTACCGCGCATAGCAGACGAGTGGGCTCACGCCAAAAACGCTACCGACAACGCGAACCTGCTCACAGCTATGCAAAGTGCCAATACCCTTGCGGTACGGGGAATTTCCTCGCAAGGAATAGTCACCCTAGACGGATTTTGGCTAACCGGTTTCAACAATAGCCTTGCTTTGGCAGAAGCCACGTGCAACCAGCTTGTGGCCTAAGCAAAACGCCCTCCCCTACCTGGGGAGGGCATTTTTTTATACTCTTCGTGCTCAATACTAATTGCCTCGGTTTTTAAGTATCGCTGTTCTCGCGTTGACCATGACCGGGTTGGTGTAAAAGAAACGAACTTTTTCATCGACTGTTTCAGTGCCTCTCGGATAAGGATTTTCAACAAATTGTACAAACGACTCAGCAATGTCCTCATCCGGACTCAGCATGGCGTAACCACTTACAAACCTATCATCATAGTCATAATGAACTTCTTCAAGAGCGCCGTAACCGCCTCGCTCATACAGTCGATTTACTTTAGCACTCGCTTGCTTAGTTTGTTCATTCCAAAAACGCGCGGTAAAAACGTCAGTAAAATCTTCTTCATAGTAGGCGAGTAAATGAGCATACTCATGGATATAGAGTTCTTCAAAAAGTTCTCGTTCACCTTTATTAAAAGGTTTTGTGCCATCGCGGCGAACAGTCAGTAACCACTTGTTTTCTTTTGGAAGAAACTCGATGTATCCTTCAATGTAGTTTTCAAGCGACGTGTCGCGCACGTGCCCAACCCGAAACTCTGAAATATAGGTATCAATAACTGATTCACCGAGAAGATTGGTTACTTGGTCAAACAAAGCTTGATGTGTAGGTACAGGAACTGCTTTCGTACTTCGTGTAAGTTCACCATCTTCTACCTTGTATCGTACTTCTGAGGTACTTGGGTAAAACACTGACGGAGAAGAGCCGTTTACTTTTGCTAACAACACTTGCAGTCGTGCTACTTCTTTTTGTAAAACTACTATCTGTGCAAGTAGAGCACTCCTTTGAGTTTGATTAATCGCTGCCGAAGAAACTGACGGTGTGAATAGGACTACAAATAACAAAGCGATGGCAAATTTTTTCATTGCACTAGTTTACCATAAACAATATTATAGCCTTATTTTACTTAATAAAGTCTACAGACTTCGCAAAAATATGTTTTTAAAGAAAAGTTATTCTGGTACCACGCAAGAGAGGTATGCCGCTACCCGTCCGGCCACAATACCATAGCCTTCATTGTTTGGATGAACCAAGTCACTCATCAAGGACGGCCGGCCAATAACGTTATTAAGGGCGTCAGGCACGTACAAGGATCCAGTATCACGAGCTAACTGCTCATACCGATCTTCTAAATCATTATCAAAGATACCACCACTAAAGCCGACCACTATAGTGACCGCGCCAGTTTCTTGGATTCTTTCTATAATAAGGTTGAGGTTTTCAAATGTTTCATCTTCGGTAATGCCTCCAGTATCCGGTATTTTTCCAAGCAAACGAAGTGCCAAGAGACGTAGCCAATCAATACTACTTATGTCTTCAAGACCATCACGCGCTCGCTCGTAGTAACGACCAATAATGTCGTTACCGCCAAGCCATACAATTACTACTGACGGGTCTCGGTCAAGTACATCTGTCCTGAGTCGATCAGCTGCTTCTTCTGTTGTGTCACCTGAAACACCTTCATTAATTATTGAAACACCAAGTTTGCGCTCAAGCTGACTCACATAGTCTTGGTTACTTGAAGCACCGACACCTGCTGTCAGACTGTCACCAAAGGCAATGATTGGACCGTTTCCTTGCGGGTAATTAGTTATTTGGTCTAAGTTAGGAATTCTACACAGTACTTCCTCCTCCTCTTCTTCCTCTTCCTCATTACCAACCACGATTGGAATCGAACTTGCCACAGAGGTTCTGCCACTACGCTTTAAATACCGAAACTCATACGTTCCCGGTTCACGAATACTGAACGTTACTTCACCACTCGCTTCAGTTCTTGATACAGACTTCCGGGACACGGCACGATTTCTGGGATCACCAACCCTAAAGAGACCAATGCGGTCACCGCTCCGTGAATCACCCTCGGGCGTCTCGTACGAGACGGTGACTGTTCCTCTTGCTGGCACAACCGTGGAAGAAACACCGAGCGTATACTCTGCTAGTTCTACGGTGTCGCCATTCTCGTCAATCGTAAATGTCTCATCCGCGGTTGCTACAAGAGCGCGACTTCTCGCATATAAACGTACCTCATACTCCCCTGGATCATCAACAAAGAAAAACAATCTCCCTTCGGTCACACCACGCGGTAAACTCAATCGAGCTTCTGAGCGAGCAGTTTCGTCTCCGGCAAGATAAATGCCAACCGAACTGCTATTCCGATCATTTTCTGGTCGCACAAAATCAACCACAATGACCGCCCCTGGTGCGAAGGTGCCTCCCTCTACAGAGACTGCATAGCCTTCAAGACTTCGGTCAGTCACGACGAGCTCTTCACTCTCAGCAACAACCTCGGTCCGGTCAGTAATAAAACGAACTTCATAAGTGCCGGCGGTTCTGGGTCGAAATGAATAACTACCCTCAGTATCAGTGCGCGATACGTATCGACTTTGTATCCGCTTTTCTTCACCTGAAACAACACTATAGATTGTAAACTGTCGGTAGCGGTCGGTTGTACTGGCTGGAGTTTGCCACACCACTTCAACCGTCTCTCCTAAATCAACCTCATTTTCAGTAAAAGAGATTTCATAGTCAGCAGCTAATGCCGATATACCAGGCAAAACAAGAACGGCTAAGATGCCGAGTTTACTCAAATGTTTGAGGAGGAGATTTCGCATAGTAATAAAATAGTAATTCCACAGCTAGGCTCTAAGCAAAGACTTAAGCACTTCTACACTGAAGTCGTACTATAAAAGAAAAAAGTAGCGTTGGCAAGTAACCATGGCTTTTATACATATCTAGCCGTATACACTACCTAGTTATTACAATAGTAGTGTGAGGCAAGCTTATGTTGCTACTTTTAATTAAGGAGAGACCGCATGAGTTCAATTTCTGCAGTTTGGGTATCAATAACCGCTCTGACCATTTTCTCTAATTCTGGCTTGGTGACAAAGGGTACGACATTCTCAGCCATACGAATGGCTGATTCATGATGAACAATCATGTCGGTTAGAAACATCTCTTCTAAATTACTGTCCGCCTCCACTCCTATGCGCATCATTGGTCGATAACTACCATCATCGACATACTCCTCTTGGTACCACTCTCTGTACCAGCTTTTCATGAGTTCAATTTCAGTGCTTTGAGCTGTCACTATTGCTTCGGCTAAAGTACGGGTTTCCGGACTAGTAGACACCGAAGCCAGAACTACTTTTGCAGTATCTACAGCTTCCTGGTGATGAGGAATCATATGCTCAATAAAGTCTCGTTCACTTGTGACAGTCATGTCATGACCTTTATGACTGTCATGATTTTCAAACTCATACGTACTTACAGGTAACGGTGTAGGTTGGTTATCTTTAGAGAAAAGAAAATAATACCCGAGTCCACAGAAGATAATTACGACACATAACGTTACAATTATTTTCATACTTTTAGGTATTTAAAACGATACTCACTTCTTTTAAGATTTTCTTATTTGATTCATGAGCGAGCTTTGCCTCCGCCTCCATAAAAGCAAACCAACCTGCTTCCGCCACCTCGGTCGCCTGAATAGTTGACGCTTCATCAGTAACATATCCAAGGTAGTATAAGACAGTCTTTTCAATCTGTGCTTCCTCAGCGGTAAAGGTGTAGGAGTTTGTGAACGTATGGTTTTCCGCAAGTTTTACAGCACTAATACCGGTCTCTTCTCGCAACTCACGGAGAGCGGTTTCTACTTCAGACTCACCTGCTTCTGGATGACCTTTTGGAAACGTCCAAAACCGGTCACCTTTTCGACTTATTTGATGAATAAGAAACACTCTCCACTCGCCCTCCACCTTCATTACCGGCACCACACCATAAGAATAATCTTTAACAGTCGTCATTACCTTGAGTATAGCAGATTTAACAGTCTAGTCAGAGGTCGTCTTGGTCATGAGTTACTTAGTGTATTTTTTCGCTCCGCTCAAAATCCACTAAGTGTTCTCGAATTCTACGAATTCTGTATACCTTGACGCTACTTTTTCGTAAACTCAAAAGATAGCAGGCAAGGTCTTGCGAAATGCGCTTTGCTCACTTCTCACCCACCTCGCGGTTTTTGTTTATTGAAAACAAAAACATCGCTGCGGTTCACAAAACGAGAAAAACACCCGCAGGGGTGTTTTTCTTTACGTTTTGTGCCCAGGAGAGGACTTGAACCTCCACAGCCTTACGGCCATATCCACCTCAAGGATACGTGTATACCAATTTCACCACCTGGGCATCACTCTAAAAGAGTTCCTGTATTCTAAAGATTTTTTGAGCTTTTGCAAACTTTCTCTGTAAGTGTGGCAAGTTATTCTGATAAAACATCCCCTGGAATATTTTTACTGAATCTGCATACGCATATCGAAGCTGCAACACATGTGCGCCACAACTAACAAATCCAGTCGTATGCAATCTAAGATTGATCTCAGATTGCAACCATTTCAAAAACTCAGAACTTCCGCTCGAATAGCCTATACTCACTACATAACTATTAACCCACCGTTTATCTTTGGTTCTATAAATTGTACCGTCACCATCCCAAATCCCACGTAAAAAATCAAAAAAATAATTTGATGGTACTTTAATGTTTATGAGTGTTTTTGATTTATTAGGGTGTAAACCCACTTCCATAAGCCACCTGTAAAAAAGTACGTCGCTAAATTGTACTTGATAATATATTCTTTGACTATTTGTTCCACTATTTTTACGACAAATTTTTACGTCGTTTATACAGAGACAAGACTGAAAAGTTTTTACAAGTACTAAATCTTTAGATGTAAAGTTTATATGACGGCCATCTTTTGACAATGAACCATCAGCTGTAATTAAACCAACAGCATACGCAAATTCTGCAGACCACTTGGTCTGCACCTTTCCATGCGGTTTTCGGCCTCGTGTTGCCATAGCTCTAGTATATCATGTATACCAATTTATTCCTGACAAATTACCTTGTACATTACAAAAAAACCAGAGGGGTTTCTGGTTTTTTTGTAGATGTTGATTAGTCTTTCTTCTCTTCTCCTTCAGCTGGTGTCGCCTCGGCAACTCCTTCTTCAACTGGAGTCTCAACCACCTCTTCTTTAGTCTCTTCAACTACCTCCGGTGTTTCTACTTCTACCACTTTTGCTTCCTCTGCGGCTTTGGCTTCGGCAATTTCTTTTTCTTTTAGTTCGGCTTCTTCGAGAGCGATTTTTTCTGCCTCTTCAGCTGCCTTTGCTTCGGCTTCCATTCGGTTTGCTTCTTCTGCTTCAGACACTGATCCCATAGAGACAAGACTCATGCGTCGCATTTGTCGCTTGATTTCTCGAGCTACCTTTTCACGGATGAAGTAAAGCTTACTTCGGCGAACCTTTGCTCGCTTAACAATTTCAATTTTGTCGATATTTGGAGAATATAGTGGGTAGATTTTCTCTACACCAACGCCACTCGCTACTTTACGAACGGTAAAAGTGGCTCCTGGTTCAGTTCCGTGCTTGCGCGCAAGTACGAGACCTTCAAAAATCTGGATACGAGTCTTGCCCTTATCCTGAATCTTTTGGTGCACACGCACAGTGTCACCCGCCTTGATACCAAGGTCTTTTCGATTGTCCATTTGTACAGGCGAGATGGCTACGCCAGTTAGTGTTGTGTTCATAAAGTATATATAAAAATAGCGCTTCTTTAAGCTGGGATACTCTACCACAGGACTTACTCCTCTGCAATACGTTCAGCCGCCTCCTCAAACTCATGGGGAACTGGAGCAATAATCCGTACCCGCGCGCCATCTTGCAGGTTAAGTTCAAGAATATGAGCATGGAGCGCCAGTCTGCTTAAGCCGAGGTTGTTAGAATTTAGGCGCTCACTTTCAGCATAAAGGAGGTCTTGGACAATTGGCCGACCAATCGCCTTCAAATGCACCCGAAGCTGGTGCATCCGTCCAGTCTTTGGCAGTAGCTTTACATACGAAAAGAGCTCCCCGTCGTAGAGTCCATAGCCGATTCGCTCCCAGTTCGTCACAGCATCTCTAAGCGTGCCCTTGGCGCCATGACTAGCCGAGCGAAGCCGAAAGTCTTTGGCGCTCCGCCCAATTGGGCGCTCGATAGTTCCCCACTTTTCGCGAAGTGCGCCATACACAAACGCCCGATACTCTTTCTGTACCAAACGATCGTGAAACTGACCTTTAATGTATTCGTATGCCTCAGCCGTTTTGGTAAAGAGAAGAACCCCCGAAGTGTCTTTATCAAGTCGGTGCACCACCCCGGAGCGCTTGAGTGGCGCTCCGGTTTGGGCCCGTTGTGGCTCACCCACTCCAATTGCACTCGGGTAGGTTTTTTCAAACCAATCAACTACGGTTTCTTCCGTTGACCGACCATCGCTATGCACTAACACACCAGCCGGTTTATGAATAACCACCAGGTCCTCGTTCTCAAATAAAATTGTGGGGTTAAGAGACATAGTTAAAAATGAATTGAGAAATCTTCAAACCCAAACTTCGGTGAGCCCCAGTCAACCGATACCGATTCAACACTCGCTTGGAGAGAACCCTCATGCAGGTACTCAATGAACTCCCGTAGTGTATCAGGTATTCCTTGGGCGCACACGAGCACAGTGCCGTCAGGAGCATTCTTTACCCAACCAGTTATACCGAGCGCCGTAGCGGAAACCTGTACATAATCACGGTACCGTACACCTTGGACCTTGCCACTAATCACACATTCAATTTGAACCATACCTGTAGTATAGGGAGATATTGAATTTTTTACAAAACCAGGTACTATAGCGAAGACCAAACGAGGCGCGATTAGCTCAGTTGGTAGAGCAGCGCATTTACACTGCGAAGGTCGGGAGTTCGAGCCTCTCATCGCGCACCAAGGTATTCCAAAACACCACAGGTCTTAAGACCTGTGGTGTTTTGGAATAGAAAGCAAACTGCTTTGCTTTCGTACCGTGGTGCGAGACGGAGACATGTTTTGACTATTTCTAATGTCAAAACAGTCGAGTCCGGGTAGGAAGTGCTTAGTAGAATGGGAGCGTAGCGAACTATTATACTTAGCAACTTGACGCCACAATATACTTAGTGATTCGTGACCGAGCCTACACTACCAACTCAAATTCTTCGAACACTTCAAGTCAATCAACTCTTTCAACTCCCTCTTTTACTTGACATTAATTCAAATTATGATATAGTATTTATGTCAAATTAAGTCTTATGCACCTGTTTTGTTTGACGTCAGTACCTGGCAGGAGTATTCTGCCGTTATGACCTCAATCGAGGTCAAGAAAAGGAGATGCAATGCCGAGAAATCGTTGGGAAAATGGGGCCCCAAGACCCCAGGCCGGAAGTGATCCGCGCACCCAAGCGCAGATGCTTCAGTTCCACGATCAGAGAATCGTGGAATACGAACATGGAGGAGACTTCGCCGAGGCGGACCAATGGCTTAAAGAAGCCAAAAAAAAGCCGACTCAAAGCCAGCGTGAGTGATGGCAAAAACCGTTACCTGTACACGTAGAGCGCCGAATTTGCGGCGCTCTTGTTTTGTCTACCCGTTCCCCCACTCCTAATTATTTGCTATGCTTCGTGACGATACGTACGTATCAAAACTCTTTGCACTGATAGTTAAAGTGGAGTTAAACAGTCTGGAAGACTGTTTAACCGGCGGACTTCTAAGCCGTAAGGCTTAATTCCAAACCACAACATAGTAAAACAAAATACTTTGCCCCGATAGTTAAATGGATATAACTGCGGACTTCTAAGCCGTTATTCTAGGTTCGATCCCTGGTCGGGGCACAAATCAGTAATGCATAAATCCAACATTCTTAAGAATGTTGGATTTATGCATTAGCACATGAACTGCTTCATGTGCGTACTGAATTTGTGAAGCGGAACGCTGTTTCAGCTATTAATAATGCTGAAACAAGTGAGCTCGGGGTGAGAAAGTCTAGGAGACTTTCGCAAGACCTTTTGAGAAATCTTTTGATTTCCAAAAGGTGTACAGCTTCTGTAAGAAGGAAGTGCTTAGTATAAATAATAATGAAATTATTATTTTACTTAGCAACTTGACCCCAGGAGTATAGCGAAAAAATATACTTAGCGATTCGTGACCAAAAAACTCTACAACCTAGTTCCCCAACTCGACTTGGGTTTCAGTTATAGTTGTTGGAACTTCTACTGGTGTCGGTATTGACTCACCATTAGACAAATCAACCTCGCTCGTACTTGTCGCTACTTCTGGTGTCGTGGTAGCAATAGGGGCAACTATGACTGGCTCCGCTTTACCACTGAACGTCCGAAACACTTGCTGTCGCTCTTCATAAAGCGCGGTGGCGTCAACTATCAATGGTTGATTATACCGTGGCAGTATTGCCGGTGTTTCACTCGCTCCAACATCAACTGAGCTATATCGTACAAATAATATTCCACTCACGGTACCGCCGGCAATTACAATTACTACAAACAAGCCTAGTCCAATTAACCAATCACGGCCAGGATGAATCAGTCGCCTATCTGCAATCGCTACCGATTTTTTGGCGGAACTACTTTTTTTACCTAAAAACGGAAGGAATTTACTCATAGGAATGTATCTGTACTCGTAATTGTACCGCACCCGTCAGTTCGTCTCGCCCATCTAAAGTGGTTGTCTTAATGCTATATGAGTACCCTGCAACGGTACTGGCGTAGGGCAACGCTTCAACAAATTCCAAAAACTTGAATACTTGCTTGGCCTCGCCTACAAACCCTAACTCAAGCTCAAGGGTATCAAAAAACCCACTTCCTTCAACAACATTGAGTGAATTGGTTTCTACTTTTAAACCAAATGAACGACTGATTTTTTCCACTTCAGAGAGAAAATTGATAATTTCACTTTCTGACAGAATAAACTCTTTTAGTTTTGTTCGCTCACTCTCAGTGTCTTCAAGCAACACGTTGAGTTTATTATACTCCTCAGTCACGGCAGTACTTTCTGCTATAGCTGCTACCTGCGTATTTAATTCTGTACTCTTTTTTGAAATTAAATAAAGTGATACTCCAAACACACCTGCCGACCCTATGACGAATAGGATTGAAAGGGCGAGTGATATTTTGGTATTTTTAAGTATCATAATTACAAAGTCGGCTGAACTAAGATAAGTTCCATAGAAAAATCTATATCTCGTTCACTTGCGAGACTCGAGATTGGAAGTTCAACCCGCTCAAACTTTTCACTTTCCTCAAGTGCTGTTTTAAAAGCAGCGAGATTGGCCCGTGTTTTTGCGGTACCACCAATCCCAATAGAAGTAGCGCCACCAGTGTAGGCAAAATTAGTTACCTGCACACCTTGGTTTGTTCTGTCAGTTATATCGGTAATGTATTCTGAAACTTTGGTATCATCGGTATTTTCAACCAGCTTTTCAGCTACTGTGTTACTTTCGTTGATAACGGCCTCAAGTGACGCAATCTGATCTGACTGAATGGTTGCTTCCGAATATAGCGTAGCGTACGCGCTCGTCTGACTCTCGATGAGAATATAGACAGGTACCATGAGAATAGTGATGAGCAGTAACCCGAACGCAACCAACATGCACCACACGACCAAAACTCGTACCCAATATTCTTTTTGGACACCCCGTTGTGCTTCAAGTGGAATAAGATTTGCCATAGATTATTTAAAAGCGCCAAGTGCCAGTCCAATAGCGGTGGCGTAGCCAAACGCATACCTTTGAGAAATTGGTGGGACATCGCTGTGTAGTGACAGTACATTTTCCCACACATTGGCCCGATAACTGTCGATACCAAGCTTGTCACTCATATATCGCTCGAGACCTTTCATATTGACGCTCCCGCCACATAAAATTACCGACTCAATGAAACGATCCTTCTCTCTACTATGCTTCGAGTTCCAGTAATCAACTCGAGTCTTAAGTTCAATTACGATGGCATCTACGATATCAATCATAGCGTGCGTCAACTCTGGTGTATGGGTATTTGGAACAAGTCCTTGAGTATTTTTTATATCGGTAAGTGATGCCTCAGGCACATCACCCAAATGCTCGCGCAGGGCTTTTGAGATATCTCCCCCACCTATATCAATAGTTGAGGTGTACATAAGAATGCCTTGGTGAACAATTCCCACACCAGTCCGGGTTTTCCCAAAGTCTACAATCATGTATGTTCCTTTATCTGTAGTTGGAATAGCGGCTCTAGCGATTGCTTGCGCCTCCACCTCAAACGCGAGCGCCACCAGACCGGCGGAACGGCAAGCTTCGTAGTAACTGTCGATGGTCTCGCGGGCGTACACGGTTACCAGTACTCGGTATTCCGCCATACTCTCAGCACTTGAAATGATTTCATAATCAAAATGGGCATCTCGTGGCGAGAGTGGTACGTTTTCTTCAAGGCGAAATTCTAAGAGGCCCCGTATATCTTTCGCGGGTGTGTCACGCTTAATCTGAGTTTCAAAAAGATAGGCTCTCTCTTCAGGAAGCGATACTCGTATCATGTCGATACCACTACGCTTTTTTACTTCCCGCAATGCATCAATAAGTTTAGCCGGGTTTTTAAGCATACCCCGATGCAAAGCCCCTTCATCGATATCTATGTCTCCCCATGAAGTCACCGAAAAAGCTGAGCCACTTTTTCTCGTTGGTGTACACTGAATATACTTGAGTGAAGTGTCAGAAATATCTACACCTATACTTGGCATTTCTAAAAAAGCTGGCGGGGGCAGAGTATTTTGTAGCGTACGAAAGAGCGACATGTATATATTATACGTCAAAGCAACACGTTTTCTCTATCTACCCACACTGCTAGTCGGTACACTACATTTCTCTTAGCGTACTTTTGTACCCGCTGGCAAAAGTTCATGTGGCAGAAGTAACGCAAAAATGTCTTCGTGGGAAGAAGCCAAAATCATGCCTTGGCTCTCAAGCCCTCTAATAACCCGGGGCTCTAAGTTTATCAAAAACGGACACTGCTTCCCGACAAGCACGGAGATGTCAGCAAAATATTCGCGGATACCAGAAATAATCTGACGGGGTGTTTCTTCGCCTACGTCGACAGTCAGCTTGAGTAGCTTATCTGCTCCTTCCACTACCTCAACAGCTACAATGGTGCCAATGGCGATGTCCAATTTTGCAAAATCATCATAACTAATTATGTCTTTTTTCATATACTTTTATTTTGTCCGAGTAATAAAACTATTTAAAATTATCGCTGCCGCTGAGGCGTCGGTTAAGTCAGTCTTGCCCTGGAAGCGAATCGCTTCTTGCGTGGTGTATTGCTCAGGTTCGAGGTGAACCGGAAGACCTACTGCAAGCGTAAGGTCAGTCATAAGCTCAGTCACCTTGGCGTGGATTACGTTGGGTTCACCATCTCGCCCCAAGGACAGACCTACCACTATCTCACCCACTGCTTTCTCTTCAATCAGCGTCGTAAGTGCTTTGAGTAAGTGGGCATCGTTCGGCAAAGTAGCATGAGGAAACGCCATCAGACCCTTGTCGTCACTAAAGGCGACTCCGACACGTTTTTTACCATAATCAATTCCCATTTTTCGCATAGCAGTAGAATAGCATACAATAGAAAGTGGTAATTCTTAGATATTTCTGCTACTATTTTGACCTAAAGATTACGAGGCGGAGGGATGGCAGAGTGGTCGAATGCACCTGTCTTGAAAACAGGCGTACTGAAAGGTACCGAGAGTTCGAATCTCTCTCCCTCCGCCTTGTAATTTTTACACCCCAAATTGGCCGTCTTAAAGCACCACCCACTTTCGTGGGTGGTGCTTTATTAAGCACAAGCCGTGTCGGTGAGCAACGAATTACCCATGATATACTGTACCCATGAATCCTGAAGTAAAGAGTATTGAATGGGAGGCGCCAGCGCATTACTTTCTTGAAAAGAAAGCTGACTGGTTTTGGGCGCTCGGTATTTTAACGCTTGCTGGTACGGTAGCGGCCATCTTTGTTGGCAATATACTGTTCGGTATTCTTGTTCTTCTCTCTGGTGCCATCATGGGAATTATGGCAAATCGAGAACCAGAGATTATTCCATTTGCACTTACCACACGTGGTGTTCATATTGATGAAGTGCTCTATCCCTACACCACGCTTGAGTCCTACTATATAGAGACTGAAAACCCCCAAGGACCACTCTTGTTTCTTAAATCTGAACGGACTTTTATGCACTTAATTGTCATACCGCTTCCTGAGGATTATGTCGACGAAATAGAAGCGATTATTGAACGGCGACTCCGCCAAGAACATCTTGAAGAACCTCTTGGACACAAAATCCTTGAGCTTCTTGGGTTTTAAATTCAAGCTGAGACGAACAAATTTCTCTGGGTTTAAATCTTACGTTATTTAAAGATGTATGCTATTATCGCCCACGTTGCTCCCGTAGTTTAATGGATAAAATATCGGTTTGCGGTACCGGTGCTCCAGGTTCGACTCCTGGCGGGAGCACCACGACATATCAAAAACAGCTGACTTTAAAGTCAGCTGTTTTTGATATAGCAAGCAATCTGCATTGCTTGCGGGCCGTGGTGCTGGCCGCAGGCATGTTTTCATTTTATTCTTAAAAATGAAAAAGCCGAGGCGGGGTCGAGAACACTTAGTAGATTTGTAACGGGGTTCACAAATCTACTTAGTGATTCGTGACCACAGTAGAAAATCCCCAAGATGTACCGTCCATGCAATGGAAGACTACCCTGTCGGGACTATAAAAAATGCTAATATTTAGTGATGAAATACGAATTGGTTACTGAGTATGAGGTGTCAAAGCTGACTGATTTAATGTAGGTTTTTGCACGTGCTTTTGAAGACTCAGAATCCTACTCTGCAAAACCACCAACTGAAACGTATTATAAAAAACTTCTTAAAAACCCTCACAACATTGTTATTGTAGCGCTAGACGGAGACACTGTAGTGGGTGGACTTATCGCTTACGAGTTACAAAAATTTGAACAAAATAGAAGTGAAATTTATTTGTACGACTTAGCAGTAGCTGAGACTCACCACCTTAAAGGGATCGCCAGGAGCTTAATTGAAGAATTAAAACTAGTTGCTAAAGAGCGAGGGGCAAAGGTTATTTTTGTACAAGCACATAACGTCGATACCCCTGCAATTGCTCTCTATACAAGGTTAGCAAGCAACATTGAAAATGAAGTCACTCACTTTGATATTTTGATTGAGTAGATTTTATTAAAATAGACTTTAATTTTAAAAACACCCCGCTTTGTGGCGGGGTGTTTTTATTTGTTTTCTAAGATTCTTGAATCACTGGCAGTACCCGAACGGTAGCGCTGACGGTATTTGGATCTTGCGTCCCTCCGGTACAGATAAGGTCAAAAATCCGCTCCGCTGCAACTTGGTTTATAGCGACCGTTCCTGACGGACGGTTGCCGGCTCGAGAGGTTGTAAAGCCATCGACGACAGTACCGTTACTTTCTAGACGACAAGTTAATCGAGGGTCAGCAGTCCAAACGAGAGTAGTTGAATCACCCTGGCGGACAATTGACGGTCTTGCTTCCAGCGTCATAGTACCGGAGTCTGGTGTTGTTGGCGTGGTAGGTGTTATTGGCGTGGTCGGGGTGGTAGGAGTAGTGGTTGTACCAGTTCCATCACCACCGCCTCCATTATTATCAACAGTGACAGAAGCTTCCACTACTCCAATTTGTCCAGTTGCATCTAGGTAGACAGAAACTGAGTTTGAGGCTTCTGCCCCAGTACCACTTTGTACACACTTGACCGTAAAGAGTGTGTTGCCAAGCACCGCCACTCTCTCGCTTCCGTTAGTACTATAATTGCTTGAGAAGCTGGCTGAATTACCCCCTAGTGTCTGCGTACGAGCTGGACATGAGCTCGTGTTTTCACTTTCCCACTCAATCAAGGCTTGTGGTACGCCTCCCCGAGACGGTAAGGCACTCGCCCGGACGGTTACCAGAGGGGATGGTGTACCCGTTACTTTTGTTACCGCAATCGTGTGACTGTCTGAAACAATAGTACCGTCACCAATCCGTGTACAGTCCATCTTAAGAGTAACCGTATCTCGAATATTTATATTTCTACTCGTATTAAGATTAAGACTTCGGTGGAGGTTTGTCCAGCCAGTGAGGCTTATCGGACTGTTGCTACTGTCAACTGCGGTGTAGTTACAGAAATTAATACCGGTGGTTCGTTGCGTCACTTGGACACTTACAACACCAGCGATGGCATCACTTATCGTAACTGAGTCTGGTGCAATAATTTGTGCCGTTGGCACAACCACAGGTTGATTGTTGGCTGGAGTATTTACAATAACTGTTTGCTCTCTCGTGTCCCATTGATTATCAGCCGGTCGACCACAACGAAGAACGAGTCTGACTGTTTCTGGAAGTGATAAGTCTTGACTATACGGGAAGAAGCCTTTTCCACCATTAGTCCAGGGACCAATCACGATTTCTTCGCCATCCATGGTGAAAGCCTGCCTGCGACACTCAGTCGCAAACTCAGCGTTATGACGAACCCGGACCTGAGCGGCAGCAAAGGTAGGGTCAATGGTGGCCGGATTAGGGTTTACCGTGAACTCAGTAATGCGGGGTGGCGGTAGTGTGCCGTTATTTACCGTCACCACGACGTCATCTGTGATGGTGGTATTTAAAAGTTCATTGACACACGTAATGGTGTACGTGGTGTTTTGCGAAAGGGTAAAGTCGCGACTGCTGTCTGCTGAACGGTCTGGGATCATATATGTGGTTGCTAGTCCTGAAGCAGGTCGAACGCGAATTTGGGTACAGGCAGTGGCGTTCCGCGCCTGCCAAGTCAACCTCGTCGTACCATTTCCGTTACCTTGAATAGTTAGTGGATTTGGGTTGGCACGCAAGTCTACACTTGGAATTACTTTGATACTAACAGTACTACTACCCCCTTGGCAGGTAAGAGTGTAACTCGACTGTTCCCCATCCGGTGGAGTTACTACTCTACTACCGATTGGTAGTTCGCCAGCTGGAATTGCCCCAATGCCATTGTTGATACTGCAATTAGAAACATTTCGGGCTTCCCAACGCAGGGTAACTGTCTGGCCTGGTCTAATTTGTACTGAAGCACGGTTATCAACTGATAGTGAGACACTAGGCGTAGTTGACTGAGCCAAAGCAGTGAACGTAATAGCTACTAGCGCAAACACTACGGCCAGTATAAACGTACTTAACTTAAGTGATTTTATGAGGGCATGCATAGAAGTAGGTTTCATAGTTACTAGTAATTAGTTCGATTATTTTTTTTACTCTGCAGTAAGCTGTACACTCCGCCGACGAAGATAGCAATTATAATGAGCAAGATGGCAAAGATAACCATCTGCATTGCTTGAATTAATGAAAGCACACTAATCCCTAAGAAAGTTGCCCTATCTTTTACTGAAATACGACCACCTTGTTCACAGGCAAATGGATTTTCACACTGATAGCGTAGTTCACGCGAATCAATAATTACGCCATTTTGCACAAGCTCTGCGGTGAGGACATACTGATTAGGGAGGGTGTCTATTTTTTCTCGGAATCCAACCGTTAAGCCCGCTTCCCCACCAAGCCTAATTTCTTTTTCGGCGGTAAAGAATGCACTGCCACTTTTGCTTCCGGCTGAATCAAACTCATGTAGTTGTACCCGGTACTGAACACTCTCTGCTTCATTTACTACTTCTGAAGCCTCAAGGTCAAAGGTGTTGTAGGTAATACAACCATCAATGGTTCGAGTCCCGTCCCCTGGCGCAACTACCCCAACCATCGCAATGTGCGGAACGGCCGAACTAGTCGTTATAGTTGTCCCTGTCCGAGCCAGCGGGAGTATGAATTGTGAACGGGTACCATCAACATTTTCAAAAGTACCAACCGCTACGTACTGATCAGCTTCCGCTCCAAAAGTATAGGTGGTTGTATCTACTACTCCCGAGATTAAGCGTAGACTTGCTTCTTCTCGCAAGACTTCTTTTTGAGAGTTTGGAAACGTTCCTTCATATACAGCTAGTGTAAACGTACCTTCTGCTACTTGCTCCGTCACGGTGTTTGCAATATCAATTGAAAGCTCAAGTGTTTCGGCATCAGCCAGAAAAGAGTGCGCAGTGCCAAAAGAAGCTTCTGTACCACTTACCATAGCAGTGCCCATAACAAACGCACCAGACTTACTACCCCCTGTTACCGTTACGTCGACGCTTGCATCTGCATTGAAACCACCGATAGCGTTTGCGAGAAACTGGTCACTAGTGGCTTGACCAATGTACACGGCGAGCGAGTAGTCGCCACTTTCAAAACTAGGTGGTACTTGCCACTCCAGATTTTGTAGAGTCTCAGTTTCTGGTTTTAACTCAATATCATTAGAGGCAGTAAACCAAGCGGTTGGAATGGTTTGATTGTTTTTATACACCGCTACAAACACTGAGGTGTCCTTAAGGGTATACGGCAAACTGCTAGAGATAGTGAGTGGGATAGTGAGGGTTTGGCCTGCCTCAACTGTCACAGACTCAAGACCATTTGCGCGGGCACTGACACCACCACTTCCGGCCACCTCAGCACAAGTTAACTGAGTTGACTGAGCAGTAGCGATAGTAGGTAAGGCGACAAATCCAATTAAAACAGAGGCTAGTAAAAGAACTACTAATAAATTACTTAGGAACGAATACGCCAGAGGCGAGAAACTGTTTTGGTTCATTAGGTTAATTGTACCGCACTCTACTGCCTGTATCGGTATTATCCACTTGTTATGCGGTAGCGAAATAGAAAACCGTCGGCAAGTGCCGACGGTTTTTCTGTTATACGCTCGTTTTAAGATTCTTGCACAAGAGGAATGATTCTCACGCGAACTGAAGCGTCGTCTGGGGCGTTTGTGACACCACCACAGACAAGTTCAAAGAGTCGCTCGGCCGTGATACTTGGTGAAGTAATATTGCCGGTCGCGGTCAAAAGCGGTCCACTAGTCCACGCTCCACTTTGGATACTACATCCAGAACTGAAGGCTGGCACGAGGAACTGTGGGTCAAAGCTCCATTGTAGTGACGTGGTGGTATTTCTTCGTACTACGGTTGGTTGCGCGGTGAGGTCAAGTGATGAAGCGAGGTCTTGCGGGCCAGTACTGTTTACACTGACACTGACTGGGCCAGAGCTTCCACCTGGACCGGTACAGGTAATAGTATAGGTTGTATCCCCGGTAACGGTGACTGACTGTGATCCACCACCTACTGGGGTCTTGTTACCTGACCATCCGTTTGATCCAGTACAGGTTGTAGCGTTAGTCGATGTCCAAGTAAGGGTCGTATTAGTGCCAGCTGGAACGTTCGTTGGATTAGCTGTCAGAGTAACAGTCGGTAGAGCAGCACTCGTAGTAACCGTTACCGTTGCTGGAGTCGAGACCCCACCTGGACCAGTACAGGTCACAGTGAAAGTACGGCTTTGCCCAGAAGCTGGTCGTGTCACTGGGTCGGTACCGCCAGGGTTATTGCCAGTAGTAAAACCGGCACCTGTGCCACCTGGTGTACAAGTGGTAGCGTCTGTACTGCTCCAGTCCACACTCACGCTTGCTGTGTCGTTAACTGTTAAAGTACCAGCTGTGTCCGGACCACCGTTAGCGCTCGCGGTAATAGTAGCAGTCGGAGCCCCAGCATTGGCACTCACCGTTACCGTGGCCGGTGTAGAAGTACCAGTTGGACCATAACAGGTGATGGTGAAGTCTTGGCTAAAGCCGGCGACTGGTTCAATCACCGTGGTGTCTGTATTACTCACTGCGTTTCCAGTTGAGAAACCAGCAGCAGGTATGTTAGTGGCTCGACAGGAAGAGGCGTTTGTTCCAGACCAAGTTACACTGACTGCGTCTCCAGGGGTAATGTTTAGAGTTCCAGTTGTAGCTGGCCCACCATTGGCACTCGCTGATATATTTGCACTAACTGTAGATGCGTTGAGATTGACACTCGCACTAACAACAGTTGCGTTACCTGAACCATCGATAGTCACAATAACCTCTTCAGTCACTGACTGGCCACTACCGGTATTACCACAGGTAATGCGGTACTCTCCTGACCCCACTACATCCACAGTACGAACTCCTCCTAAAGGTGGTGTTTCATAGGCATGCCAGTTTTCAACGACGTTACCATTTCGAACCACGTTGGTAGCATTACAATAGTTTGTGTTCTGACTTGACCAGTTTAACTCCAAGTCCGGGGTATTGTTTGAGGTACCAACGACCACTCCACTAAAGGTCAAAGTTGGCGTGAGGTTTGCCACACTGACCGTAATAGTCTTTTGGTCTCGCACAACTAGGTTGTCCGAAGTACGTGTACATTCAAGCTCCAGTCGAGCGGATTCATTGAGTCGAATATCAAACTCTCCACTTCGATTCCACCAATCACTTGGTCTATCTGTCCAACCTGGGACATTGATAGCGGTGTTGGTTCCTGGACGGAATGCCAAGAAGTCACAGCGGTTGACATTACTTACAATTGTCGATACCCCGACTCGGGCCGGTAAGTTACTCGCTTGTGGGACAGAAACTGTTGGTGGCTGAGGTACCGTTATCAAGGCTGTAGGGTTGCCCGTTCCGGCGCCAGTTGGCCTTACTGGTACGGTGAAGGTAACTGTTCTTGGAGTTGCATTGGTGCTATTTCGTGAACAACGAACGGTAAAGACAGTCGTCCGGGCAATCGGGAATATATATGTGGACTCGCCGTTAATACCAAAACTCCCCGAGGCACCGGTCCAACCTGGAATATTAGTTGTGACCCCAGCTTGGGTAGCCGTCCGTTCACAGAAATCCACATTTGATGATACATACTGTGCTCTCACGAGAGCTCCTCCCCAATTCACGTCATACACACCATTGGTGCCAGCTTCCCGAGTAACCGTAAAAGATGAAATAGTTGGTGGACCATACGGTACAAACGCTGTTATCGACTTCGTGTCACTATCTGAGCGATTGTTTTGAGTATTAGTACACTCAATAGTGTATGTAGTCATTTCAGTAATATCGTTGTCTACAAACGAATCAACGGTTGGTCGATTGTTAGTAAAGATGGTCCGCCTGGCACCAGACTGGCCGCGAGCAGTTAGGTTGGTACAATATGTTGCATTAACTGCATTCCACCTCACTCGCACACTAGCTGAACCATTTTGAGCAGCGGTCACTGTATTGGGTTGGAAGCTAAGGATTACTCTTGGGTTAACAGACAAGACCACAGAGTCTGAACCACCGTTACAAGTTATGGTGTATGTAGCACCGCCAGCTGGCATTGTCACTATTCTTGACCCAGGAATGCCGACTGAACCAACACCGTTATTAATACTACAGTTTGAGACACTAGTTCCACTCCAAGAAAGTGATATTTGGGTACCTGGGGCAGCGTTTACTGAAGCATTGCCGTTAGCTGACAACATAACACTCGGAGTTTGCGCGCTTACGAACTGCGCCCCGAAGAAACTTGCCATCACTACCCCGACACACAGTGCTAAGTAGACGAAGCGTGACTGAATTGTTGAAGTCTTCATAAGTTTTGTTGTATTACGTATCATAAAATATTAATTACCTGGTGTCGGTGGTGAACGCTTCCTAAGAATGAGTGACAACCCCAAAAGACCCAGAAGTAGGACGAGAAGAAGAGCAGTGATTTTTATCAACATTGGTATTGAGAGACCGTCTGCACTTACCTCAGTAGTCATCACTTCACTTTGAGCAGGACTACACTTATTTTCAGCGGTGCAGGTATACGTCATGTCATGAGTTGCGGTAACAACTCCGCCAGAAAGAAGTTCGAGACGAACCGTGATGTCGCTCGTAAACGGAACTTGACTGAGTTTAATACCAGCATTTGAAACAAAACTACTTAACTCTACTGAACCAGTTGACTCAACCAAAGGTGCAGCCGTTTCTGCGCCCTTTTGATACACACTTAAGCGATACTCAAGTGGGTACACTGGATAATCCTCAACCATAGTTTCTAAGACACCCTGGCCGTGCTCCAAGCAAGCAACCACTTCTCCTACACCTGACTCAGCTGGTTTGAAGCCAAAATACGACACGCGCGGTAAGGCTGGGGTTAAAACACCTTGCGATCCCTCGACAATGACTGGTACAGCAAAAACTGACTTTCCCCCGGTACTCGAAGTAAACTCACCAACCACAAGCATTTCATCAGCCAGAATTGGAAACTCAATTGTCTTAGCTGAAACCATTTCTGGTATAAGACGTGCTTCATTTTCTTCTACCTCCAATACTTTTGATGCTAGTGGGCGAAGACCATCGTATAAAGTTAACGTAAATGGACCGCGGACAGACACATCGGCAAACTCATTCACGAGATCCATACTCACCGTTATTACCTCGGAGTCTCCTTTAACGGTAACTGGCGCGCCATACGCCTTTCTTTCACCGCTCACCATGAGTGAGTTGGTATCAAAATACGTATCAAGTTTTCCTTCACCAGCCACCGTAACTGGGATGCTGAGACCTGGTCCCGAAGCGAAGGCACTCCCGAGGAGCCCACTGGTTGGTGCAAAAGCAGTCTTTAGGACAATCCTGTACTCCCCCGCGACTGCGCCACCCGGAACATCCCAGACTAGATTTTGAGCTACTTCGGTTTCTGCAGTCAGTGACATGTTTTCTGTGACCCAGAACCAGTCGTACGGTACGACTTGATTACCCGCATACACAACAGCCACAATACCTATGTTATGCAAACTGTTTGTTTGAACATTTTGTACTTTAAGTGGGACTGTGAGCGCTTCTCCTGGTACTGCTGTTAAAGCTTCAGTACTAACGACCGATATGTTTGGGGCTTGAGTAGAACCTAAATCACTACAGAGCAATTGCCCTTCGACTGGATTTTGGGCAAAAGCTGATTTTGTGAGCGCGAGTGAAACTGAGGCAAATATAAAAGAAGTTACGAGTAAAAATGTGACCAGGGTGCGCAAAAGCGCAGTATTATAAATATTATTCATTTTCCTTAATGGTAGCACCGAAGACTTTGCCTGAAACATCTTATCCCCAAATGCGAGCTTGGCTGTGGATAAACAAAATGTAGAAAATAATAAAAGCGCTCTCCTTTACGGAGAGCGCTTTTATAGTTGGGTTAGGCTTTTACTCGTTTTATTGCAGCAGCGAGTCGTGACTTCTTTCGCGCGGCGGTATTATCCTTAATCACTCCTCGTTTGGCAGCTTTATCAATAGCTTGGTACGTAACTGGAAGCATTTTTTCTGCACCAGCGGCGTCACCAGCGAGAATAGTCTTTTGGATTTTTTTCACCGCATCGTGCATAGCAGACTTGCGACGAATGTTGAACACACGCTTTTTCTGTGATCCTCGGTGTGCTTTATGAGCTCCTCTCGTGATTGGCATAATAAATACAGATATGGGTTATTAGTGGCTGGAACTATACCTTAACTGACAGGCAATTGCAAGAGACCGTCTTCCGCACCATCCTCACTTCGTTTGCTATACTAGCGGTAATGATACGAAAAATAAGTGGTGCGTTGGTAGATGTAGATACCAGTAGCGTTATTCTCGACGTACAAGGTGTCGGCTATCATATATATGTATCAAAATCTCCGGCCAAACACACCATTGGAAGCCCATATAGTCTCTATACCCACTTGGCGGTACGTGAAAATGCCCTTGATTTATATGGCTTTTCTACGAGAGATGAGCTTGATGTGTTCGAACTTTTACTCACGTTACCGAAAATCGGCCCGAAATCGGCCTTGCAGATCATGTCACAGGCTGATATAGAGCTCTTAAAACGAGCTGTTTCTACTGAAGACGCTACGTATTTAAGCAAAATGTCTGGTATGGGTAAAAAAACTGCTGAAAAAATCGTTTCTGGACTCAAAGATAAGCTTGACGGCTATGGTGTCCTCCCTACCACTTCTGGCAGTACACTGGAACCGAACGCCCATTATGTGAGTGATGCTATTGATGCTCTAGTGGCTCTCGGCTACCCGCAAAGTGACGCTAGGCGCGCTGTCCAACAACTACCGCTTACTGTACTCACTGCCAACGAGGCAGTACGTGAAGCCCTGAAGACACTGAGTGGATAACGTGGGGATTTCGTATGTAAAATCCGTGGAAAAGATTTGTAAAAGTATTGTATAAATTTTGTATATCATGGTGGATAAAAATAGGATATACTGATACCCATGAGTACTGTTCTCTACTGGCTCAAGCGCCTCCTGCCACAATCGCTTTTACGGTTACTCCGGCCACCGTATCACCTTGCCCTTTCGTATATTGGCGCCATCGTCTATAAACATCCGTCGCGTGAAATTACGGTCTTGGTCGTGACCGGGACCAAAGGTAAATCAACCGTAACGGAGCTTATAAGCGCTATCTTAGAAACTGACGGGAAGAAAGTAGCTTCATTGTCGACTATTCAGTTCAAAATTGGATCGGACGTGAAGAAAAACCTCTTCAAAATGACGACTCCGGGGCGGTTTTTTGTACAAAAGTTTTTACGCGAGGCCGTAGACGCCGAGTGTACCCACGCGGTACTCGAAATGACCTCAGAAGGTGCTAAGCAGTACCGTCACCGCTATGTCGAAATGGATGCGCTCGTCTTTACCAACCTCACCCCAGAACATATTGAATCGCACGGTTCCTTTGAAAACTACAAACAAGCTAAGCTCGCGATTCGTGACCAGCTTGTACAGTCTGGTAAGCAACCCCGCTATATAGTAGCCAATATTGACGACCAACACGGCGACGATTTTCTCAATTGCTCAGTTGAGGAAAAACTCCCCTACTCCCTATCTGACTTAAAACTTCATACGCTCCATCGTGACGGAATTGGCCTCGTTCTAAAAGACGGTGACGAAGAAGTGACTATTCGTGTTCCACTCGTTGGCCTTTTCAATGTCTATAACACCCTCGCCGCCATCACCCTGACTCGTGCCCTTGGTGTACCACTTAGAACTATTGAACGATCCCTACGTTCGCTACCGCCAATTCGTGGTCGAGTGGAACATTTTTATAGTCCAAAAGGCTCCCAAAAAAATATCACGGTCGTCGTTGACTACGCCCACACTCCTGATTCGCTCACAAAACTCTACGAAGCATTTGCTGGTGTGTATACGATTGGTATTCTTGGCAACACTGGTGGTGGCAGGGATACGTGGAAGCGTCCAGAAATGGGGACGATTGCTGAGCGATACTGTGACCGAATCATTCTTACCAATGAAGACCCTTACGATGAAGACCCACGAACGATTGTCGAACAGATGGCAAAGGGTATTTCTGATGAAGCAAAATTAGACATTATTATGGACCGCCGAATGGCTATTCGCACCGCGATAGAAGACTGCCCTGAAGGTGGCTACATATTGCTGACCGGAAAAGGGACTGATCCCTACATAATGGGTCCCCACAACACAAAACAGACCTGGAGTGATGCTGAAGTGGTACAAGAAGAGCTTGCCCACTTACTCACTCGCGAGGCTTAACGGTAGAGGACAATACCTGTCGCCACTGAAACGTTGAGTGATTCTTTTTGGCCACTCATAGGTATTTCAAGTACGGTATCGGCTACACTAAGTAGCTCAGGTGAGACACCATCGATTTCATTACCCACGATATAGACTACTTTTTCTGGGACTGAAAAAGTATAGAGATCGACTGAAGTAGGAGTTTGTTCGACCGCTACTACCGTAAAGCCGGCTTGTTTTAGCGTGACGATAACCGCCAGTGCGTCGTCACGCTCAGGAACAGATTGCCAAGAAACAAGCGCACTGGCACCGAGAGATGTTTTTTGGATTTCACCATTTGGTCGACCAAACCGATCAAGCGGAGCTGGTGAATACCCAAGGAGTATAATTTCAGCTACCCCCGCCCCTTCGGCGGTACGAAACATAGCACCGACGTTGTAGGCACTTCTGACGTTATCAATAATGAGTATTTTTTGGGACATAGTGCGCCAACTATACACGCCTACCCCTAGTGCGTCACGTGGTAAACTTTAAGGTATGTATAGCCTTTTAAATCCTTTTCCGATTCAGTTTTTGGCAATGTTTGCCTATTTTCTCCTCAGGGTTTGTGTTGGTTTGGTATTACTATACTTGGGCAAAAAGCATTGGCGAGCTCGGCGTGAACTTGGTTTAGTCTTTACTTTATCCTGGTGGCCATACGGAAAACTCTCGGCTGTTCTCTTAGCTGTTTTTGAACTTATACTCGGGGGACTATTTATTGTGGGTGCTTACACTCAGTACGCAGCCCTAGGCTTACTCCTCATGTCAGTTAAAATGCTCGTACTGCGAAATCAGTTTACTCACCACACCCTCCCCTCCCCGGCGCTTTACTTTCTCCTGGTAGGAATCTCCCTTTCGCTTTTCATAACTGGTGCTGGAGCACTAGCGGTTGATTTGCCAATTTAAAAATAGTATAGTGCACCCACTCGATTCAGTGTATCTTGAGGAATCGAACTGACGTTACATGACCCCGCCCATAGCCTCAAGCTCGGTCCGCGTAGACAGTGTCCCACACTCTCTACCCTTGTTAAGGAGGATCGAATTGAAGTAATCTATCCAGCCCAAGTGAACAACATCCGCCCATAGCTCAGCCGGTAGAGCAGCTCCCTTTTAAGGAGAAGGTCCTAGGTTCGATCCCTAGTGGGCGGACAAATTAAAAACACCCTTTTGAGGGTGTTTTTAATTTGTCCGCCCACAGGACAGTCTGGGAGACTGTCCGTTAGGGATCGAAAACCTTGCGTGGTACCTTTGTGAGTGAAACGAAACAAAGTACCCACAAGGTATACTGCTTGTGTAACAAGAGATTCCCTAGTGGTATACCTAAAAACCAGAGCGCTTACTAGAATTGGAGCATAGCGAACAATTATAGTTAGCGACTCGTGACGACAAACATTTAAAACCCTTCACCATTATCGTATACTACCTCTATGAAAGACCTCTCCGGTATTGAAGCTTTTCTTCGTCTTCTCCATACTACCGAACGAGTAAAGCGCGTGGCTCGTCGTCCGGACGAAACTGAAGCCACTTCAACTGCTGAACATTCTTTTGAACTAGCTCACTTGTGCTGGTATTTGGTTGCTATTGAAAATCTCCAGCTCGATATAGCGAAAGTTTTTGCCTACGCCCTCGCCCACGACCTGATTGAAGCCTATGCTGGTGATACGTATATTTTTGATACTGATGCTCAGCGTACTAAACACGAGCGTGAAGCGAAGGCACTGGTACGGCTTGAGCAAGAATTCTCCCACTTCCCTGACCTCCTCACCACCATCCATGCCTATGAAGCACGAGCTGACGAGGAAAGCCTATTTGTCTATGCGGTTGATAAACTTATCGACCCCTTGAATGCCAGCCTTGAAGAAACCCAATCAATTTGGAAAGATTTCAATATCTCTTTCGACACCATGCGCGCGTATAAAGAACCTAAAATAACCCAATCACCTCATGTTGTACCCTACTGGGAAGCACTTTTGATAAAACTCGAAGCCCGGGGCGACTTCTTTTTCCCTCCTGAGACCCCCTAGGACCAGTGCTATACTTTTGAGCATGACCATGCGAAAAAAGCTTAACTCTGTTTTATACGAACCAAATTCGAAATACTTTATTGTAGTTAACGATCTTCTGGCGATAATTACCCTCTCTGCCATCTTTGGACTAGTACTCTCGACCGTTCCATCTTTATCACAGTATCAGCTTTGGTTTACTACCATTGAATGGATTTCAATAACCATCTTTACCTTAGAGTATATGGCGCGTATATACGCCCACGGAAAAAATTGGCGAAAGTACATCGTGAGTTTCTACGGCATTGTCGACCTCATGGCGATTGCTCCCACCTACCTTGGACTCAGTAACCTCACCTTTCTCAAGTCGGCCCGAATTTTTCGGATTCTCCAACTCCTCCGGGCTCTGCGAATACTGAAGATTTCGCATCTTGCTAGACTTGGCCTCGATGAGGCACCAAAAGATACCCGTCTCTACCGCCTCACGGTGTACCTCTATTTCTTTTCCCTCTTCACCTCCATTCTTATTTTTGGTACCTTGATGTATGTGTTTGAAGGGACCAACCCTACTTTCTCGAGCATACCCCTGGCGATGCTCTGGGCCACCAAGCCACTGTTAGGTGGCGTCGCACAAACCGAACCAGTTACTATTGCCGGCAATATTATTGTCGTCTTTATCCGCTTCTCTGGACTCGTTCTGCTTGGACTCCTCATAAACGTCATCGGGTCAAGTGTCCATCGCCTCCTTATTGGTAAGCACTAAATTTGTAGTATCCATTTTTCTAAAGCCAGGTCTGTGTCACGTACACCACTGTGTCCCTCATGATACACAACGAGTAAACTACGGGATAGAGACTCAATCTCCCCAACTTTAAACGCACTGAGCGCTCGCTTAGTTTTGTTGTAACTATAGTCTTTCATGCCCGCTTCTTCGGCATTTTTTGTTACTTTGGCAATACGCAGACTTTTTAACTGCCACCAGAGCGTCCCGATAATTTCTTCTGCTGATAATCCGGCTCGCTTTGCGTCTTGCAGTAGTAGCCAGAGATTTTTTTTATCTTTGCTCGCTAAAGCGTCCGCCATACTAAACGGGTTGTACCTAACTGCAGTAGCGCTTTTAACTTCAACCAAGTTTTCGGCATACTTGGCAAACTTCTTTTTTTCTGGCGCTAGGAGAGTTGTTTCTAGGATAAGAAAGGTGTTCGTTGACTCAGAAAAAGCCTCAAGGTTTTGCAGTACATCCTCGTACATGTCACTCGCTTGCGATGGAGTATCAATCAGGTACACCTCTTTCTCCCCAAAGAGCGATACAGCTCCAAGTAGGTCGGTAAAAATCCCCGGTACGTACTCTTCACTTGAGATTCGCCTTGCCCTGGCCCCGTCAGCTTCTTTCGCGTGTACGAGTAAAAACGCTTCTCTTCTCACCTCACTGGTATCGTTGCCACAAAAGACATAGAGCATAGGAGTATTGTAGCAAAATATCTGAGTCAGATTCAGTTTTTTGACAATCTTCAATTTTATGATTAAATTTGTTTAAATAGCACTTTAAGGAAGCTCACATGTCACCACTTCCTATACTTCTAGCCGAAGACTCCGATCAGGAAGCGACCAAGTACAACGAAATAATTCAGAGCTGTGGCTATACAGTTGTTCGTGTAAAAAACGGCCTTGAAGCATGGTCCGTAGTACACAGTCAGCCGTCTCGGTTTACTTGTATTGTAAGTGACTATGGTATGGGTGGAAAAGAAAATGATGGCCTAGTTTTTCTAGAAAAAATGGTTCTACTTGAAAGGAAGATTCCGTTTCTTCTTCACTCTGGTGGTGATAAAGGCTACACAACAACTGGTAAATGGGTTCCTTTAGCAGAATGGACAATTAATTTCGCAAACGAAAATGACTTCCCGGCAATCTTTAAAGAAAAAGAGTGGTCAGGTTGGCACATCATGCGCTTTTTAGGGTCTGTAACTATTCGAGGAGTTCGATATTTTGAACTGTGATAAGTTCTAATTCAAATATAAATAAAGTGTAAACTTTTCACGGTCGAAAAATCGACCGTGTTTTTTATGCAAAACAAAAATTTTAAGGTTTACTTTTTGCGTACAGTGAGAAATATTTTTTATGCAACAACGAAGCGATGTGCCAATTATAGAATTCTTTTTAACTCGCCCCAGTTTGGTCCTACCTTAGATTCCACCAACAGCGGTACCCCATAGGTCTCACGGTCACGAAGTACTCCTTCGAGAATGGCGGTTAGTTTTGGTAATTCACTTTTAAGGGCTGAGTCTTTGATTTCAAACACGAGTTCGTCATGGACCTGGAGAAGCATTCGCACGTCTGTAAATTTATTTTCAATTTTGAGGTAGTTGTATATCTCGTTCATCGCAACTCGCATGACGTCAGCGGCGGTACCTTGAACTGGCGCGTTAATAGCCATTCGTTCTGCGGCAGCCCGGATAAATGGTGCAGTCGATTGCATCCCCGGGAAATGCCGGCGCCGACCAAACAGCGTTTCGGTATAGCCAAACTTCCGGGCATAGGCTTTTGTTTCCTCCAGGTATTCAGCCAAACGGGTAAAAGTATTAAAGTATGCATTTAAAAACTCTTGGGCTTCCTCACGACTGGTCCCCTCGCCTAAGTTACCCCTAAGCGCATTTACGCCCATACCATAGAGAATACCGAAGTTGATTACTTTGGCTTTTCGGCGCATCTCGCTCGTCACTTCCTCGGCGTTTACCCCAAACACTCGTACCGCTACTCCGGTATGTACGTCTTCACCTCGCTTAAAGATATCAATAAGCTTCGCGTCATGCGCTAAAATAGCCGCAATACGTAGCTCTATCTGGGAGTAGTCAATCGAAACAATCTGGTAGCCGGCTTCGGCCACAAACGCCTGTCTGATAGCCTTACTCTCCTCAGTGCGAATCGGGATGTTTTGCAGGCCAGGGTTTTGGGAAGCCATCCGTCCGGTTGCCGCACCGGTTTGAATAAAGGTGGTATGGAGGCGACCATCTTCTTTTACATACGTTGGCAGGTTGTCGATATACGTTGAAACTAGTTTTTGGAGTTCCCGGTAGCGCAAAATATCGGCGATGATCGGATGGTCGTCTTTCATTTTTTCAAGCTCTGATTCTTTGGTAGAGCGCTGTCCACCGGCGGTCTTTTTTTGGTGCTTCGGTTTTAGTCCAAGGTCGTCAAACAACACGTCGCCCATTTGCTTGGGTGAATTAATATTGAACTCACGGCCAGCGTGCGTATAGATATTGGTTTGTAGCGTAGCCAACTCTTTATGCATAGTTACGGAGAGCGACTTTAAGTAGTCTGTGTCGAGCTTAATACCAACACCATTCATGTACGTGAGAACTTCCATTAAAGGTACTTCAATGTCGCTAAACACGGGCATCAGTCCATCTTTCTGTACCCGTTCGAGTAAGCGTTTTTTAATGTCTAAAAAATCAGACGTTTCAAAATAAGTTCGTCCGTATTCAATAATGTCTTCGTAACTAGCGTTGGTTCTTTCACTCTCAAGGAGCCAAAGCAAAATACTTGCTTCTTGTACCAACTCCTCACTTACACCACTGTCTTTTTGAGCAAGTATGGTTGGCTCACTTTGTAGTAAAAAGAGTGTCCTGATGCGGGTACTCAAGGTACGAAAACCAAACTCAGTAAACAGGGCCATGATGGCATCGGTATCCGCACGCTCGCGCCACTCTGCTGGCTCAAGGTCGAAAGTAATCGGAGCGTCAATTCTGATAGTTGCAAGCATTTTTGAAAACTGGGCTTCCTCTTCGCCATCTTTAAGAAGTTGAATGATGCGCGGTTTAATACCCGCCTCTAAAAACTGCTGTTCGTTCTTTTTGAGCTTTTTATAGATATCGTCAATCGAACCAAACTGCGTAATCAGGTCGGTACCGGTTTTTTCACCAATACCCACAATTCCTGGGATGTTGTCTGAAGTATCACCCCGAAGACCCTTGTAGTCTGGAACTAGTTTTGGTGGAAAACCAAATCGCTCCTTCACCGCCGTCTCATCGTAAAGAATCGTATCCTTAATTCCCTTCTTCAGCGTGTATACAACCACGCGCTTTTTGTCGATACACTGGAGCGTATCCATGTCCCCGGAGGCTATCACCACCTGGAGGTCGGTCATACTTTTTGTTTGGTGAGCGATAGTGCCGAGCATGTCGTCTGCTTCAAAACCAGGGTGTTCATAAATAGGAATCCCAAACGCGGAAAAAATATCCCGTGAACGAATAATTTGCTTTACGAGGGTCTCGTCGGTTTTTTCGCGCTTGGCTTTGTAGCCGGCAAACGCATCGTGGCGGTAGGTTGGTTCAGGTAAATCAAAGCAGGCTGCTATATAGGTTGGTTTGAAGTCTTCGATTATCTTAAGGAGCATCGCGACCACACCATAGAGCGCCCCGGTCGGCTCACCACTCGGGGAAGCGAAGTCCGGAAGCGCATGAAAAGCCCGGTGGAGAATGGCGTGAGCATCAAGGAGAACCAGGACTTTTTTGTTGTCTGTTTTTTTTGCCATACGTTATGTCAGGGTAATAGTACGGGTATCACCGGTTATATGAAAGGAAAGCTTCGTTGTATTTTCAGGAAGCAGTGACGCTATCCGCTCGGCCCACTCAATCGCGATAAGGGCGCGTGGAAGTGCAAGCAATTCAGAAAACCCGAGTGGGCGCATTTCGTCCTCGTCCTCGATTCGATAGGCATCCAAGTGATAGAGGTCGGTAAATACGCTGTTCTCGGTCGGGAGTACGTAATGCTTCATTACCACAAAGGTTGGACTCACCACTACTTCCGTAACGCCAAGCATGCGCGCTACGACTTGCATAAAGGTGGTCTTTCCAGAACCTAGGTCGCCTGAAAGGGCGAGAACAGCTGGACCATCAGCCACCAGTTTTGACTCGAGTACGGCAAGCACCTGTTTAGCTACCACTTCAAGTTCCCCAATCTCCCTCACGACAAAAGTCTCCATAGGCGCATTGTACCATTTTGACTACCGGTGCGGTCACAGGGGTAATAAAACAGACAATGTAATTTGTATTTTGTACATATGTATTATTTAAAAATCTGCGCTACTATCGCAGAGTCCGTACTCGAACCGAAAGGAAACCTGGACATGAAACTGATCCTTCCCACCCTGGCCCTTGCCATGCTCGCCTCGACCGCCTCGGCCGGCACCATGACCTGCTTCGGCGACGCCGCCAGCACGCCCGTGACGGCCCCGCTCGCGATGTGGTCCGAGATGGCCGAGACCGACCCGTCGGCCAAGAACAACCCGTTCAAGGAACTCGCGAACGTCGTCGACAACATGCGCGACGCTGTCGTGGCCGGGCTCAACGTCGCCGTCGATGACCTGGTCGTGACGCCGGTCCTCGGCGAATGCGGCGACACGCTCCGCGTCGAGGGAATGACCGGCCCCAAGACCTGAACCTCGGCGCCGACGGCTCCTGAACCAAGCGCTCGACCTAGAATGGTCGAGCACACCCCTGCCGGCAACCCACCTCCCTTTCGGGAAACGGGTTGCCGGCAGAATCTTTTTCTTACTCCCTTTATAGGGATTTTATTATATTTAAAACCTTTCATTCGAATGAAAGGTTTTGTGGTTATGTCTTTTCTTCATTAAATTGGAATCTTCTACGCTATAAAAGAAAGAGCCGGCCCGCCCAAAGTTTTTTAAAAAAAAATTTGGGGTGCCCGGCTCGAGGCTCGACCTGAAACTCAGGGATCTTGGCACACTTCGCGCTTGCGACCGTTTTTGTTCCGGTACTTGATGCAGAGCACAGTGACCCGATTGACCTTGTCTGGGTCGAAGACAATCTCGACCGTGCCGGTCTTTATATCGGCAAACTCGGGCGGTTCGTTCCAGACATAGACTGGCGTTCTGCCAGAGAATTCTTTGAAAACGAACGGCTGGTCGGTCATATTGAGAAACGCCTCAAACAGATCGAGCCTCACGTGCTGTGGTACCTCGATTTGGGCAGAGGTCGACGCACCGCCTAAGGTAAAGCTGACCACACGACAACGCGGGCCACAACGGTCCGTATCGTTCCAGTCCGAGGGAATGATCCTAAGCGCCGGAGGGGCACTCGCGGCCGAGACAGTCATCGGTACGAGAGCCAGGAGCAGTCCGAAAACTGCTCCGAGGATTGCAAGCATGGTACGCATCAGACGCTCCTTTCATGAGCTACGCGTGTTTCAAAGGACTCTAGTTGTATTTGACCATTTTTAAAAAATAAAGTCAATCAAAAATCAGCAGACATAAGAAGAGGCCAGCTGGAAAAATTGTTCCAGCTGACCTCGATAAATTCAGAATCTTTTCTTGCACTCCTTCTTTTCTTCCTTGTTGTCGGCCTCATCGAGGCACCTTTCTTTTTTGGCTAGCAAGAGTCGCTCTTCAGCGAGTTCTGCTTGCCTGATGGCTCGCTTTTCCTCGCGCTTCAGTCGATCGATTCGTTCTCCTTCCGTTTCGTGGTTACGTCCCCGCCCTCTCCGCTCATCATCAGTCGCGAGACTGAGATTGTAGACGACTGTCCGCTGCACCACCTGGGATTCCTGCTCTCGTACCGGGACAAAAATGACGTCGGGTACCCGTACGGCCGGAACCGTGATTGAGCCTTCGCGGGTGTAGGTCGGTCCGACCAGGCCACCACCGGAAGTACATCCAGCGACGGCGAGCAGGATTATGCTAGCAAGTACCTTAACGATACGCATGGAACTCTCCGCGTCTGTGTTTCTAACCTAGCTAACATAATAGCATATTTTAAGCAAAAAGTCAATGTTCTCGTAGTTTTTCTACGTACACACTTCCCCCGCTTTTCTGCATGACTGGGCAGTTTCAAAACAGTTTGCTGATACAATAAAAACAATGCCACAATTTGACGACCGGTTTAGTACCGAAAAAATGGGTGAGTTTAAGGCTCAAGAAGAAGAGAGCCTAATTCGTGCTCTCTCGATTCGCTACGGTCACCAATACGTAAACTTGCGCGGGGTTACTATCAACCCGGACGCTCTTAAGCTGATTCCTGAAGACGTGGCCCGGAGTGCCGGATTGATAGCGTTTGAAAAAATGAACAAGAAAATCTCTCTCGCTATCCGAAATCCTAACAACCCTGCCACCAAAGCGGTTATAGAAGATATTAAAACCCAGGGCTTTACCCTGCAGATTTTTATGACCTCGAGTCAAAGTCTTGACCATGGCTGGACTCGCTACCGTGACCAGATTGCTACCAATGCGGTACAACATGGCTTCCTCGATATCAATCCAGAAAATATTGCGAAGCAACTTCCGCTTTTTAAAAACATTGAGTTTGTTGCTGAGCACATCATCAAAATCCGTACCCTAAATAGTGCGAGGCGGGTGTCTGAAACACTCGAGTCGTTGTTTGCCGGCGCAATTGCCCTTGGCGCGTCAGACATTCACATTGAACCGGAAGAAACTGGTATCCGCCTTAGGTATCGTCTTGACGGTGTACTCCAAGACGTACTGCATCTTGAGCGGTCAATTTATGAACGTATCATGTCACGTTTAAAACTTTTGGCCGGGATGATTTTAAACATCAAAGACCAAGCGCAAGACGGACGCTTTACGTTCACCATCGAAGACAAAAACATTGAGGTTCGCGCCTCCGTTATTCCTGGTGCTTCCGGCGAGTCAATGGTAATGAGACTACTTGACCCAACCGTTGCGAGTTTTTCGCTTCCTACCTTAGGCTTAAATGAAGTTATGCACTCAATCATGGTTGAGGAATTAAAGCGCCCAAACGGTCTCATCATCACGACTGGTCCAACCGGTTCCGGAAAGACAACAGCTTTGTATGCGTTCTTGCGTGAGACGCATGAGCCTGGTATCAAAATTATTACCATTGAAGACCCGGTCGAATACAAGGTGGAAGAGATCGTGCAAACCCAAGTCGGAGACGACTACACCTTTGCGTCTGGACTCCGTTCTATTCTCCGACAAGACCCCGACGTGATTATGATTGGAGAAATCCGTGACCATGAAGTAGCCGAGACTACGATTCATGCTGCCCAGACGGGACACTTGGTGTTCTCCACCCTTCACACCAACAGCGCCGTGGGTGCCTTTCCGCGTCTTATCGACATCGGGGTTGATCCACGCCTGATTGGAAGTTCAGTAAACATCATCATTGGTCAACGACTCATCAGAAAGCTCTGTCCGAAATGTAAGGAAGCGTATACTCCCGACGAGCGTGAGCTGACTCTTGTGAAAAAGGTACTCCATACCCACCCCAAAGCGCCAGTCCTTCCGGCAGACTTTAAGCTCTATAAGGCAGTTGGCTGTGACTATTGTAACTTTAGTGGGTATAAAGGTCGGCAGGGTGTGTATGAGGCAATTTTGATGGATGAAAAAGTTGAAGAAGCGATAATTAATGACCCACGAGAACACGTGATTCTCGAAGCAGCCAAGGGTCAAGGTATTCCGACTATGGCTGAAGACGGTATTGAACGAGCCGTTCGTGGTGAGACCTCGCTTGAGGAGCTAGAACGTATTGTGGACTTCCGTTCAGGTCGCCACATGCACAAGGAAAACCAAGAAAAGCCAGCTGATGAACTCCCCGACTTTTCAGCACATATAGTATAAAAACACCCCCTCACCTGAGAGGGTGTTTTTATACGTAAACAAAGACAAACTTTAGTGTTGGTCAAGGTGTCTTTTTTGAGCGCTGTGGTATATTCAGAAAAAGCTTCTGTACCTTGAGAGTGCGTTCAAGTTGATAACCCTCTAAACAAAACTTCCGCGAAGAAGTGGTTACATATCTAAGGAGAACCCCAGTGTGCTCACTCAAAGGTGAGTACCAAAGTATCCTCGAAAGGCAACCTTTTGTTGTTTAGAGGGTTATACACTCGAACGAAAGATAAAAGCTCGCTTGGATAGCGATTCTATAGTTGTTCGTGATTATTAAAGAAAGTGGTGATACACACGACACTATTGTGTGTTGTCTCCTGGAGAACCTTACTCAAGTAGATTAGCATACTTGCTACTTTTTGTCAAGTATCTACGACCTTTGTGGTTTTTTTATGTCATTTTTTTGTGTATATATCCCTCATTCCGCTTTTAGGATACAATGTTGCTATGGAAAAAAGCCTTGGATACAGCCGTGATGGTGCCGGAAACCTCGACCAAACTCTTCGTCCACAAAGTTGGGTCGAATACGTCGGCCAGGAAAAAACTAAAGAAAATTTACGCATTCTTCTTACCGCTGCACGTGAACGAGGTCATGCCTCAGAGCACGTTCTCCTCTATGGTCCACCCGGACTTGGTAAAACCACCCTCGCTCACCTTATCGCAAAGACCCTGGGCACCAACATGCGCACCACCTCAGGGCCGGCAATAGAAAGAGTTGGCGACCTCGCCGCCACCCTTACTAACCTTGCGCCCGGTGACGTGCTGTTTATCGACGAAATCCACCGTCTCTCTAAAACTATAGAGGAAGTTCTGTATCCTGCGATGGAGTCTGGTGTGCTCGACATTATCATTGGTAAAGGTCCGTCAGCAAGAACAGTCCAGCTCGAACTCCCCCCATTTACCTTAGTCGCTGCCACAACCCGGATCTCACTCCTGTCTGCTCCACTTAGGTCACGTTTTTCTGGCGGAACCTTTCGGCTTGAGTTTTATGACGAAGAAGAAATTGCTCGTATCCTCACCCGCTCGGCTGAGATACTCGGTATTAGTGCTCCAAGTGATGTAATGAGAGACATAGCCACCCGTTGTCGGGCCACCCCCCGAACGGCAAACTATCTTCTTAAACGTTGTCGCGATTTAGCTCAGCTTGAAAACGCACCACTTTCTGCCGACATTGTTAACCGAACCTTTTCTCTCCTTGAGATAGACGTCCTTGGCCTTGGTTCCCCTGACCGGGCAGTCCTTGATGCTATCATCAATAAGTTCAGTGGTGGTCCGGTTGGGCTAAACACTATTGCTGCCGCTACCGGTGAAGAGCAGTCTACGATTGAAGATGTTATTGAGCCATACCTGATTCGCCAAGGCCTACTTGAACGTACGCCACGCGGGCGAGTAGCGAGCGCAAGTGCCTATAGCCATTTACGAAATATATAGTTTTAAATATGTCTGGACATAACAAGTGGTCAAAAATAAAACACAAAAAAGCGGTCACCGACTCACAGAAAAGTAAGATTTTTTCTAAGCACTCAAGTTTGATTACAATGGAATCACGCAATGCCGGCGGTGATGTCTCTTCACCCACATTAGCGGCCGCTATCATTCGAGCGAAGCAAGACTCAATGCCAAAAGAGAATATTGACCGTGCTGTGGCGAAGGGGGCTGGAGCTGAGAGTGCCTCACTTCAGTCGGTTCTGTTTGAAGCTTATGGGCCAGGCGGTGTAGCTATACTCATAACTGCAGTAACAGACAATAACAACCGCACGAGTCAGGAGGTACGAAGTATCTTCACTAAATCAGGACTACTACTTGGCGCGCCAGGTTCGGCTCAGTGGGCGTTTTCGAAAACTTTAGCTGGGTATGTTCCGCAAAATCCAACTGAACTAAATGACGAGGACGGAGAAAAACTAGCCCTCTTGATAGAGAAACTCGAAGATAACGATGACGTACAAGAGGTGTTCACGTCAGCTGATACACCTGACTAGTGAAATGCCTCATTAAAAACCTTTCATTCGAATGAAAGGTTTTTACCTGGAGTGTTAAAAAGGGTTTTAAGAGTCAAACCTGAAACTGTTTTGAAAACAGCTAACTATGCTATCCTTGATTCATTATGAAAGTCCTCGGGATTGACCCTGGCTACGACCGGATGGGGGTGGCGGTGCTAGAAAAACAAGACGGGCGTGAAGTCCTCTTGCACTCAGACTGTATTTTGACGAATAAAAACCTAGCATTATCAGAGCGTTTGTTTACGCTCGGTACTGAACTGTCAGCATTACTTGAAAAACACAGACCTGAAGCTGTGGCAGTTGAAACATTGTTTTTTAATAAAAACATCAAAACCGCAATAGGTGTAGCGGAAGCGCGCGGTATCATTGTGTATCTCGCTAAGAAGTTTGGTTGTGTTGTCTATGAGTATGGACCACAAGAAATAAAGGTCGCGGTAACTGGATATGGTAACAGTGACAAAACGGCGGTTATTATGATGGTAAAAAAACTAGTTGAAAACGTTCCAGAAACTGCCCTCGATGACGAATACGATGCGATTGCGGTTGGTATAACTGCCCTTGCTCACAATCCTAACTAAGATATACTCCGAGGCGTAGAACGTATCTTGCATAAAAGTAAATCGTCTGCTACAACATACACACAGTAATTTATCATAAATGTATATATGATCTTTTTTGGATTTAAATCAGACGATGAAGAAGAGGAAGAAGCTGAGGATGCAACACTTGATGATGACATTCTTGATGAATTAGCCGAACCCGAAGCAGAGGAAGAAGTAGATCCACTGGCTGAAGGTTTTGGGGAGCTTCCGGTAGAAGAAGAGGAGGCTATCGGTAAAGCTTCAGAAGAGGATGAGGACGGAGAAACTGAAGAGGAACTAGAGGACGACGCAGAGGATGTAGATTTTGATAGCTTTGATGATGTAGATGAGATGTAAGACTGTCGCTGTCGCAAGCTCCAGCGAACCAGGCAGTCTTTCTGGCTAATGATGTCGCCTCCGCGACTCATATTTGAACGATATAAAACACCTCACTCTCGTGAGGTGTTTTATATCTATACCAGTAAACTTACTACAAGTGTAGTTCAACCACTACTCGTAACTTTTTACCGCGTTTAAGAAGAATAGTCTGCCCGACAACATCCTTAGAAAACACATACGAAACATCAGTAATTACCTCATCGTTCACTGCCACCGCCCCACTCTCAACAAAGGTACGCGCCTCACGCTTACTGGTGGCAAGCTCTGCTTCCACTAGTGCATCAACAATACCAACACCAAAGGACATGGTTTTTGTGGGTGCATTTTTCTTTAACAACTCTAGTTCACTCATCTGTAGGTCCTTAAGAGGTACCGTACCAAACAATGCCTCAGTCACTCGTACTACTGATTCAGCTGAGTCAGCGCCGTGAACAAAGGCCACTACTTCTTTGGCGAGAATATTTTGAGCTAAACGTGTTTCAGGCGCTAGTTGATGCTTCTGCTCAATATCAGCAATTTCGGTTAGTGAGAGAAAAGTAAAAAGTTTTAAGTAATCAATCACACTCGCGTCATCAGTGTTGAGCCAGAACTGGTAAAGTTCATAGGGAGAAGTCTTTTCGGCATCGAGCCAAACTGCGTTTCCTATACTTTTGCCAAATTTTTTCCCGGTAGTTTTATCAACTACAAGCGCCATTGTGAGTGCAAACACCGTATGGCCGGTAACTTTTCGAATATAGTCTACTCCTGAAATAAGATTTCCCCACTGATCGGAACCACCAATCTGTAAATCGCAACCATAGGTAGTGTGAAGATGATAATAATCATAACTCTGAAGAAGTGCGTATGAGAACTCAGTATATGAAATACCCTGCTCACTTTGCATACGAGCAGATACCGCATCTTTTTTAATCATAGCGTTCACGGTAAAATGCTTACCTACGTTTCGTAAGTACTCAAACAATGAAAGCTTGGTAAGCCAATCGTAATTATTTACAAACGTAATGTCTCCAGTAGTAAGTTTTTTTATACCAACTTCCATCTCTTTCGCTTGCGCACTAATGGTCTCTATTTCAGCTAGGGGACGTTCGGTATCTCGTCCGCCAGGGTCACCGATAAGCGCAGTTCCACCCCCAATAAGGAGATACACCTTGTGTCCAGCCTTAAGTAAGTGGTTAAGGAGCATGAATGGCACAAGGTTACCAACATGAATTGAGGTAGCTGTTGGGTCAATTCCGAGGTAAACGGTTCGTTTTTCTCCATCAAGAATCTCTCCTAAATCGTCGGTGGAAAACTGATAAACGAAACCACGCGCTTGAAGCTCTTCAGATAATTTCATATAGGCACTATACCACAGCTATTATGACTGTATATATAGACAACTCATGCTACTATGGCCATAGTAGCCAACTTAGAACGAAGGTATGAAGTATATAAAGAAGTATTTTAAAAAAGCAAAACGGTTTGTAAAACAACATGGTTTGGACCTCTTAATTGACGGCTTAATCGTGCTGTTTGTGGCTGGTTTAGTGATAGCCGGTGGTCTATTTATTTGGATATCCACTCTAGAAATCCCTGACCTGTCTGCTTTTGAACAACGTCGCATTCTTCAGTCAACAAAAATCTATGACCGCACCGGAGAAGTTCTCCTTTATGACCTCCACCAAGATGTGCGCCGGACAATTGTACCGTTTGAAGAAATCTCCTATCATATTAAAAATGCTTCCGTCGCAATTGAGGATGCAAATTTTTATAGTCACTATGGTATATCACCACGCGGTATTCTTCGCGCCGCTTTTTCTAACTTAGGTGAAGGTGACCTTTTGGGTGGTCAAGGTGGTTCTACTATTACTCAACAGGTTATTAAAAACTCTATTCTTGAACAGGAAAAGCGTCTCACTAGAAAAGTGAAGGAGGCAATTCTGGCACTTAAAATTGAGCGGGTATTAACTAAAGACGAAATTCTTTCGTACTACCTCAACGAATCTCCGTATGGCGGTACTATTTATGGCGTCGAGGAAGCTAGTCAAGCCTATTTTGGTAAAAGTTCTAAAGATATAACCCTCCCTGAAGCTGCTTACTTAGCTTCTCTTCCCCAAGCACCTACCTACCTATCACCTTATGGAGAAAATAAAGACGCCCTTGATGTCCGTCAGAAGCGCGTTTTAACCCGCATGAAAGAGCTAAACTTCATCACAGAAGAAGAATATAATTCCGCATCAAACACAGTGGTTGAATTCCAGCCTCAAGTATTAAGTGGCATTCGTGCTCCGCACTTTGTGATGTATATCAAAGAGCAGTTAGAAGAGAAGTACGGGGAGGAAGCGCTAGCCGAAAAAGGCTACCGAATTATTACCACTCTTGACTATGAACTACAGGCTGAGGCGGAACGTATTGTAAAAGAAAAAGCGCTTGAAAACGTTACTAAGTTCAACGCCAGTAATGCCGGACTCGTTGCTATTAACCCACAAACTGGCGACATATTAACCATGGTAGGTTCGAGAGACTACTTTGATGAGGAAATTGATGGAAACTTCAACGTGACCCTGGCTAAACGACAACCTGGTTCATCTATAAAGCCCTATGTATATGCCTCAGCTTTTGCTAAAGGCTATCGTCCAGAAACAATTGTCTTTGACCTTCCAACTCAGTTTAGTACCGCTTGTGAACCATGGGATACCAGTAATGAGAACCCCTGCTACGCTCCAAAAAACTATAACAACATTTTCGTCGGCCCAATTAGTTTGCGTAATGCCCTCGCTCAGTCACTCAACATACCGGCAGTAAAAGTACTTTATTTAACTGGTCTTAAAGACGCCATTAAACTAACGTCTGACTTAGGTATAACAACTTTAAATGACCCTGACCGACTGGGGCTTACGCTTGTGCTTGGTGGTGGTGAAGTAACCTTACTTGAACACACTGGTGGCTATGGTGTGTTTGCCAACGAAGGTGTTCGAGCTGACAGACGAAGTATTTTACGCATTGAAGACATTAATGGAAACGTACTTGAAGAACCAAAAGAAGTTACCACAAGAGTATTAGACCGAGATGTGGCCCTTATGATTTCAGACATACTTTCAGACAACAACGCCCGTACACCTCTCTGGGGAAACTACTCGCAAGTATTTTTTGGAGAGCGTGATGTCGCTGTTAAGTCAGGTAGTACCAACAACTCACGTGATGCCTGGATTATGGGATACACACCTAACCTCGCGGTTGGGGTATGGGTTGGTAATAATGACAATGCACCAATGAATGGTCTTTCCGGCTTAATCGCAACGCCGATGTGGCGACAATTTCTTGATATTGCTATTACAAAGATTGAAGATCAATCATTTCCCGAACCACCACCACCAGATCCTAACTTAAAACCAATTCTTCGAGGTGCTATTATGGATCCGACGTTTATGCTTTCACAAGTTCAAGCTGGAAGTAGTTCACTTGACATAGCTGGTATAACTGACAACATCCACTCAATTCTTCACTTTGTTGATCGGTCTGATCCTACTGGACCATATCCAACCAATCCCGGCCGAGATGGTCAATATGAATATTGGGAGTATAGTGTACAAAAATGGAAAGAATCTACGTATGGAGCACTTTTGGAATCAGTAAAAGCCGAGGAAACAATTAAAGAGGATGAAGAAGAGGAAGATCCAGAACCTACACCACGCAGTAGAAGGTCTAGATAATGTCTTTAGGGGCATTCTGTGCCCCTAGACGACCCTTCAAATGAGTAAGGATATCTTTCTTATGTAAAATAATTTCAGACTTTAGTGGTCCTGAAATAGTTATATAGAGTATCTTTGCGTTTGTGTTATACCTAATACTCTCTTTTTTTACTTCATATTGAAGAATATCAACAATAACCTCAATCGTAGTATTTATTACCGTTGATTGTGGTGCTTTTAAAATAGTTGTGTACTTATCAAAAAGATTTTGTATCTTCTTAATACCACCACCTCGCGTCATACTATTTATTCATTGGCATTACTAAGTAACGAAGGGAAGAATCATGAACTCCTTCAATTACCATCGGTCGACCAATTCCAGCAAAGTGCATAATAATACTTTCGTCGGCAATAAAACTAAGTGGTTCAGAAACATACCGTTGGTTAAAGTTTAAAGCTAAATCTTCCCCCTCTGTCTGAGCTGGAATTGATTCTATTGTTGTACCAACTTCGCCACTGGTAGAAGTAATAATACATTCCCGACTTGAAACACTAATTCCGACTTGCATGAATTTATTTAAAAAGATATTTGTCTTTTTAAATGAATTTATAAGGTCATTTTTAAGTAATGTGGTGTGAGAACAATATTCCTTTGGAATAATTTGCTGATAATCAGGAAATGAACCACTTATAAGACGTGAGGTTATATATATATCACTAAACGTTAACGAACATTGATTTTCATTGGTTTTAAATTCTGGATCACCTTCAAGTAAGTCACACACACGAGCCAACTCTAGGGCATTTTTTTGTGGAATAAGTATTGAATCAGTAAGAATTAAACCATTTTGAGAGACCGTCTTTTCCATTAAACGGAAAGAATCTGTCGCCACAAAAGTTAGAGTGTGTTCTTTTTTTTGTAATATATACACACTACCTAACTCAGGTTTAATAGAAGATTGACTCGCGGCAAAAGCAGCAGTTTTTATACCGAGGGAAAATAGTGAACGATTTATCTTTTGTCCCGTACCATCTACTTTTGGAATTCCTGGAAATTCACTCTCAGGGATAGTTTTAATATTTGAAGTAGAACCATTACCTTCTATAACTAAAGTAGTTCCTTCAACCTTAAGGGTAATTTCTTTTTGGTTCATATACTGAACCGTTTGAATTAAAGTTTGAGCTGGTACTGCCACAATTCCCTCTTTAATTACCTTTGGCTTTAGAGTAGCTTCAATTCCTATCTCTAAGTTAGTTGCTGTTAGAACCAACGTATCACCAGACACCTTTAAGAGAACACATTGAAGTACTGGGAGTGTCACATGTTTTGTACTTACCTTCCCTACTAATTCTAATTTTTCAAGTAAGTGTATTCTCTCAAGTGTTATGTGCATATTATTTTTATTTTTAAATTTATTTGTCCGTACTATTAGGGGTGTGGATGTGTGGAAAAGTAGATTTCAGAGTGAGCTATATAGTTTTAATTTTATACAAACAGCTATTCTAAGGTGTATAAGACTGTGAGTGGTTAGGTTTCGTTTGGGGATAGAAAAGAAAATTTGAACTACTACTGTGTATAGTAGTGTACCTATCAGTAGGTTATCCGTATACTGTACACCGGATAAGGTTATTGTATATACATTAAAACCACTTTACTACCCCTACTAATACGCTAGTTTTACACAGATTTTCCCCACGTAAACAAACTATGAATACAAATAAAAATACTGGCTTAAAGCCAGTATTTTTATAATTATTTAAGAAGGAGGCGAATTTGTGTAATCTCTTCTTCAAGCTCATTGTTCCCCTTTAAATCATTCTTTATCTTTTCACATGAGTGAATGACGGTGGTATGGTCTCGACCACCTAGTTTTTGACCAATAGCTGGGTATGAGACTTGAAAATCTTCCCGGAGAATATACATAATAAGTTGACGAGGTTTTACAATTTCTTTTCGCCTTGTCTTCTCATAAATTGAAGATGGATCAATTTCATAGTAGCGAGCAATTTTTTCTACTACATCAGAAACAGCTAAAGTTTTTCGTGGGCGGGTGCTGTTTTTAATAATAACCTTTACTTCCTCGAGTGAAAGTGAACGGCCAAGTAGTTGGGACTGGCACATAATGGTATTGAGTGCCCCTTCGAGTTCTCGAATGTTGCCTTCGATGGTAAAGGCGAGATGGTCAATTACTTCATCGATGAGGGTAATACCATTTTGTGCTGCTTTGGCCCTTAGAATAGCCCCTCTTGATTCGATATCCGGTGCTGGTATATCGACAATCATTCCTTGAGCAAAGCGTGATTGAAGACGTTCAGCTAATCCAGAAAGAAGGGCGGGATGAATGTCACTTGAAAATACAATTTGCTTATTGTTATCATGGAGTGCATTAAAAAGATGAAACAATTCCTCCTGAGTTTTTTCCTTATTAGCGAGAAACTGTACATCATCCATGATAAGAACGTCATACTGACGATACTTATCTTTAAAACTATTAGCCGTGCCGTTTTGAAGGCTATTAAAGTAGTCGACAGTAAAGCGTTCACTGGTTACATAAAAAACTTTCTTTCCAGACCGCTTAAGGTGATTACCGACTGCTTGGATAAGGTGGGTTTTACCATGACCAGTTTTTCCGTAAATAAAAAGTGGATTGTATGAGATGCCCGGTTTTTCACTGACGGTCTTAGCAGCTGCATGAGCAAGAGCGTTAAAAGGTCCAACTACAAATGAATTAAAGGCATATTTAGGATTGAGGTTGTCACTTTTGTTGATGTAGTATTCCTCAAGTGGGAGGGCTGCATTTACCGTCATCGATTTAGAAGTTTCTTTTCGCTTGTCACTTCTTTGTATGACAACGTACTCAATACTTCGTACGTGTGGGGTAAGGTCACGCAGTACTTTTAGAATCATGGACTGAAACTTATCAGATAGCCAATCTCTCACAAAGACACTAGGTACGCCAAGAGAAATGGTTCCGTCTTCAAGTGAGCTAATATGGGTGTCTCTAAACCAAGTCTTAAAGTTGGCAGGAGTGATTGAAAGTTCAATAGTAACAAGCGCATCATCCCACAATTTTTTAACATCAATCTGTTCTGTATGTATGATTGTGTTTGATGTGGGATGAGAAATTGGATTCATACAGAAACTTAGAACTTAGTAGAATGCATTATACGCTTCTCCCAAAAACTGTAAACTTTTTTTTAAAATGTTGTCTGTTTTAGGTATGATTTTTTTTGCAACTATCAATTTCTGTGTATAAACTGTGTATAACAAGTTTGAGGAAATAAAATATAGGCATACCTTGTCAAATATTGATACTAGTGTATATTAATCCGGTAATAAATACCCAGTTATATGTCTAAACGAACCTATCAACCAAGTAAGCGAAAGCGCGCCACCACTCATGGTTTTTTGGTGCGATCTGCTACAAAAGCCGGAGCCGGTGTCCTTCGGGCCCGTCGCCGAAAAGGCCGAGCGCAATTGACGGTAAAGAAGAGCGCTTAAACACTGGTTATTTTATTTCCGTGTATACTAGACGGATATGTTGGCTAAGAAAGAACGATTAAACCGAACTGCGTTTGATCGTTTTTTTGTATCGGGTAAGCGCTACAATAGCCCCTATTTTCAACTGATTTATACCCCTTATAAAAACTTCCATGGGTCGGTGGTGGTGGGAAAAAAAGTCTACAAAAAAGCCGTTCTCCGTAACCGTCTCCGCCGGCAGGTGTATGGTGTGTTGTATCGAAATAAGACAACCTTAAAGATAGGAGTCTATATTTGTATAGCAAAACCAGCCAGCACTTCCCTACTTAAAGGTACCATAATTATTGAACTAGAAAAATTACTCAAGCAGATGTAGAGGTTTTCGACAGTCCCCTCGTTTCGAGGTAGAATAGCTAAATTACACAAGATTCCTACCCCTTTAACTTTTATGTTCAGTTTTATTTGGCACACATTTTTCTTTGACCCAATTTACAATGGTCTCGTCTTTTTTATAGATGTTATACCAGGTGGTGACGTGGGTTTGGCTATTATTTTTATTACAATACTCGTGAAAGTTATCTTATTACCTCTGTCTATAAAAGCAGCTAAAACTCAGGTCGTGATGCGGGAGATTGAACCAAAACTTAAAGAACTTAAAGAAAAAATTACTGACAGACAAGAACAAGCAAAAGCCATGATGCTTCTGTATAAAGAATCAGGCATTAATCCCTTCGCCAGTATCATCCTCGTTTTTTTACAGATACCGATTTTAATTGCCCTCTACTTAGCTCTTTCAAAAGGAGGTGGTGTACCACTACCGGCTATTAATACAGATATTTTATATACCTTTATTCCTAATCCAGAATCAGCCTCAATGCTTTTCTTAGGTATTCAAGATATAACCCTTCGCAGTTTACCCCTAGCGCTCTTAGCGAGTGTATTTCAGTTCATTCATGGCTCACTTACTATCCCAAAAGCTACACCACGTGACCCGAATGTCCCACTAACCCTTAAAGAAGACTTTACGCGTAACATGCACCTTCAGATGCGCTATGTGATGCCGATAATTATTTTCTTTGCGGGGTATACAATCTCAGCGGCGCTCGCACTTTATTTTGCTATCAGCGCTCTGATGGCGATTGGAACAGAGTTTATCGTGAGACGCTACCGAAACTAACCAGCTCCAATACCGAGAGTACAGGTCACCACACGATTTATAACACCGCTAGTAACTGGCGTTCCACCAGCTTGATTACACTGGGCAGTTTGAGCAGAGCAATTCCAACCCAATAACCCGAAATTACACGGATACGTTTCGGTTCTCGTCGTGGCTGGTGGGTTAGCTGGATCATCTGTTGGAGTGTCTACAGAGTCTATAGGAGTACTGCGGGCACCATAACAAAGTACCTCTCCCGGGTTACTGGTATTGACGATGCCGAGTTGACTTCCACCACTACAGCGAGCAGTAATGACTGCATCAGTATTCCACGAAGTACAACGTTCAGCACTTTGTCTAAGACAGGTTGCTTCTAATCTGTCCATTTCACAACCGCCAACTTCAGTACAGTAGTCGAGTAGGTCAGCCCGTATATCGTCTGGAATGTCTTCAGGTAAGCCAGGAACTATCGCCGGGTCAACAATTACATCACTGGGTTCTGGAATGATACAACTATATACAATTCCGGTAGCTGTTACATTTGTGATACGTGTTTGCCTATCAGGACAACTTTCTGGTCCGGTGATCACGTCTGAATCAGGGTCTGGTTCGCCCGGCCCGGGAGGTTCTGGATTTTCACCGATACCGTCACCATCGCTGTCTCTAGGAACGGGTCGATATTGCTGGCCACACTCTACATCGGCCCAGATGTTACCGATATTTTGACCACGTAAGGCTTCCCAGTACGTTCCTCCACCAGAGACGGTTAATGCTTTGAGTACCGTGTCGACTATCGTCCATGCCCCAAGGAGTAAGACGAGGCCAATTAAGGCATTGACGAAAAATACTTTTGCTTTGGCGTAGGCGGCCTGGTTTCCACCTGAAAATACGAGTTTAAAACCAGCGTATATAAGCACTAAAGCGACAAAGATGGTCGAGATAGTAACTATCCAATCCACCACCACGTCTATCTGCTGTACTAAGTGACAAAAGTTACATTCAGGGCCTTCACACACCACTAAGCCAGCTGGTCCCGGGTCTTGTGCGAAGCTGGTGCTAGGGAAAGCAAAAACACTCAGAACAAGGAAACTTATGGTGAGTAAAGAAAGTGTCCGCACGAAAAGTGAAGCTAAAGACATACGTGTTATTGAACCAAAGCTGGGTCAAACACCCAGAGTGTGTTATCGGTCTTGTTTCTAAAGACAATCTTTGACCAATCATCAACCATAGACATGTTTGTGACATCAAGTTTTCTGCCGGCAGCGGTAAGTGGACTGAGGAAGAAGACGTTCTGTCCGGTTTCGAGGTTAAAGAACCAGAAGGTATCATCTGAAGTTAGGGTTCCTTTATACCACGCATCAATAAACGTCGTGCTGGTCTCGGCTTCTGGCACGGCACACCACATAAGGACACTATCTGGCCTGGAAAACGTACATTTCTCTGGTAGTAAGAGGTGATCTGTTTGGTATAGGGTTTTGGTTGGGGTCACTGTCTCACTAAACAGTACGCGATTTTGCGTATACGTATAGATAGAGGCGACATCGTTTTTGAGCATGACTAAACTAGCCCCACTATTTCCTATTGGAATAAGTGTGTTGTTCCTAATCTCATACGCATACCCTTCAAGGAGAGGAGATGGCTTGGTGTAAGTATAGATACCTTCTATGGTGTGACCCCACACTATTTTTAATTGACGAATTTTGAGTGAAAATAGTTCTTGGCGCACTTGGGTGTCGAGGTTGTAGCTATAACCTTTAGTTCCGTTTTGGTTCTCGAGGGTGTAGAGAATGACGCGATTATTTTCATAAGCAATATTGCTTGGATTTGGTGGTAAGGGAATAGTCTCTTGGGTTTCAGGCGACCCTTCCTCAAGCCCTAGTTCAGCCACAAAACTCGAACGGGTATTGTCGATGTAGGTGCTATAGACAACAGATGAGCCGTCTGGGGAGAACACAGCTTCGACTGACTGCGGAACCGTCATTTTAGATACGGAGGTCTCTTCCCCAGTAAAGAGATTTATTTCATAGACGTGTCCCACTCCCCGCTCGGCAAAACGGACTTTGGGATAGCCAGCTGTGGTTGTTATCACAAAACCAGAAGCAGGCCGGTTCGAGAGTAATTTAAGCGGGAACTTGGCGAGGGCTTCTGGGTCGGGAGTGGTATCAACGATCGACTCACTCTCTAGTTCCTGAAGTGGGCGATCTTCTCCGCCCGTAAAGCCGAGGTTAGTAAATATTTCCCCACCAGACTTAGGGGTACCAAAAAATAGTAAATACAACCATACTGAAATGAGTATGATAAGTATGAGTATTCCCCCGCCAATTAATATTCCTCGTTTCATAAATATAGGCTAAATGTTTTGACAAGAACAGCTCCTACCGTTATTTCCCTGATCCTGACATAGTAACGTTCGGGTCTCTGTGCCACAAAACTCATTGCCAGTACAGGCGTCGCCCGAAACTTGTGAAGTTGGTTGTGTCCACACACAAACTCCACCAGGATTAGTATTGTCGCCACCGCCTCCACCCGTGCCGTCAGCCCGGGTGACATTTCTGAGAGCATCGAGCTCAGCCCTTTGCGCTTCAAGTGCGGCACGCATGTCAGCGTCAGAACCGGCACCTAAGGCATCAAGTTCAGCCAGGGCCTCATCTATGGCAGCTAACATGGCCTCTACTTGATTTCGGTCCATTTGGGCTAGGTTTAATCGAGCTGGGAAACAGAGGTATTGGTTTGGGATAAGATTTCCATCAGCATCAGTAGCTTGCTCAAAGCGTCCAGGCAGAGCATCACACGCGAGACGACTAACCGCCACCGCATTGGGTTCGTCTCTCACAATTCCGATAGGGTTAAAGGTTGAGCGGTTATCCTCGCCTTCCCCCGATTCTAAGAAAGCTAGGTTGGTCAAACTGGTGTTGACGGTGTTCAAAATTATTACTGCCGCGAGCACGATAAGCAAGCCAAGAATAGCGCCCCTGATGTCTCGCTTAGCATCTTCTTTACTCGTTACGATGTCGGAGAGAACGTACTTTACTCCCGCAATGGTGATTTTAAGTAAGGCCAACACTGCCGCAATTGAGATAGAGAGAATATACAGTGCGTTTAGGTAGGCGTCGACGTCTATGTTGCCTTCGTCTACCCCCGGGATACCAACCATAACCTGAAACTCCTGTGCAAAGGTATTGAGTGGGAAGAGGAGAGCGAGAACGATAAGTGTTTTTAACATAACTTAAAATCTAATTTGAAATGAATTACGAGCTGCACTGATGATGTCTGAGGCACTGCGAATCTGAAGTCCAACGGTATACTCAGCACTACCGCTGTCTTTACGAAGGGTTATTTCGTACGGGTTTTTAAGTGAACCGCTTACTTTCCTACCACCAAGTGTCCACGAGACACTAGCGCCAGAAGCCAGGCTACTCTTTTCTAAGTGGTAGGGTGCCCCAAGTACCGTTATTTCATTGGCGGTCAAGTCAAATGGAGACTTAAGAGCTACTTCACTAATACCCCTAAGGGCGTTATTTTCATAGAAAATAAGTTCTCCTTCAGTTAAAGGTACGTCAATACTTTTTCGCCCAATACGGAGACCGTCAAGGTTTGAGACTTCAACCACTAGGGTGACTTCTTTGCGGAGTGGTGGAGAAAAGCGGATGGTGTTGCCTCCACGCGTGTTTCCCCCGTTTATTACTTTGTTTTCGAGCTTCCATACATAACTGAGGTCACTAGAACCTATGCCAGTACCGGTATACACGACTGCAGTAGCAGAAATAGGAGAATTAACGCCAGGCAAACTTCTACCCGCATAGAAAACCGGAGCGGTGGTATTGGCATCGATAATGATGTCTACACGTATTGGTCTAAAGGTGTAGCTTGCGCTGACTTTTACCCCACTTTCCATAACGAGCTCGGCGCGGACTTCCTTTGTCTTACCTAGTGCGGGGCTGACAATAGTAATTTTACGGAGACCTGTAAGAGCATCAATCCGGGCTCCATCGACATACCATACAATAATCGCACCGACGGTATTGAGTGAATAATCATCAAGTCGTATTTCGGTAACCGTATCGGGTGGTGGAAAGCTCGGTGAGGCAATAAGGCTTGCTGGACTCCCATTGGTTTGAAATGACTGTATACCAGTCCCTTGACTCGGCGCATTGGTAGTAGGGAGGCTTCCGTTGAACTGATTTAAAGCGTTAATCAACGACTGCTCGTAGTCGCCTGCTATATTGGTATTGAGTCTATATTCAGGAAGGGCAATATCGCTTATTGACAAACCCTCACTATCTTCATCTGATTGTGCAAATGAGTTTTGCGCAATCATAAAACTAGTTATGATGAGGAGAAACAAAAATTTGCGAGCCCAATTTTGCATAATTTAATCATAGCATAGCCACTAATTACAAAACTTTACTTGCGAACAGTCTTTAGGGACGATACGCATGCTGAACCATAAAAGCCCAAATGATGACCGCGGGTATAAAGTTGAAAAATGGGAGAAAGTATATGATGAGACTGATAGAAAACCATACCCACAACAGTCCTTTCATGGAGTTTACTCCAGCTATCTGGTACGAAAGCCAGCCACCAACACAAAAAACAAAACCGGTAATGATATTTAAAGCATATCCAAGTATAGCAACCCCTAAAAACATCTCAGCGACGTTTGTCCCGACCCAATTTACCCCACTCCCGAGGAAGCTACCGATAAACGGTACATAGGCAAGCGCGGCAGCAACCCCGTTTACTGCGGACTTAATGAGTGAGCCAGTACCGACTCCGAAGACAAAAATAAGGAAAAAAAATATTTGAATAGTACAGAAGCCAATTGCAAAGGTAATAAGCATCCTCGAAATAGTTTTGGCTGCTACCCGGGTGTAGAGGCTTTCACTTGACTCCTCTTCCATAGTCTCAAAGCCACGGGCAGTAGCTTGAGGGTTTTCTAAAACCGTAATAGTTTCTTCACCCACCTCGTCTTTCGGTTTTTTTTTCTCGGTGCGGTAGAGATTTTGCTTATCTTTGATGCTTTCTCCTAATAATGCCGGACGTCCCTTACGATCATCCCTGTCAGCTATAATGTTTCCCTCAGTATCCCAATCGTCTGAGGTGTTGGCAACACCGGGTTTTCGGTTTTGGTTGGCGGGAACCATGTCTTGACGACCCGTCTCCTTTGTATCGCTCATAAAGGGAGAGTTATAAATCACCCGGACGTTTGTCGGACTTTCTACTCGTGGAGCTTTAGTCGGATTAGCGGGGAGAGAAGAAACTTTTCTGTCATACGCATCAGTCCGGACACCAAAGCCACGTGGAATTTTAGGTGCTGGTGACTGACTTGAGTCAGTTCTACGAACACCAGGATTAATGTCTTCAAAATAGGTGTCTTTTCTGTTTGGTTCTGCCATACCTGGTGTTGGTTAGCTATTGGCACGAAGTTCCTCGCGCGCTTTTTTAATCTGAAGAATTTGGGATGGGTCAGAGGTAATAATTTGGTCCTCGGTATACGAGGCAATCACTTTAATCGCTACGTGCTTCATGCCGGCAAAGAAGATACCTTCCCCTACCCCACTTTCAAGGAGAAGAAACTTCTCTTCATCAGTTAGGTTGAATGTCTGTTGAATGTTATCTATTGCAGTCGGTGACTGCTTCATAAGAAGCTGAAGACTGGAGTTGGTGATCATCGGAATTCCGTATGGTGAGCGGAGGAAGTCGTCCACGTCTTGGGTAATCGTCGAAAGACCAAGGTAGTATTTTCGTCCACGTTTGGCGAGCATAAAGAGGAAAGACGCCGTGTCTTCACTTTTCATCATCCACCAGGCTTCATCGATTACCAAGAGTCGTTTAGTGAGGCGTCTTCTAATGGCACTCCAGATGTGGTTGGTGATGATGTACATTGCCACCGTTTTAAGCTCGTCTTCCATGTCTCGCAAGGAAAACACTACGAATTTTTGGTTGATGTCGACGTTGGTTGGTTTGTTCATAAAACCAGACCAGGTACCTGAAGAGTATTTTTGGAGTCGAGAAATCAGTGAACCACTCCCCTCCATGCCGGCGAGCACCATTTCGAAGTCTGAAAGTAGTGGTGGTTCAAGGGTGCTGTAATCACTGGTTCCTGTAATGTCCTTAAGTGCATAGGTTTCGATAATGGCTTGGTCAATAATAGTTTCCTCCTCTGGAGTCAGTCCACCAAGCATGAGGCGGAACATACCCATCAGCTCGATAATATGCGAACGTAAAATATCGCTCGGACTCTCGTCAGGTTGTGCTATCGGTAAGTCAAACGGATTAATGTGGTGAGAAGAAGAAAGCGAAATATTGAAAAACCGACCACCGGTGGCTTCTGCTAGGTACTCGTATTCACGCTCCGGGTCAATCACGATTACCTCGACCCCAAACATAAGTGAACGCAAAATCTCTAGCTTGGTGGTGTATGACTTACCGGCTCCAGAGGTAGCAAACGTAACGGAGTTGTAGTTGGTGAGCTGGAACCGATCGAAGAGGACAAGACTTGAGTTGTGGCGGTTGATGCCATAGAGGATACCGGTGTCCGACGTAAGGTCAAACGAAACAAACGGAAAGAAACTTGAAAGTGGGGCGGTGTTGAATTTACTGTGAATAAGTAGTTCGTCTGAACAAGTCGGGATCACACTCCGAATCCCTTGCTCTTGCTGAAAGAGCGCTGGTTTAAGGTGAATCAGACGAGCATCAAGGATACTTTTTATTTCTGATTCGGTTTTATTTAAAACTGCCTCGTCCTCACCATAGATAGTTACATAGAGGCCCACATTAAAAAGCTTCTCTTCCGCCTGTTGAAGCTTGTCGCGCAGGTCTTCGAGGTTGCGCCAGGCGGCTTCAAGTTGTGGATCACGCACCATACCTTGTTCAGCGCGGATGTTTATTTGACTCTGTACCTCAGCTACTTTTTTCTGGAACTTCTTGAGTGTTTCAGCTGTATCAATCGGGTGAATCACGATTGATACATCGAGTTCTTTTTCAATGTTAAGAATTGGCTCAAGCCAGCCATCGTTTAGGTAACGTGGGTAGGATACGGTGAAAAACGTTCGGGCATAGGTACCACTGATGTTTATGCTTCTGGTGTTAATTTCAATTCCCGATGGAGCGATAATGTCCTCTAGGGTAAGCAGTGCTTCAGAAACCGCCGAGACGGAGTTATCATCAAAGTTTGAAGTTTTTTTTGGTTGTAAGAAGTCTAGTAAAGCCATAGATTAATTTATACGGGGTGCGTCACCAGTGGTATCCCCCGGGTTAAAGATATGATAAAAAAGCTCAACTAATTCTTCATTCTGAAGTGGAACCGTGCGGACACCAATCCGAATCAGTCCCTGTTCAACGAGGGTAGACCGTTGCTCGAGTTGAACCCGGTATTCTTCAAACTGTTTTTCATCAAACAGTGACTTGTTCTTCTTACTACCAAACATAGAAGTGATACCCGAGGCTAGGTTTGCTTGAATCGGTGTGTACGGCACTACAATGAAAAAGTTTTTACTCATAATATCCACCTCAGTCGTGAAGGTGCGAATGAACTGCATGTATTCTCGAAGTTGAATTTGCATCAGGTCATTGTCTTGGATAGGTTCCCGAGCTTCGAGTAAGGCAAGATAGGGTGTGATGTCGAGTCGTCGTGACTGGATATAAAACTGAATCGAGAAATCGAGCGTGTTTAAAAAAGACTGAAATTGAGTCAAAATAGCCTGTTGTTCGTCGGCACTCTTAAGGGCGAAGTTGATTGAGGAGGCGAGTAAAATAGTGCAAAGTTTACCATCTTTTAAAACCACCACATTTTCTTTAATGTCGCGGACAGGGACGAAATCTTGAGTTGCTGGTTTTACGTTAGAAGCCATATTATTTTACTTTTTGGAGAGCCTGCATTTCTAGTTTACGGGAGAGCGAGTTTATACCTCCTTTACCAGTCGTGGGCATAGTCTGAATACCAGAAGCACTACGCGCGTCTCCCGACGCTCTATCTCGGTACACAACGTCAGTTCGTTTGTGCCAGTAGTACATCTTGGTTTTTTTGTAGTAGTTGACGACTGATTCAAGAAAGATTGAAAAGGGACGGTTGTTCACTGGATAAAAAGCGAGCAGTAGGGCGAGGAGAGTAAGGGGAAGACCAATTAAGAGAAACACGATGAGTCCAAAGACAATGTACGAAACGACCCCAACCCCAACCCCGCCAGCTAGATACACGAATTGTTTCCAGGTGAAGGGACCAATGATTTTGTCTTCGATTTCAATAAATTGAGGTACCTCAAAACGCATACATATGTATTATACATTGTACTTTACAATTAGCGGCGTAACTTATGCGAACTTATCCCCGACCGTCGTTTGCTTGGTCGCTACTGAAGTCAGGCGTAGGTACCACCGGTGCTCGTTTTAGCAAGGCATCTTGCGCCACACTATGAATGATATTTTTATTGGCGTCCGGAGTTCCGTAGAGCTCAGGATATTTTTCTCGATACGCACCGTAGCCATGAATTCGTTCGTTGTCAGTATCCATGGTTCGAACAGGTGCTATGTCAGCAGGACGTTCAGTTTGGGGTGGTGGCGGAGTAGCAGTAAATGGGTTTGGGATATTGAGTGGCGGAACTGAGCTAACTGGTTTAGTTACCGGCAGTGGTTCAGAAACCACTGGTTCAGACAAGCTCGTGAGGCGAGCCGAAGAAGCAGGGCCGGCGATTGGTACCTGGGCGACTGACGGAATAGGGCTTGGGGCCACAGTATCGTACGTTGTACTAGCGGTAGGAGGTATTACTGGTTGAAACACTGCTTGGGGTGGATTTGGTGCTGTTGCTACTGTGCTACGTGGGGCCGGAGTAGTTTGGGCAGACATACCGGTCGGGACTGTTTCAGAGGCTGGTTTTAGGTAGTTTTTGGTAGTTGCTGAAGATGTTCCAGGTAGTGGGCTTTGTGGCAGTGGTGCAGACACAACGACACTTTGCGCACTTTTTTCTTTGAGAGTTTTTACTGTTTGGGAAATTTCCAGAGCCAGACTCATTTGTATATCATCAGTTACACCGAGCGAACTAAGCTCATTAAGCATCGACTTTAAATCAACGAGGCCAAGAAGATAATAGCTCATCGCAGTGGTAAGAGCTCGCCTATTTTTATCCTCGAGGTGGTGTTTTATAAGAAGAGCGGTGACGGCAATCGGAATTTGCTCTGAGTCAATCAGGGTCTTTACCTCAGCCGGAGCCTTGGTGTATGCGTCTTGAAATTTTTCCCAGTTACTTTGCATATGTGAATGATTTACCTAAAGAATTCTGAACCGTAGACTGAGTTATTTGCCCAATTAGCCCATGGTCCTGGCGGTACGGTTGGAGAGCCACCTGGTGGCGGAACCAGACCTCCGGCATTAATTAAGACAGCTGTCATGAGTCTTATACGCTCGTTTTCGTTAATTCCGTTTTTCATACGAGCCTCAATAATTCTTGGGGTGATGTATCCAATCATTTCTGGACGAATCAAAGCGTCTACTGATAGTGTGCCGACGACTGCATCGCCACCAGCTAAGAGTCGTTGTCGTTGAGTAGTTTGATGTCCTACAGCAGTACCTCCAGTACGTAGAGCGGTATTCGTAGCTTCATAGATTGGAGCGGCTGCCGTTCCCCCGGTTTGAACAACACTAGCTGTTCCAAACTGCGCAACATTATTTTGTGCTGTGCGACGAGCAGCTCTAATAGCGTTGATGTCTTCGTTACTAAAGTTTCCTGAACCTTCAAGAGAAGTTATCTGAGCATCAGTAAGGTTAATAGCCACGTTACCATTTGTAAGTTGCCCGACGTCTAAGTTGGCACGTTCGCTATTTGACATCTCACGAATTGTTGTAGCAAGATCTCGAAGACTGGTATCGAGCTCCCCAACGGTTCTGGTGTTGTCTTCTAAACCAGCTAGGTGTTCAGCAAACGCAACCTCGCGAGTCTGTTCAGCCAATACCTGGTTGTTTCTAATGTTTTGCTTTTTCTCAAAGGTGTTAACATCGTTTCGTGATTGTTTACCTCCGTACTTAGCAGATGCCGTGGCGTCAATAGCTTGCTGACGAGTTCGTGCAGTGAGTCCGACAGCACCGAGCGCAACCCGACCCACTCTCGCGCCGGCTGAATTACTGGTACTTAAACGAGCATTAGCCCGGGCAACGGCTTTCCCAACTCTCGTATCTGGATCACCAATACGGCCAAGAGTATTCCTTCCAACAAATGAACTCCCGCCTCCGACTAATGAACTCGCGCCTCCGACTAACCTCCTTTGCACGCTTTGCATCGCGTTAAGTGACATAGAAGCGCCCCCGGCACCCATTTTCTTCGAAACAACGATGGCACCAACCATGAAACCAAGGGCAATTAAGTAAAACAAAATCGAAAGTGGCACGTCGTTACCAGTTTCTTCTGGGTTGAGGGCGATTTTGTTGAGGTTGTAGGTTGAACCAGCCTCAAATGCCTGTGCGTGAAAGCCTATCAATACTTTGAAAGCAATAAAAATCATAAAGAAGTAGGCTGGAGCAAAAAAAGCTTGGTTTAAAAACCCACTCCACCACTTACTGGTGTAGCCCTGAAACTTCGGTAGAATCATACCCAGGAACATAAAGGGTGAGAACATCATGTATATCACCAGGGAGATAAATCTAATAGTGAGCATGATGGCACCTGCCAAAAACACCGCCGCTGAGGTGAGCATAAACACCAAAATCATAAGCAGGTAGCCAAAGCTCCGATAGCCTTCTTGGTCAATGGCTTCTGCCCCACCCAAGGCTTGGAGTCCGACGAGTTGCATAAACATAGCGTGTATACCAACACTCTCTGGGCTTTCGATATTTATGGTAGGAAGCGTAGCCCCTTCGGGAAAAACAGAGGCGGTGGTGTTAACTGTCTCTGCCATGAGGTTAAAAATTTGTATCGCGGCGATGTTTGAGAAGTCAACGATAAATTTTGCAAAGAAAAGACTAAAGTTTATGAGAAGCGCCGCCACAATCAAAGAACCAAGCGCTCGCTTGGCGCCACTATCGTCAGCGTTCCAGATAAGCTTCAGTCCAATAAACACCAGTGCAAAGATAAATAGCATGTTAAAGACGTCTCGAATGATCACCCAGACCTCCTCAACTGCAATACCGATGTTGCCAAGCATCCATTCACCCATACCGCGGACAAAGTTATTTACCGCAGCATCAAAGGCAATCCCGGCCAGCCAAACAGCAAAACCACCAATCTGCATGACAACGTGATAGAAGAAGGCAAAAATCCAAGCCCCGACACCACTTTCGTCAGCGTCGACTACGGTTGGGGCAGTCCCTTGAGCATGAGATAGGGCCGGAAGCACGAAAAAGAGCGCAATACAAAGTATCGGGAACCAGGTTCTTAAAATGAGTTGTAATACAAAGTACTTCATTCTCTATCGTGTTAACCGACGGGGTCTACCCCTGGTGGGTCGACAGGAGTGGCGGGATCGATTGGGGTATCAACAACCGGGTCGACTGGGTCTACCGGTGGCATGTCTGGGTCACCAACTACTGGGTCAATTGGGTCTTCTTCTCCTGGAAAGATTGGGTCAAATGGGTCGTCTGGGTCTGGAGGTGTGTCAGGGATGTTGATTATGATTGGGTCAGTATCCCACCTTGTAGGGTCGGGTCGGTTGGTTGGGTTATTGACGTCATTACCAAGTTGATCAAGGAAGCCAGTAGGACCGTCAGTTAGTCCGAGTAGTCCCCCGACGCCTTGGAGGGCTTGGTTGAGGAGTTGTTGGAAGAGTGCGCTGATAAGCTCATCTATTTCGTCAGCCTCAATCAAGGTACGCGGACCGACTGAAAGTTGAAAAGTGAGTGCTTCTGAAATAACCTGACCCGGTGTCTCTATCGTACAGTTGGTTGGATTGTCTGGATCTTCACAGCGCTTGACAGAGAGAAAACCATTACCGAAGTCAAGTAATTGACGCTCGTTTACCTCTACACCAGCAATCTTGGCGTTTAACCTGGCCTCAAGGGCAAACTTCTGACCAAGCGCAGTGTTTTCACTCGGACGTTGTGTCATTTCAAGCCAGGCTGGCCAACCGCCACCACCGATGAAGTCTCCGTTAAGGAAGCCTTCGATGTTGTTGGTAATATCGCTTAAGCGACACTGTGCCTCGTACTCCCGGGCATTACTTTGCTGTTCACGGAAAGAGTTGGTGACGGCAATCTGTACATCGAGTGAAAACGGTTCGCAGAGCCCGGCTAGATTACTTTGTGAAATAAACTCACCAAAGGTTTGGTCAGCCAGGTCAAGCGCAAATGCCTCGAGGTCTTGGATAAAAGCAGGACTACCCTGGAAACCACTGTTTATCCAGGTAAGAAGGCTTTGGGTCATTGACTGTAAGATCATTTTGGCAAACCAAAATAGAAGTCCGTCCAGGGCAAATTCTTTAATTTGAAGTAGCCCTGTCATTTGAGCAGAAAATGTGTCGACTTGGGCGTTGACGGTGTTTATGAAAACGTTAGCCTGTTGCGTTCCTTCAAGGGCAAAAGCTGCTTCAGCCCTCTTTAGTGAGCCCGTATGCGCAAAGGGTTGCAGGGTAAGCCCGGCCACTATTAATGTGATGAGCAGTACTGTACTTGGAGTTTTTAGTAGTTTTTTTAACATACACACCATGACTAAATTTGACCTTCTAAGAGCTGATAGAGACTGTCGTTCTCTCCAAGCTGCACCCCGCTCCCGGTAGTCAATTTTTTTCCGATATTGACAAGAGCTTGTGCCATACCAAGTACGTCATCTTGGTAACGGCTGAGCCTAAGCATGCCGAGCATGGGGTCATCAAAAGCACCACGCATGGCCTTCACGTCGTTTAGTACCGCATAGTAAGCGTTTAACAAATTTAAATGTTCGGTCACGTACGCTTCTGGTACTTGAAGTAGCTGCATATCTATAATCATACCGCGGTACCCGAGAATAATGGGGTCTAGTCCCTCCAAATCCTGGGGGTTATTCGAACGTTGAGCTCTTTGCATGACGACTATTTCTGAGTCACCATCGTAGGGGTATTTCTGGATAATGTCTGCAATTGCGTTACCGTAGGTGCGGAGTGATTCTTGGTCACCAGTAGCAACAATGACAATGTCGCTTTGGGTGAAGAGTCGATCTTTGGCTTTTTCAGCCAGGGCATTGGTAGCACCGGCGATAAGTTGTTCCTGCGGACGACTCACGGGACCAAGCGTCTCGTTGGTTACATATGCCTGAAAAAAAGCTACACTAAACTGATCAGTGAGAGAATCTGGGTTCCACTCCGTACTGCTCCCAGTACTCGGGGTTATGATTTCGGTTCGCACTAAAGACTCCTGCCAGTCTGGCGTACCGTTGTTATTACTGTCGGTAACCTGTACGTAATTTCGTTCAGGTGCGTCAGTGACCACGACCAGTTCGCCATTTTCCTGAGAGCCGTTTTGTTTATCTTTTGTAATCACTACAAAAGCAATCAAGGCGATACCAAGTAGTAGGGCGACATAAACTTTCTTGTGTGAAGTCACCATAGTAGTGTCTATACTGTATTAGTATAACAGTATAAAAATCACACTTTATACATATATATGTATAAAGTGTGATTAAGAATTGAATAACGAGTCTTTCTGTGTGTACAAACCTGGGGACTAGTTTGGTATAGGTAGGTGCTTGACGAGTTCAAGCCATTTTCTAAGCGACACGTCCTCTGCCCTGGTGGATACCGGTAGAGAGATGGTGGAAAAGATGTTGATAAGTTCGGCGCGGGAGTATTTTTTGGCTAAATTACCCAGTAGTTGCTTACGTTTTTGCCCAAAACCAAGGTGGAGCACGTCAAAAAAAAGCGCTTCGTCGACCCCTTCTAAACGATCTCGACTGATGGCATAAATAGCAATGATACCCGAGTCCACTTTGGGTGGTGGCTGAAAATGACCACGACTGACGTCCCGTACATAGGTGGCGTCACCATAGACTTGGACGGAGAGCGAAAGCAGTGATTCCTTACTCCCTTTTGCGAGACTGCTGGTTGCGCGCTTAGCTACTTCCTTCTGCACCAAGAAAACCAGCGTCTTTGGTTGGGTACTCGAGGTAAGAAACAGCCTAAACAGTAACCCTGATAAGTAGTACGGTATGTTAGCTACTACTGAGTAAGAGCCGGCAGTTAACCCAAGTGAGCTGGGATCAAAGGTACGAACGTCAGCATGGGCTACGCTCAGTTGCCCGCTGGCTATAGCGTCCTTAAAGTTCTCATCAAGTACCGTGACCGCTCGTGGGTCGGCCTCAAGCGCGAGCACAGTAACTCCCCGAGCGAGAAGTTCCCGAGTTAAAACACCCGTTCCAGGCCCAATTTCAAGCACGGTTTCTCCAGGAGTTAATTTACCGGCATCACACAACCACTTCGGGACAATGTCACTCGTGAGAAAATGCTGACCGAGTGATTTTTTAGTTTTAAAATCCAAGCTCATAAAAGTACTGTAGGCTACGGAAGCTAAGTTGGCAAGAAGTTTTAATCAAGCCAGATGGTGCGCTCAAATCCTGATGGTGAACTGACGTGACCCCCGTCTCCTTCGAGGTGGTCTTCACTGATGTCCGCTAAAAATGATGATGGCGCGTTTATGCGCTGACTGCCAAAAATAACTCGCGTGTGAGCGTAAGTCAAAAATACTTTTTTCTCTGCACGGGTGAGTGCCACATAAAACAGGCGTCGCTCTTCCTCGACGTCGATAGTACTGTCATCGAGTCGTTCGTGTGGGAACAACCCCTCTTCGAGGCCAGAGATAAATACGTAGGGAAACTCCAGACCCTTCGCAGAGTGAATAGTCATCAGTCTGACCGCGTCTTGTTCCTCTTTGGCTTTAAGTTCGTCTTGGTCACTCTGGAGAGCGGCGTTTTCAAGGAGTGTCTCTACCGCTTCTTCTGGTCCAAGCTCATCATAGCGAGTGGCGAGAGTAATCAGCTCACCTAAGTTTTCGAGTCGCATCATATCGTCATCCGTACCACTCTTCTTAAGCTCAGTTTCAATACCACTGCGTTTCATAATAAACCGAAGTGTTTCTGAAACCGGTTTTGTTCGTGCTTCGTCGGCAATGTCTGAAAGTATTTGATAGAACCGCTCCACTTTTTCCAGCGTCGCTCCTTTAAGCTCGCTCTGCTTCCCTTCAACAACTTTAAGCATGGTCACTTTACCGATACCTCGGGTTGGTTCATTTATTACTCTAGCTAAATCAGCCGTACTTTCAGGGTTAAGCGCCAACCGTAGGTACGACAAAACGTCTTTTACTTCTTTGCGTTCAAAGAATTTAGTACCAAGGAGTTGGTACGGTACTTCAAAGTCGAGAAAGGCTTCCTCCAGCACTCGTGACTGAAAGTTAGTCCGATATAAGACAGCAATACCAGATGGTGACGCCCCGTCCTTAATCAGCATTTTAGCAGTGAGGGCAATGTACTGCGCTTCGTCAATTCCAGTTTGGGTACTTTGTAAGGTAATTTTTTCACCATCATGGTTACTCGTGAAGACCTCCTTTGGAATACGGTTTTTATTCTTGGAGATAATACTGTTTGAGACTGCAATAATGTTTTTGGTGGAGCGATAATTTTCTTCAAGGAGGATAGTTTGTGCGCCTGGAAAATGTTTCTCAAATTGGAGTACGTTTTTGATGTCTGCTCCGCGCCAGGAGTAGATGTTTTGATCGATGTCCCCTACCACACAGATGTTGTGTTTCTCTCCGGCGAGTAAACGAGCAATCTCAAATTGTACTTTGTTGGTGTCCTGGTACTCATCAACATGCAAGTAACGGTAGCGGTTCTGGAGTACCTCGCGTATTACTGGATAGGACTGAAGTAAGCGAAGCGTTTTAAGAAGGAGGTCATCAAAATCAAGCGCATGATCAGCGCGGAGGATTTTTTCATACTCACCCCAAACCTCGGCGGTTACTTTTTGGACGTATGAAGAAGCGTCGGTTTGAAAGGAAGTTTGCGAGATTGAGTCACCTTTAGCTCGTGAGATAGCACTCAAAATCTTCCGAGGTTCAAATTGCTTTGGGTCATAGCCAGTTAGTTCGAGGGCTTTTTTTAGCGCTCGCGTGCTGTCACTGCGGTCATATATAGTGAAGTGCCGGCGCAGGTTCAAGGTCTCATGGTGCTCACGCAGGATACGGACCCCAAGGGCGTGAAAGGTGGTTACTGTAGGCACACTCTCCAAAAGAGCGCGGTTAGACGGGGGGTACTTTGCCATGAGTGCCAGTACCCGCTCACGCATCTCTGAAGCCGCTTTGTTTGTGAACGTAACAGCTAGGATGTTGTGTGGATCGACGCCGGTGTGGATGAGGTGGACAATCCGGTGCGTAATCACTCTGGTCTTACCAGAGCCAGCCCCTGCGAGCACTAAGAGTGGACCGTCTAACGTGAGGACTGCTTTCTTTTGAGCGTCGTTTAGTCCTTCTAAATAGGCGGGTGAGGTCATGTTCGACCACACTATAGCATAGTTTACGTGAGCTCTTTTCCCCACAGACAACCTAGCCATTAAAGTAAGCAATACTTACTCATTACAGTCAATACTTATAATGTGGCTACTAGGCGGGTTCGTTTACGCTTCATATAACTCCACGCGAAAAGTGCATTACGTCAATTGCTTCCACTATTCAGTTTAGTACAATAGTTCCCATACCGACATTCGGTACGGAGGTGTCACTACCCTGACACAAAAGATTTCAGAAATTACTGTAGCGGTTGCAAACAAGCGGTGAGTCCATAACACATTCACTATAAAACAAAATCTCGAAGACGCAGAGCCTCCACAAAGCACCTATAAAGAAGTTTTGGCTCAGCTGACAAAGAAAGCAAAAATAGCGTCGATGACGCGTCGGCGGTTTTTGTTTGAACTCGTGCCAGTGGTAGCACTTATTTTGGTGCCGGTATCAGTCCAGGCCAACATGATTGCCAAGCTGGCAGAACTTTTTGATACTGAAGTAATTGCCTATGAGAAAGAAGCGCCTTTTGATGCAACCGCCCTCTCCCTCTCTCTTTTAAGTGCCACCCAAAATCCAGTGCTTGAGTCAGCTACCGGAGGTGCCAGCATTACCTATGAAAATGGTGTACTTATTGCGACTGGTCCAGTGGGAAGAGACGCAATGGCTAAAGCACAAAGTAACAAAACGGGAGAAATCAGTGTCTATGTAGTCCGGGACGGTGACTCGTTGTCACAGATTGCTGAAATGTTTGGCGTAACCTCAAATACGATTCTTTGGGCAAACGACCTTAAGAGTGCAGCGAGCATCAAGCCAGGAGATACACTGGTTATTCTCCCGGTCGCGGGTGTACAACACACCGTCAAGAGTGGAGAAACGATTGCTTCCATTGTAAAAAAATATTCAGCAGAACTGGATGAGGTTTTGGCCTACAATAATCTAAGTAAGGAAGACACCCTTACTGCTGGTGAAGAAATTATTATTCCCGGTGGCACTATCAGTGTACCAAAGAGCAGTTCAGTCAGTGGATCAGGTGGTAGCGGTGGCGGAAGTGGACTGGCTCACCCAATGCCGGGAGCGGTTCGTTCTCAAGGTATTCATGGGTATAACGGTATAGACTTTGCGCGAGTACCGGTTGGCACGACGGTGCGGGCGTCAGCTGACGGTAAAGTAACCGTAGCGAAAGCCAGTGGTTGGAATGGTGGCTATGGAAATTACGTAGTTATTAAACACGCAAGTGGTGTACAGACTCTCTACGCGCACTTGAGCTCAGTTGACGTCGTAACCGGACAAGTTGTTTCCCAAGGTGATCGAATCGGTGGAGTGGGTAATACGGGACGATCTACCGGAGTACACCTGCACTTTGAAGTACGCGGGGGGAAGAATCCATTTTAGACGCATTACTTCGTTACGCTTCATAAAATAAAACTCACCGTACCAATAAGTACGGCTCGTTTTATTTTACTTGCGTGCCTCGTACTTCATTCTAAAATGAATCCCTCCGTACAACTAAAAGATTGCCCAAGGCCGGTGTGACCTTGGGCAGCGTCAAGTGTTCAGAGCCAACGTAACTTGCTTGCACCGCGTTCACGCTTACTGCAGAATTGCTTGTCTATATACTTGAGACAATCCGCAACGTATTGGTCAAGCTCGTACACGTTGACACTGTGACGTGCCAGAATCTGCAGAATCGGGTCTTTAATTCATATCTTCATACCACCTCTCCTAGGCACTGCAAATAAATTTCAGTAATGTTAAAACCTAGAGTCGTACCCGATATTGCAACGCTTCGAGGAGGTGTGGAACTTCTATTTCACGCGAGCCTTCTATGTCGGCAATCGTTCTGGCTACCTTAATTACACGGTGATAACTGCGTGGTGATAAATTGAGCTTGGCACTTGAAGTCCGAAGCAAATCAGACACCTGGGGTGAGAGGGATACCTTGGCGTCTATATCGCGGGCGGACATTTCTGCGTTGCACGTGACCCCGGTGCCAGCGAGGCGGTTTTTTTGAGTCTCGCGCGCTGAAAGAATACTCGCTCGGGCAGTTGTTGTTTCTTCTGTCCCCGTCTGTTTTTTAGTGAGTGTCTCATAATCAACATGTGGTACTTCAAGCCAAAGGTCGATCCGGTCAAGGATTGGTCCAGAGATTTTACCTTTGTAGGTTTCAAGGAGTGCGGAAGCAAAGTCGGTGGTTCCGTCTTCACTTCCCCGGTAGGGGTTCATGGCAGCGACCAAAATAAAATCAGCGGGAAAGAGGGCTGTTCCTTGCACGCGTGCGATTGAAACGACGCGGTCCTCAAGTGGCTGTCTGAGGGCGTCAATCGCTCGCCTATCAAACTCCGGAAACTCGTCAGCAAATAGAACGCCTTTATGTGCTAAAGTAACCTCGCCCGGTTTTGGATAACTTCCCCCGCCGACTAAGCTGGTATAGCTGGCGGTATGGTGTGGACTACGAAAGGGTGGCTGAGAAGTTATTTCTTCAAGGTTACCCGCAATCGAATGTATCGCTGTAACCGCCAGTGCCTCGTCGCGGGAAAGTGGTGGTAAGAGTCCTTGAAAGGCTCGTGCGAGCATGGTTTTGCCGGTACCCGGAGGTCCGACTAAAAGTACATTGTGTCTTCCAGCTGCCGCTATCAGAAGTCCCCGCTTCGCACTCTCTTGACCTTTGATGTCTTCTAAGCGAACGGTACTCGTCACCCAGGCATCAGTGATAGTAGTGAGTGGCGTTGGTTTGATTGGTTTGTGCGTTGGTTTGGTTTCGTCGATATGATTGATAACTTCAGTCAGCGTAGAAGCACCAATGACGTTTATTCCTTCTACAAGCGCTGCCTCAGCTTGATTTTCGATAGGTACCACGACCTCAGTAAAGTGATGGGCTTGCGCACAAAGTACAATCGGAAGAACCCCTTTAACCGGACGTAAGCTTCCGTCAAGCGTCAGTTCCCCAATGTACATTCGTTTGGTCGCGTTTGGTTGTAGTGAATTGCTCGCTATTAAATACGCGAGCGCAATTGGCAGGTCAAACAAAGGCCCCTCCTTTTTTATGTCAGCGGGAGCAAGTGAGATAACGATTTTTTGGTTTTGGCTTTTTGGAGAACTGAAACCAGAATTTTTAATGGCGGAGTTCACCCGATCTTTTGATTCTTCAATTGCCTTACCGGCTAAGCCAACTATTGAAAACGAATGCAGACCCCGCGAGAGGTCTGCTTCAACCGTAATTGGTATACCGCCGGTAACGCCACCTTGAGCTGTGTGTACCTGGGCAATCGTCATAGTTTAGCTGGCTAAGTCACCCTCCTCTTCACGGTGCAGAATACAAGTGCGAGCCGCTGGGTTGGCGTCTAAACGCTCAGGTTCAATTGCTTCCCCACTATGCTCACATACACCATACGTCCCGGCTTCAATTTTAGCGAGTGCTCTGTGGATGTTGTTGTAACGGGTTTCGAGGTCTACCACTAAAGCCGTCCTTGTACCTAAGTCTTCGTACTTATCAGCGAGCACATTTTCGTCAGCGTCGGCTTCACTGGTATCTTCAGCAACAGCAATCCAGTCAGCTGGAACGTCAGGGTTTTGAATGCCCAGTGAACGTAGTTCAGCCTCAACTATAATACGTTCAGCTTCTAATTTTTCTTTATACTCGTGTGTGGTTGTCATATAGGTAAGTATACCCTAGAGAAATACTCTAGCGAACGAGTGGTACAAGTTTTTCGATAGAGCCACTGCCGGTAGAAATGAGTACAGTATTTTGGTTTACAAATACATACACGATTCTTTCGACACCAAATTCATCATAGAGAATTCGCGCACTTCGATTGGCTATGATGGCATCGGTAAAGAATAATGATTTAATGCTACTTTCAGTGCGCGCATTTGGATCAAGGGTGTTTGTAACGGGTGCCCCAAAGAGTGGAGCTAAGTCAGCACTCATGAATTCTTCCCAGGCCAGCATGCCGGCAAAGGTAGTGTCAAACTCCACTCCCTTCAAAATAATAAACGGTTGCTTATTTCCATCCCCACCAAAGGTGAAGTCAGTAATTGAACGGACTAGTGAACCATTGAGTTTAGGGTTAAACACTTCAAGGATAATCTGTGCACCGGCCGGCTCCTCACGACCACTTTGGCCGAGGGCAGTTGGATAGATCTGGACAGGATCAGTTTCGTTTGTAATCGTGTCAAGAACAGCACCTAGGAGTTCAATCCGGTCTTGGGTGAGCATGACGGGAATCTGTTTAGTAACGGCAATCAGTGCCGGTGGCTGGGCAATGGTAATTGTGTAGTTTGGCTCTATGGTGCTCCCAAGTAACTTAAAGCTTACAAACACGCCAAGCGCGAGCGCGCCAATTATAATCAGGATGGTGAGGGTGAGTGTATTGGTGTTGGCATTTTTAGCAACTTCAATACCATTCTTAATCTCAAACCGTCTAATTTTTGGTATTAGTGTAATTTGCTTAGTGTCAGTAATTTTACGAGGAGCCTCGATTTGAGCTATGGGCATGGTCGACGGAGGAACTGGTACGGCCACTTCCACCAAAGGTTCAACTGGTGCAGAAACAGGCTCGGCTATTTCTTCTGAGACAGGGACTGTCGAAACTACTGCTTCTGGTAGTGGCGCAGTTTCACTGACGGAGTCTAGTGACTCGTCACTGAAATAGATCTCCTCCCCGCTTTGTTCAGTGTACGGTACTTGAGCGGGTATTGATTCTGGTCTAAATGGAGTTTCCCAGATGTAGGGTTCGGTATCCGCTGTCTCCACCACTGGCGGTTCAGGTAAAGTTGGTTCTACTACTTGAGGCAACGGTTCATTTTGAATAACGTGTGTCCAGCCAGAAGTATCTTCAGGTGAGTCGGTTTCTTCAACTCGATTTGTCAGAGTTTCAGTTTTAGCTTGTTTAAGTGTACTTTCCTGCTCACGTAGTTTGTGAGCAGCGAGCAGTGCAGCAAAATCATTTTTTGGCGCTTGGGCAGTTTCTGTAACTGCTTTTTGGATGACCTCATTTCTGCTCGCTGGTTTTTCTACAGGTGAGACTTCAGCTGTGACTGGTTTTACTGACTGACGGGAAAACCAGGTGTGTAGTGAATTAAAGATTGCAGTAAAAAAACCTTTTCGTGATCGCTTCTTGTCTTGAATAATAGTACCTGAGGGTAAGTCGTCATGACTGGTATCGTAGACAGTTTCGACGTCAGACAAAAGTGAGGTCTTTTTAGATCGAGCACTCAAGGCCTGGATTTCATTTTTGAGCGACTCCTCGTGTTCGTTTACAAATGGTCGAGGTTCATCCTCGCTAGTAGTTACATCAGGCAGTGGTTCGCTCGGGCGAGTGTCGGTTGGCGGAGTATGTTCCACATGAGTCTCGCGCTCTAAAAATGATAACGCGTCTTTTCTTTCTTCACGGACAGTTTCTAACACCACCCTTGGTGCAGGAGGGATTTTTGTTTTTAAAGCGACTACGGGAGGTACTTCCTTTGGTGCTTCAGCTACTGGTTGTGGAGTGACCGCTGGCTGGCTTCGGGAATGTTCAACATCGTCCGCAAAGGTAATGACGGGACTTATGTTGTGTTGTTTTTTTGCGTCAGACATACGCTAAGTATCTCATGCTTTTGAGGTGAAAATTTCGCCTCATACACAGGTAATAACCCGGTGCCCAAGCTGGCACCTTTTATACGCGGCTATTTTTCAGTGAGAAAGGCTGGTTCAGCTTGCTTGATTGATAGGCCGATCTTTCCGTTTTCTACTTTCGAAATTACCACAGGTACTACCTGCCCTTCAGTTAGATAATCCTTGACGCTGACTACGCGAAACGTAGCCATCTCCGAAACGTGGATAAGCCCTTCGTTATAGTTGTCGAGTTTGGCAAAGGCGCCGAAGTCGGCGAGTCGTGTAATTGTGGCAGTTAGTTTTTCACCTACGCTATAGACTTTCGTGAGAGCAGAAATACGGTCAGCAGCCAGACGTGCCGTTCCATTTTTTCCGGTAATAAACACCGTACCGTCGTCTTCAATAGTAATTTCGTCTACCCCGGTGGCGTCCTTAATACCGTTAATAGTTTTACCTCCACTTCCAATCACGAGACCAATTTGTTCCGGCAAGATAGTGAGTGAAACAATCTCTGGCGCTCGTGGGGAAATGTTTGGTCGAGGGGTTTGTATTTCAGCAGTGAGCACTTCTAAAATTGCGAGTCGAGCCACGCGAGCTTTTTCAAGCGCACCTTCGAGTATCTCGAGACTAATCCCCCCTACCTTTACGTCCATCTGAATCGCCGTCACCCCTTCGGTTGTCCCCGCTACTTTAAAGTCCATGTCGCCATGTTCGTCTTCGGGTCCTTGGATGTCAGTTAAGAGTACGTACGACTCACCTCTCGTCATAACACCGGAAGCAATGCCAGCCACTGGCCTAAGGAGTGGCACACCGCCATCCATGAGAGCGAGCGTGGAACCACACACTGCACCCATCGAGCTCGAACCGTTGCTCGAAAGTGTTTCAGATACTAAACGTATCGTGTAGGGAAATACACTGGTCGGCGGAATAAGTGGTAGGAGGGCTTTTTCAGCCAGTGCTCCGTGACCGATGGCGCGTCGATTGAAACCACCGACTCGTCCTGCTTCACCAACAGAGAACGGTGGGAAGTTGTAGTGATGAAGGTAGCGTTTTTTAACGTCACTGGTTTCGATAGTGTCGACCACTTGAGCTGCTTCGGGTCCACCTAAGGTGAGAGCAGTAAAAATATGTGTTTCCCCTCGATAAAAAATACCAGAACCATGTAACACTGGTGAGACACCGCCAGCCTGAGCAAAGAGTGGGCGAATCTCGTCCATCTGGCGTCCGTCGGCCCGGACTCCCCGCTCGATTGCTCCCTTGTGTAGTTCCACGTCAACCTGCTCTTCAAAGTAAAACTCAAGTTGGGTTGAACCACATTCAATTTCAGCAGTCTTTACAGCTGAGATAAATTCGTCTTTAAGGGTATAGAGGTGAGCTTTACCAGTTTCTCCCGAAAAAAGAGTTGCAATCAGTTTTGTACGCCAGCCATCTTCAAAAAATGCTACGACTGATTCTGGTATTTCGGGAAGACTGAGAGCTCGCTTTGGTTTACCAATTGTGGCGACGATTTGGCTTTGGAAAGTTTCAAGTAAGGCGTGTACCTGGGTACTTGCTTCCAGCACTGCCAGTATGTCACTTTCTTTAACTTCGTACGCGGCCGTTTCAATCATGTTGATCTTGCCATGGTTGCCACAGGCGAGAACCTCAAACGTGAGCTTACCTTCCTCCCGGTCAACGTAGTTTGGGTTGATGATGATTTCTCCTGTGTCACGTGTTTTACCAATCCGCACTGCTCCAATTGGACCAGCCCAGGGAATGTCTGAAACACTGAGCGCGAGCGAAGCACCGATGACACCAAGTACGTCGGGGTCTTCGGCACCGAGCGCAAGTACCGATACCACAATCTGAATGTCATGACGGATACGATGGTCAAACAATGCTCGTATCGTTCGGTCAATGATTCGTGCCGATAGGATTGCCTCATCACTTGGCTTTCCTTCACGTCGTACAAACCGACTTCCTAAGATAGCACCGGCAGCGTAGAACTTCTCTTCAAACTCAACTGAAAGTGGAAAATAGGGCGCACTGTTTTCTCGTTTATTCATAACGGCTGTGACGAGTATGGCAGTCTCACCCATTCTCATGAGGACAGAACCATTTGCTTGTGAGGCGAGGTCAGTAAAATCTGCTGTAATTGTTTTTCCGCCAATGGTCACTGCAAACGATTGTTTTTTCATGCATTCTTAAGGTTGAGCTCTACTGGTTTTTAAACTCATCACTAATGAGGTCTACGTACCGGTGAGAGTTTCTGAATAATACTAGTGAGCATAACAAAAAATATGCCCAGGTGCACATGTGTGCACCTGGGCATATTTTTTAACGAGGTGGTTTATTTTTAATCACTTGCTGAATCTGTTTTTTAAGTGGTGACGGGCGCTTGTTGTTTCGCTTGTTACCCCTGAAGCCAATCAGATACGTGTTTGGATCTTCGTCCATGTCAATGAAGTCATCAACTACTTCTCTGAAGCGAGAAGAAGCTGAACGACCAAAAGTAATTCCCTCGACTTGGCACCCCTGACTTTTTACATACTCAACGAGTGGAATAAAGTCACCGTCACCGGTTACGAGTACGATAGCGTCTACCTTCTTTGAGAGCTTGATAGCGTCGACGGCCATTCCCACGTCCCAGTCAGCTTTTTTAGCACCGCCGTAAAAAATCTGCAAGTCTTTAGTTTTTATTTCGATGCCAATTTTTTCCAAAGCTTCAAAGAATGGTTGCTCTTCACCACTTTCAGTATTGACCACATAGGATGTGGCGCGCACTAGCTTCCGTCCACCAACCGCCGCTTTGAGGACGGCAGCAAAGTTTACTTTGCATTGGTAGAGGTTTTTTGCACTGTGGTATAAGTTTTGAGTATCAATAATAATTGCGACCCGTTGTTCTGGTTGTCTAATTGATGACATATATATGTAGGTTAGTGCTGACTTAAAACGTCAGTCAAAATATTAAAATGCTTCGCCTAAACTAGTATACGCCTAACAAAAAAGATGTTCCACTAAGGTAACATCTTTTTTGAAACGAATTATCGTTTGAGGCCAAGTTGCGCCACGAGCTTTTCGTACGCTTTGAGGTCTTTACGCTCAAGGTACTTCAAGTGTTTGCGACGGTCAGCTACCATTTGGAGAAGTCCACGACGTGAGTGAAAATCTTTTTGGTGCTTTTTAAGATGTTTTGCTAAGTCTTCAATCTGGCGAGTCAAAAGTGACACCTGTACTTCTGGTGAACCAGAATCAGTATCATGTCGCTTGGCCGGTTTGATAGCGTTAGCTTTTTTTTGTTTTGTTAGCATAGTTGCAAGCGTTTAATGTGTAGTGTGTGTGGGTAGATAGGCCCAGTACAGCTCTACGTGTTAACCTGCGAAGGTTGACCACACTATAGCATAGAAATTAACATTTTGCAAGTTACACCGTATCTTTCCCGTTTGTAAAGGGACACGCCATTTTAAGTAAAATCCAAAGCCGAAATGTGTGGTGTATCCCTTTCCTTCCTTTGTTCGGTCATGGAACACGTTCACTGTGTTCCGCGACACTCACCCGCTTGGTAGTCAAAAAAAGAGACCGGTCTAAAAAGCTTAATTTGCTATACTTACTAAGACGTATACATATATATGACTCTTACACAGCTCAAGCGACAATTCATGGAATACCTCGAGATTGAGCGGGGTCGAAGTGTCAAAACGGTTGAAAATTATGATCGCTACCTCACTCGTTTTTTTGCCTACGCCAAAACCGATGACCCGGCCAAGATTACTGAAGATATTGTTCGTGAGTTTAGAATGTATCTCAACCGTCAACCTGGCACGAAGGTCGGTGGACGGATGGACCCGATGAAGCGTCGGACTCAAAACTACTATTTGATTGCACTCCGGGCTTTTTTGAAGTATGTCCGCAAGCGTGGCGTTACCTCCCTCTCACCTGAGGTGATTGAGCTTGCGAAAGTGCCAGAGCGTTCGCTTGATTTGATTTCTCCAAATGAGCTCGATCGGCTTATGAAGGCACCAGCGAGTGATACGCCCCAAGGACTCCGTGACCGAGCAATTTTAGAACTCCTATTTTCTACTGGCTTACGTATCTCTGAACTTTGTGCTCTTTCTATTGACGATGTTGACTTAACGCGCGATGAATTTTCCGTCCGTGGTAAAGGAGACAAAGTCCGGGTGGTCTTTCTCTCTGACTCGGCTAAACACGCCATCAGCACTTACCTAAAGAAAAGAAAAGATTTAGACGACGCACTGTTTGTGCAGTATGGTAGAAAGGCACATGCCGCTAAAGACTTGCGACTCTCACCAAGAGCAGTACAGCGAGTACTAAAAACCTATGCTACTAAAGCTGGTATCACGAGAAAAGTCTCACCACACGTTATTCGTCATAGTTTTGCCACTGACTTACTCAGTAACGGAGCCGACTTGCGTTCGGTGCAAGCCCTCTTAGGTCATGCCAACATTGGTACCACCCAAATCTATACCCACGTTACCGACAAACATTTAAGAGACGTGCATAAAAAGTTTCATAGTCGAAAATAGAAAGAAGATTTTTGCTAGATAGTTTGACCACACTGTTTGCATACTACTTACAGATACGTATACTCTAACGTAGTTTCGTCATAGAACACACAAGCAGAAAGGGTGCTTCGCATGCCATACGTTTACCGGTTGTGGATCTTTGTTTCGATTTTCTTCTTGGCAATGCCAACTTTAGCTTTCGAGGATTGCCGGGAATCAGGAAACAGTGATGTGTGCATATTGCTTGCAAGTGATAGTGAGTCACAGGAAAGACCGGTTCCTTTACTAGAGAGACATACGTTTCGTACGGCATTTAACGATTCGGGTTATGAGCTTGCGGCTTTTATGTTATGCAACGCTCCCGGCAGACTCTCGTGTGAAGTAGCAGAAGTACAACTCTCACAGCGGTTTGATTCGGAACCCTGTCGACAGCTTTACTTTGTAGCACTTGTAAATGGGCACGGATATCAAGAACCAATTCTTGCTTACTTCCATGCGATTGAGTTTGCAATGAAGGGAAGTTTTGGCAATCTACTGCCCGTTCGCACAAGTATGCCCGATACCGAAACAGGTCTTGTACCTTGCTTTAACACAGCATATGCCATATTACAGCGTTGGCCTACCAGTAAGTAAGTAAAACAGGCGCATAAAGCGCCTGTATTTTAATAGTAAATTCAAGATAAATGATTCAAGAGAAGGCAGAAAAAACAGTTTTCAAAGCCGGTAAAAATAAAGTCGGGCGCAAGCTATCGCTTGCGCCCGTTTCCCTGTGATGGCTTACTCCAGCGAGTCTGGTGATAGTACAAGACCGAGCAGTAGAACTTATCGGGAGGCTTCTGGCCAGTGACTCGAACCGAAAAATTGGTACCCTCAGTCCGGCATTTTCTATTTGCACAGTGTTTCGTCAGTTGTGTATGCGCTACCGGTTGAGTGTTTTCCATTGATACCCTCTTTCTGAACCAATTGTTACTTTCGCAAATTTTCATGAGCTGGTCAAGCTACGCCGTAACTAGACTGCCGACTCTTGCGTACCAACATTCTCGGTGTATAGTCAGAAGTAGTACTATGCTCGTTCTTTGAAAGAACGACGACGCCTCACTCGTTGCTTGCCTTACTGTCCATAATAAAAAACGCTCTGGAAACGCTCCTTTTTAGTCTCACTGACAGACATGTCACACACCAAAAAGGAGAACTACATGATACGTTTCTATTTGACACTTGGTCTGCTTCTTTGTGCTGGTTTAGGACAAGCACTCGAAACAACAATGACGGCGCAGTCTGTCCGTGAACTTTTGACAGACAGTGGTTGCTCGGCAAAAATTCCCATCAAGTCTAAACCGGAAACATTATCGGCTAAACAAAGTGACCAGCTAGCTCAGATTGAAGCAAACGCTCGCTCCTTGTTAGGAGGATACAATGCTCGAGTTGATGTGGTGGGTATGGAGTGCGGATTTGAAGGACTACCGTTTGCGGTTGGTCACATAGTTACACCACTTAAATGTGAGCCATTTATAAGGGCATGCAATGTTAGCTTAGAACCGCATGTAATTGTGTATGTGGCGCTTAAGTTTTTAGAGCGAGACGACCCTAGTCTGATTGATTGGGCTAGTCAGCATGTGTATTGTGCGGTGATGCGAAGCAGTGAATTTTCAAACAATACCTACATTCCCAAACTTGAAGAAGTTGAAGCCTGTGTCAGCTATAAGCTTGGTCGAGATGTTGACATGCATGCTTACTATTACCTCAGGTACTTAGAGCCAGACATAACGGGTGAGGCGATGATAGCGGCGCATCGTTTGTACAGCGAAATAATAAAAAGCAGTCTCGATGCCTACCCTGTACCCTGGTGAGTTTTTCTAAAAAGGTAATGTAGACAAAAAACGACCGACCCAGAAGAGGTCGGTCGTATTTTATTTCATGCAGTAAGCCTTTGGTTAGTCTGCTGAGTAACAACCGACGAGTGTGACACTCTCGGCTACGGTAGTAGATGCACCATTTCTGATTTGAAGCATTCGTGATGAGCCGACTTCAGACTCAACACACGATACCATCTTGTTAGTGATTTTAAGCTCAGTCTCTTCGATACCGAGAGTAATAAGTGCTTGCTGTTGTAGTTCTGGTAGTCGAGCAGTCTCGATAGTAAAGGCTACCTCGTCGGCGTCTGTGGGCGCCGTTGGTGTTGTGGTTGGAGTGGCAGAAGTCGGAGGTGTATTTGTGGGCTGGTTCTGAGAAACCCCAGATGGAGTGGTAGTGGCGGTATTGCTTAAAGTCGTATCAGCCGTCATTGTGCCTAAAAAGTAGCCAATCACGAGCCCGACAATTCCGGCGATGACTGTTAGTACTGTAGTGTTCATATATTTATTTATATTAGTTAATGCGTCGGGTGTCTTGTGTTTATTGACCTTGCTCCACGTACTGAATCATGAGTAATAGACACACGAATAATTCTTACCATTACAGCCGGGAAATGGAGTTATGTATTACAAAGTAACCAATTTCTGGTGACTTGACTCGTGTGGCTACTTTTTGTACTGTCTCTAGGAGCTGGTCTAACCTTTTGAAGCAAAGGAGGTGAACATGTCTGATGCGATAACTGTTGTTGAAACTATTATGCAAGCAACCGGCGACTTCTGTTCACTGCGTATAAAGAGATCCACTGATACGCTTGAGGTACTAACAACCAGCACGTTCACACTGAGTTTTGAAATTGACAATACTGGCTTGTATATCCATTACCTCGAAACCTCCACTCGGCTATCTGGGTATGCCCGCACTGTTCTTGATAGTCTGATTGAGCTCGCCAGGAGTGTATCTCTGCCAATTGTGGCGGTGAATGTACAGCCAGACTACAGTTCTTTTTGGGAACACTTTTCATTTAAACCCTGCTCAGGGAAAATTGGGTATGATGTAAACTATATCCTCGAGTTTGAGAAGTAATTTTTCAAGTAGGTACATACTGTGGTGCGCTTCCGGGCGCACCTTTTTCTTACGTAGCAGACAGAGTGATTGACAGGGCGACCAGGTCAGACGGTGCTTTAAATGCACCTTGCGCACTAATATAGAAAAAGGCGTCGCCAATGACGAACTTGTGGAGTTTGAGGTTAAGGTTGTTTGCTACTGGCGTTTGCGTAAAATAATCGTCGCTCTCGGTAGTACCGAAAAACCCACCATTGCCATCGCTCGCAAAACTGACGGGCGCACTATGCGCTCCCGCAAGGTCAAAAGTGTCGAGGGTATAGAAAGCCAAACTCTCCTGCGGAGCAAAAGAGAAAATGAAAATTAAGAGTAGGGTGAGACGAAACATTGGACGCTACTGTACTACGGATTTGAAGTGTGTCAAGTATTTGGACTCTTGGGGAAACGGTCACTCTCGTGGATATTTTAGTTCACTCCACTCCTAAAATATCTCACTCACTCGACCCCCACTCGTGTCGACCCAGAGGGTCCTCGACACTCGGTTCGATTCCCCGTGAGTCGCACAACGGCAAACGACGACAACACTATCGTGTTGTCGTCGGCCGATTGTGGACTATAGGGGAAATTTACCGAACCAATTTAGGGACTATTTGATGAAGTTCTGGGTGACGTATCAGTCCTGCCCTACCCTGCAACAGATTTTATAAAAGAATAATCAAACCGAATTATTACAAGGTTTTAAGCATCTGTCGCATCATTTCTATCTCCGCTGTCTGTGTCTCCATAATCGCCTTGGTCAAGTCAGTCATTTCCTTGTGTTCGATGTGTGGTTGTACGCTCTGTGCCATCATTATTGCTCCCATGTGATGCATGATCATGTCTTCCAAAAATACCTTATCCAAAGCAGCTCCACTTAATGCTGATAGGTCGCGCATCATTGGTTTGTAGTCTTTAGGATCAGCTACATATGCTTCACCATACCAGCTCTGGTACCAACTTTTCATCATAGCGATTTCTTTCTCTTGAGCCACCACAATATCTTCAGCCAGATTCTTAATTTCAGGCGTCGAACCACCACGTGCGAGCACTTCCTTTGCAGTATCTACTGCTTCTTGGTGATGTGGAATCATCCCTTCGAGAAACTCACGTTCACTTTTCACCATCATCATTGAGTGATCCATACCTCCCATCATGCCCATACTAGAATCAGTGTTACTGGTCGGTGTCGTTGGTTTCCCCATAAGTGACCCGTCAGGCATACGGTGCATCCCAGCTGGAACATCATCTTGGGAATGCATCCCACCGTTCATGCCCATTGAGTAATCAGTGGATTTGGTATTAAAGCTATATGCAACTGCTCCAATAACAAGTACAGCGAGTCCAATAATGATTATGATTGATTGATTTTTCATATTTATTTTGTTACATGACCATGGTCATACTGTTAAGCATCAAAAGCATCCAAAGACACATACCGATCATGAAGGTTGCCTCAATGATTGTGACGGTTGAGAGTGGGAGTTTGAAGTATGTGCCAAGACACACACAGTGGAGCGACTCTTTCTTCATGAGTGACTGCAAAGCTCCGAATAGACTAGCGCTGTATATAAACAGAGTGATAAGTGTCGCAGGAAAAATCAAGAGCTGGAGAATAAAGAGGATACCGAGGGTAATTTCTAAGAACGGATATACCTGAGCGTATACAATGCTTTGCTTAGCCAGTGGATCATATTTAGCAAATCCTTCTGCAAAACCAACTACGTCTGATAGTTTAATAACTCCAAAGAATACCAGTACCCAACCCATCAGGTGGGACATATAGTCTGGGTACATATGGAACTGTACGGTATATAAAGAAACGACTGCGGCCACAACGTAGATTAGTGCAATTGGCCAGTATGACCAGATACTTGCGGGAGTTGCATGATGTATTTTAACCGTACTGTTTGTTGAATGATGATGTTCCATATTTATTTTCGTTTTAAACGATACACTTGTAATATTTCTCCAACAGGTTTCTTTACGTCTCCTGACTTAATTTGATTCACTACACAATGTGAAAGGTGCTCTTCAAGTAGTATGTCTTCAATATTTGAAAGAGCTTGCTTTACGGCTGAAGTTTGCGTGATGACGTCAATGCAGTATGCATCTTTCTCAATCATGCCCTGCAGTCCACGTACCTGTCCCTCGATTATTTTAAGACGACGGACTAACTTCTTGTGTGATTCTTTCATACACACAAGTATACCCCCTAGGGGGTATTTTGTACAAGTATTTGCTTCGTGAAATATTACCCGTGAACTATAGGGGAAACGGTCACTCTCGTGGATATTTTAGTTCACTCCACTCCTAAAATATCTCACTCACTCGACCCCCACTCGTGTCGACCCAGAGGGTCCTCGACACTCGGTTCGATTCCCCGCTCGTCTCACAAAATACAATCATTGAAACTAACGTTTCAATTTCATTATTTTGTGGACTCACGGGGAATGATCCCACGGTCACTAAGTAGAATTGTTCGCTTCACTCCAATTCTTCTAAGTTCCGCTGGACGCGCCTCACTCGCCTGACGGCATCGCTCCGGCGGTTCGATTCCCACGAAAGGCGCGCAGGCGCCTTTCTCGTGAGCCCACTCGCTCACTTTGTTCACTCGTGGACTCACGGGGAATCGAACCCCGGACTCATCCATGCCATGGATGCGTATTACCTCTATACTATGAGCCCAAAATGGTGTGGGCGTTATTGTACTAGAATTTTTAAATATTGCACCCAGCCAATTGACCTGTGGATAAAAAATACTAGCATGATTATTTTAAAGGCGTATACTAGTAGAGCCGGGGTCATTCAATCCCTAGCAAAACCAAGCAGGGAGACACGTCCCTGCGCCAGAGCTCTCGAACTATATTGTGTACTTTTAAAGTACAAACACAATCTAGCTCCAGAGCTCTTTTTATATACGGCTCGTACGATAAAAATAAACCCGAGAAGCTGTTGCTTCTCGGGTTTATTTTTAAGGTTGTACCTATGGTTAGACCTTTTCAATCTTGGCTTCCGCCTTGAGTCCTTCTAGAATTACGGCAATCTGCTCCTGCTCTTTTTGGTTTTTGATTTCAGCAATTACCTGGTCTTTAACTTCAGCTAGAGGTGGAATACCGGCTTCTTCACCACCAAGCGAATCATAGAATGCCTGTACGTCAGCATCGCTCACTTCGACTGGAGTAATTTTTGTATCGAGGTACGCTTGGATATGGAGGTTATCGGCAATGTTTTTCTTTAGTGTTTCGAGTGTAAGCTTGTACTGAATGAGTAGTCCATCAAAGGCTTCCTGACCACCATTTTGAGTAATAAGGGTGTCAATTTCTTTTTGTACTACCTCATCGCTCGGTCGGTCTACTGAAGCACTGGCTGCTTGTCTTAAGAGTTCATTGTTGATAGTAATTTCGTAGGCCTGAGTTTCAATCTGAGCCTTGACGACCATGTCGTTTAAGTCCATGCCATTTTGTGCTGCTCCTTGTGAAAGTTGTGTGGCACTTTCTTCAAGCGCCCCTCGACTTATCGCTACTCCATTTACATAAGCAACAGCCTCAGAGGATTGCTTATCAGTCAGTTCCCCTGTTTCGGCTTCTAACATCTCAGCTTTATCTGGTCCAAACTGTAGGTAGGCCACCCCCGCTAGAGCCAGTACGACAATGGCTATCCCAGCAAAAAAGTAAACTGACCGATTATTGTTGGTTTGGGTGCCAGCAGTAGAGGTAGTCGTTTGAGCTGGTATTTCGTCGGCCATATCGACACTCGAAGTGGGAGCCAGGTCGGCAATATCAGCTGTATCAACAGAAGCGGGCTCTACTGGCGGGAGATTTCCCTCAGTGTTTGGTTCGTCTTGTGGATGTACGTTTTCTTTCTCGTCCATATACTAAATGCATTATTTCGTTACCTCGATAATAAGTATGTACACAGTATCACGTCTGATAATTTTGTCATGGGGGTACTCACAGTCGCCCGTCATATGTACGTGCCCTACAGAGCAACGTCAGCTATGTCAAGCGTAATCAGGTCACCTTTTTGAATTGTTCCGCCAATAATCTTTTGGGCTACCGCTTCCTCAATCACGTCTTGAATAACTCGTTGCATCGGCCTTGCACCAAAGACGGGATCATATCCCTTATGAACGAGTGCTACTAAGAGGGCTGGTGTAATCGTGAGTCGATACCCCTGACTCTCAATCCGTTCGCTTAAGGAACGTAACATAAGTTGCGCCACCGACTGTTGCTGGTTTTCTGATAAGGGTTCAAAGATAATAGTGTTGTCAAAACGATTTATCAATTCTGGCCTAAAGATGCCCTCATCGATTATCTTGTCGATAATCTCTCTTGAGAGAGTGTTTAAGTCAACGCCGGTTTGGAGAGCATCAATAATATGTCTACTTCCCGCATTACTGGTGGCAATAATAATGGTGTTGCGGGCATTGATGCGGTTGCCTTGCCCACTGGTGAACATACCCTCATCAAGTATTTGGAGAAATACGTCGTGCACGACGCGAGTAGCCTTCTCAAGCTCATCAAGGAGAAGTACCGTGTACGGATGTTCTTGGAGCAGTGCTGGCAATACCCCACCCTCCTCACTGTTACCGATTAAGTGACCGAGTCGGTCTTCAGTACTGTATTCGGACATATCAAGCCGAATCATTTTTTCTTCGTCACCAAAGAAAGTATAAGCCAGCGCTTTTGCAGTCTCAGTTTTTCCGACACCGGTTGGTCCAAGGAAAAGGAATGAACCAAGCGGACGTTCACTGTTTACTATCCCCGCCCGTGCCCGGCGCATGGTGCGGGCAATGGCCGTCAGGGCAGCATTTTGACCGATGACCCGCGCATGAAGGGTTTCTTCTAAGTGGAGTAAGAGGTCGCGCTCACCTTGGGTAACGGGACCAACCGGCATGCCGGTTTTGGTAGCAATTATGCTGTAGATAGTTTCCGCCGTATACAGCCCGCCTTCTGGCGTCCGACTGGCAATGTCGGTTAAGAGCATCACTGCCTTGTCTGGCATAACGCCGTCTACCAAATAGCGGTCTGCTCCAATCGCAATCGCTTCAAGCGCCGGGTAGGTAAAGATACCGTTTTGCTCATTATGAGGCGCAATTGATTCCAGTAGTAAAATGGTGCTCTGTTGACCAGGTTCTTCGATGAGGATTTCATCGAAGCGACGGACAAACCCAGGCGACTTAGAGAGGACATTATGAAAGTTTTGTGGTGTATCAAGCGCAATCACATGGAGTTCTGGCATTGATAAGTACTGATCCAGCAATTCCGGAATATATACCCCAAGCGCCTCAGCTTCTTTAATAAACGTACTGATGTTTTCTATAACAAGCGTAATGTTTCCCGCTCGGGCTGATTCATTCATGAGGACAATAAAGGTCCGCTCAAACTCTGACTTGTCACTATGTGTGGAGAATAAAGCATCGGTATCAAGCGCGATAAACACCTGGTCCATTACAGACGTAATCGCTTCGCCACGCTTGATGCGATCAGCTAAGGCAATCACGATGTCCATCTTACCGACCCCTTCGGCACCCACTATGAGGGCATTGGCTGATTGATTGCGCGCTAAAGCTTCTTCGAGCTGTAGCACAAACGGAAGGGTAAAGTCATAGTTGCGAGTGAGGTTGGCAAAAACAGCGGAACTGTAAATGCTCTTGGTGTATTTTTGAATATAGTAGGTGTGCCCATAGGTAAGTGAACGACCAAGGCCTTGGGTTTGTGAAAGCATATCTTTGCCCCACCAACGCTCCCTCCGCTTATGGTTGTGAACTGAAAGTACTACCCAGGACAGCGCACCGAGAAATTGTTCAGGTTGTACTCCACTGGTTGCTAATACTTGCTTGAGACTTGTATCATTTTGCAGTAAATAGGTACCGATAGTTATGAGCGTAATTAAGTTTGACCCATCAACCGGTATTTGCTCGGCAGTGATAGGAGTGCGTGGTGCAGTAAGGTACGCAGATATCTGCTCCGGACGAAGGCCACTTCGAAGGAGCACTAGTTCACCAAGTCTAGAAGTAGCAAACCCTTTGCCGATATCGTCTTGACTGTAGCTCAGCGCCTCGGCTACCTCATACGTACTGCCCTTTACCGGTCTTTTATCTAGACCAATAATGCTGTTAAGACCAAAGAAGTAAAAATAATTATGGTAGCTATAAATAAGGAGCTGTTCGATCCAAAGCGCCGTGCTCATGAGAGTAATAGCAATTACATAATTGGCGTAAACACTTTGACCAAGCGCGGTAAGACCAATACTGGCTAGACCGGTTAGAAGGGCGATACTAGCAAAAAGAATCCGCAGGCGGTGCATCCAAGGGCGCGCCAAAATGTTGCCAAGATTGACGGCTGGGCGGTGGTGTCTAATGGCGTCTTTAAGGCTATACATAATATTAGAAGATAAGAAGCAAGATACCCCACACAAAAAGACCCACGATAAGACCCGGTGCAGTAAGCCAGAAGATATAGATAAACAAAAGTGATACTACCTCAATGAGGAGCGCTAGAAGGCCGATCAAAATAATGATTCCTCGTACGAGTGCACCGAGTAGTCTGGAGAAGAACCCGATTACAACAACTCCGGCGATAGCTTCAAAGTCGAATTTTCCACCACTGGTTTCAGTCATTCGCTTCCATGGTGCAAAGAGTGAACGAAGCAAAAGTGGTATGGAGAAGAAATGGACGGTGAACCACAGCATGTTTTTCCAAATATGGAGAATCAGCCAGAGGGCAATCGTGTAATGCCAGACCAAATAGTGGTTAAGGAAAAGGAGCGAAGTCATATATATAGTATAGCGTGCGGGGCGCGCGCTAAAGGCGCCCCCCTGTGTATCGCTCGCCCACACACTTGCAATCTCTAGTGACTATGCTTAAATAGCCAAGCCATGAGTTTTGGCCGTAGTCGGCAGGGATGCGTACACCCACCCCACCCCTCGCTTCCTCGCATTCTGTCGACTACGAATACCCCCCCTGTGGTGTGATCAAGGAGGGTTTGGGCACACCCATCGCTCAAATCCAGACCCTCCTTGGTTGCACTGTTCCGGTCCGCGTCATTTTGACCGGACTTTTTCTTTTCTATCGTTGTGTTTATGTTGCCAGCTACTATAATACGGAGATGAAAATTTACTCCTGGAACGTCAATGGTATTCGCGCGGTCCATAAAAAAGGTGCCTTACAGTCGTTTATAGCCAAACATCAGCCAGATATCCTTTGTTTGCAAGAAACTAAGGCCAATCAGGACCAAATTGAGGTAAATCTCCCAGAATATGAAGAATATTGGTGTTCCGCCGAGAAAAAGGGTTACTCCGGGACGGCTATTTTTACAAAGATCAGTCCAGAAGACGTATTTTATGGCCTACCGTCTCATATTTCAGACAAATACGCCTTGACTGACCAATATGGTGACACGACTACCGAAGGTCGGGTCACAACCCTGGAGTTTGCGGACTTTTACGTGAGTACCGTGTACACCCCAAATGCCAAAGACGACCTGTCGCGTATCCCAATGCGCCTCGCTTGGGACCCAGCCTTTTTGGAGTACATGTGCGAGTTACAAGAAAACAAACCCGTCATTTTTTGTGGCGACTTAAACGTCGCCCACCAAGCGATCGACCTCGCCCGGCCCAAAGAGAATGAAGGCAAAAAGGGTTTTACTTCCGAGGAACGAAAGGGTGTCGACGCCATGCTCGAAGCAGACTTTTTTGATACCTTCAGACACCTCAACCAAGCCGGCGAAAACTACACCTGGTGGTCAGCTTGGGGTGGCGCCCGCGAACGAAATGTCGGTTGGCGGATAGATTACGTGTTTGCTTCAAGTCCACTTAAGTCGCTTCTAAAGTCAGCGCGCATTCATGCTGACGTGATGGGCAGTGACCACTGCCCGGTCTCTATCGACCTAGCCCTTGAGCTGTAAACTCATGCTTTTACAACCACACGAAAGAAAAATTTGTCAAACAGTGTTTCGTGAATACTCAAAAAAGCCTTATTATAGTTGATATAATCAGGCAATACAAAACGTGTCTTTTATAAAGGACACGTAAAATAAGTTATCAACAGTTATCCCCAATAATGTCCTTTACACTCAGTTATAAAGGACATACTATACATGAAGGCCCAGAGAGGGCGAGCAGAGGTATCCGAAGTTCTCACCGGAAGCACAAGCTTCTACCGAGAGCTTCGGATATTTCCCTTAAAGAGTACCTTCAAAAATTAATGAGTTAATACCTCCAACTCTAAGTTCATAACATCCCACCAAGTAAAGCAGTTGATTGATGGGTAGTAACAGGGAGACGAATCAGTGGAGACGGATTCGAATCCCGGTGACTACCCATTTAAGTCAACACAATGTTCACATAAATACTATAAGAACAAAAAACTTTACACAAAGCACTAAAGAGCCACCTATTGGGAAATCTCACTGAGATACCCCACTGAAGCAATAGTCTTCATCTTAGGCTCGAAAAACCAAAGGCCTAGGGCAACCGGCAGCAAATCACCTTTCACCACTGATTAGCTTCCGATTACCCTAGGTCTTTTTTATTTCTAGACTCATTTCTGGCACATTGCTTCACAAATCAGGCATAATTTTTCCTCGCTGTATGTCTATATACCACTCGTAAAAATTATACCTGATTTCTTCGCACTGCACTCAGAACTGAGTCTAGAAATTATTAACACCGTTATCGATATGTGAAAAACCGGACAAGAGTAGTTTGAGACACAAGATCATGTCGTTTTGTGGATATGGTCACCCACAGGTACTAGGACCAGCCCCGTTTATTCAAAACGGGGTTTCGCTTTTTCTAATTATACGTTGTGTTCCTTGGCTATTTCAGCTAAGGCCGCCGCTTCCTCCTCAGCCTGTTTGGTTTTTCCTGCCTCAGATAGGGCTATCAGTTCAGCTTCAGGTAGTGCCAGTAAAGCTTTGGTGCGTTCCTCGAGGTAGTCTGGCGTATTCTTGCTGGTATCAATCAGTACCTCTTCTAGTAATGCGTGCAGTACATATCCTAGTCTTTTCCCCTGCTTTTCCCCAGAGATTTCCATAATTTTATCCCCAGTTATGTTGAGTAGTTTTACTGAAATTGGGTCGCGTAAGGCCTCATCTACCATGGCTTTATACTTGCGAAAGCGGAACGGCTGTTCTTTAGGTCGACCCGTACCAATCCGATCACAGACTCGTAAGTTAAGCAGGTTATCAATTTGGTCTTCACCAATCCGGACAATAGTCCGCCTGACTGCCGAGAGCGTGATTTCGTCAGGGTCCGAGAAAAACATGTGCCAACGAACCAACTTCTCTACCGTGTCTATTAGTTCGCGCGGTAGCTTTAATCTATCGAGGATTTTCCTAGTCATTCTGGCTCCAATCACCTCATGACCAAAGAAGCTGTATTGCTTATTTTTACCACCTTCTCTTCGACTCGCCGGCTTCCCGATATCATGAAGTAATGCAGCGAGGCGCATTTCAGTACTGTACCCTTTGTCTGCGGCCGCCTGCAGAGTTCTAAGGAGGTGCTCATAGACGTCGTAGGCATGAATACCGCCCTGCTCGCAACCTATCGAAGCCTTAATCTCTGGTAGGACTGTATCGATAAGTCCGAGTCGTTCAAGAAAGATAATACCTTGCATTGGGGTCGGTGAGTCGATAATGCGGAGAAACTCTCCCGCCACTCGTTCGATGGAGATACGTTCTATTTGCTTGTTATTTCTACTAATAGCCGCCATGGTTTCTGACTCAATAATGAAGCCAAGTTCTGACGCGAGTCGTACTGCGCGCATCATGCGAAGCGCATCTTCTAAAAAGCGTTCGTCCGGGTTACCTACCGCTTTAAGACGTTTTTCGGCAATGTCTTCCCTGCCACCATAAAGATCAACCACTGACTGGTCTTTGATGCGGTACGCAATAGCGTTTACGGTAAAGTCTCGGCGCGCGAGGTCATCATGTAGCGAGACACCAAAAGCCACGCTGTCAGGCCGGCGAGCATCACTATAGCCACTTTCAGTTCGGTACGGAGTTACTTCAACGACTGCTAAGCGCGGGTCCACGGCGGTTTCATTTTTCACACCAACCGTACCGTAGTCATTATTGCAAAAGCTATCAGGAAAGAGCGCTTGAATCTGGTCAGGATGGGCACTCGTGGTAAAGTCCCAGTCCTTAGGTACTTTACCGAGCACGAGGTCCCGCACACAGCCACCAACTATATACGCTTCAAAGCCACCCGATTCGAGCGTATTAGCGATAGTGTGGACTTCGGGCGGTATGTCAGTCAAACGAATCATAGATAGGGGTATTGTAACAGATGTAGGCAGTAAAATTTTTAAAGATTTATGACCACACCGCTAAAAAACGGTGTGGTCAGGCACAGTCGGAGGATAGTCAGCTACCATTTTTTCCAGCCAAAGCCTGGCTACGTGTAACTCACCTTGAAGTAGTTCGCCTCTCGTTATCTCAGTGGTAGTAAGTACGACCTCGTTTGTGGCACGCCGGAGGTTTTCTGGTACCGAATATCGACAGAAGAAGGCTACAAATATGCCGTCTTTACGGCGCCTCAGTACCTGGCGGACCTGCCAGCTTTTTCCTACAGCACCTTGCCATAAATGACCAGTGTAAAGATGGGCGTCTCGTAGAGTCGACTCAAAGAAGTAGCCGTCATCCATGACGTTGTGTCCTTTTTAAATGAACCCCTAAAAACTAACAGTACGTGAAAGTAAGGTAATTAACAAGTTAGTTTGTAACATAAACCAGGGTCTGGTTGAATATCACACCAAAAAGTAGTATAATGCGTCAACAAAATAAGGTATTTTGACCCAATCGGCACCAATGTGTAAAGCAGTTTCCACATTGTTCCTCATTTGCACCCGTGGTGAAGTGGATATCATTACTGTCTTCGGAACAGTCGTCCTAGGTTCGAGTCCTGGCGGGTGCACAAACGGCCGGCCTGAAAGCAATAGCTATCAGGCCGTTTGCCGTTTGTAGCACCCGCCAGGACTCGAACGGCGGAGTCGGGGACCCTTTGGGCCGACGAGCCGCGTCCAGCGTTCTTAGTGAGCAAAGCGAACTTAGAAAAAGCGGGACAAGTCCTGGCGGGTAAGAAACCACTAACTATTTAATGGAGACTTGGATTGAAATGTTACACTTAAGTTACTATGACAGATTCACATTTCACTGAACAACTCATTAAAGGTAAGATTGCTGAAATCATTTTTGCCCAAATGGTACGCAGTACTGGGGCGTATGCTGTACTAGAGTTTGGCTATGAGAAAACATTGCCCGAACTTGCCCACCTGCACCCAAAAGGTAAAGGAACAGCGGAGACAATTGAAATCATTAAGCGAGCGCCTGATTTCACTATAATTAACCACAAAACTAAGGAGGTTCACTTGGTTGAAGTTAAGTTCATGTCTACGTTATCGAACTCTGCAGTTTTGCGTACAGCGCGAACAATTCAACAGTCATGGAAGAGCGCAGCCCTTTTTCTAGTCACTCCGACTGGCTTTTATTTTGATACAACCGCTAATATCATTGCATCCAAAGGGGCAATTAAGGCCTTTAAGCACAAACGGATTCCGGCAAAAACACAAGCAAAGTATATAGAAGTACTTTCGAAGTTCATTCACTAAAACTCTGCAACTCTAGCTTTAAGTCTAACTGTAGGTATTTAATGTATCCATAAACTGAACCCATGATATAGTATTTAAAATACTAGTCTTATGGTTCGGAATGAGAAAAAGCTCGATTTAGCAACACATTATCGCAAACGTGGTTATTCGTATAGTGAAATAGCGAGTATTGTCGGGGTTAGTAAGAGTACCGTTAGTGCGTGGTTATCTAAAAAAACCTTTTCTAAGAAGATTCGAACGGAAAATGTTGAACGAGCTGGCAGGGCAAATGCAAAGCGTCTCTCGCTTATGAACAAGGCGAGGCAGAAAGATCGCGTGCGAAGCTATGAAACTGCGCTTAAGGTCGCTGATACCGAATTCCGCCACTACCGGCATAATCCCCTCTTTATGGCCGGCCTGATGCTGTATATGGCTGATGGCGACTGTACGAAGACGACCACCATTCGTCTTTCAACTACCAATATCCCGGTGCACGCCATCTTCAGGCGCTTTGTTAAGCAATTCTTAACAGCGGAAACTAGAGACGTGCGTTTCTGGCTTTTACTCTATACGCACCAGTCTGAATCAGTTTGCGTACGAACCTGGGCCAAAGAATTGAAGCTGACTAAGGACCAGTGGTACAAAAACCAGCAAATTGAAAGCCGAAGTAGCAAAGAAACGTTGCATTTTGGCGTTGGTAATACTATAATCGGCAGTACTCTTTTGAAGAAAAAGTTGCTCTATTGGATAGAAATAGCAACGAAAGAGTTAAAAAAATAAAAATGCGGCCATGGTTAAGTGGTATAACGAGTCCTTGCCAAGGATTAGTCGGGGTTTCGATTACCCCTGGCCGCACACATATTTTCAGCAAAAAAGTCCCCAATCGGGGATTTTTTGCTTTGAAAATAGTGTGCGGCCAGAGCAACCTGCTGGGAGCAGGTTGCGTGGGTAATCGAAAAAGCTTTTGAGATAAATTATGAGTTTTCGAAATAATTTATCCAAAAGGTGTACTGCTCCTGTAAGGAGGCGAATTTACCCCTGGCAATAATGAACGTAGTGAGAAATTCTACCTAGGATTCCGGGGATCATTACCCCAGGGACATAATCCTTAATTCCCCTCCCCCGCCAATTCTTCAATGCGCGACAATAAACCATCAAGTTCAGATTGCTCAGCTATATCTATGCTGTAATCAGGATCTGTATCTTTAAGCTTGCCATAGCCAGCACTCATCCCGCTTGTAATCCAAGCCTTAGCTAAGTCGTTATGAGATAAACTCAAGTCCTTAGCCTTATTCCAGTGGTTCATGATAGCTACTTGGAGGGCAAACTCTTTCATGCTGTGGACGCCTTCAGTAATGATTTGCCGTGCGTGCTCAGGCTCAATCGGTGATTCCATATTCATATACACGTATCATAACCCATCCACCCTATTCATAACTAAAATAGTTTTCCCCACAGTCGCATAGAAATTGCTTCTTTTATGAAAAGTGCATAAGTCAGTGGACAGGTGGATAAAGGACTGTCTGATAAAAAGTCTATACTAGGCATTTTACGGCCCAAAATATAGTTAATTGTGTCTTTAAGGCATCTATAATAGAAATTCACTACGTTTCACGTGGCACATAATACTGTTACACGTGAAATGAGGCATTCTTACAGAGGTTACAGTACTTGCTATACTTAAGAGAATGGCGAGTAAGCAAAGAAATAAGGATATTGGTAAGATCGGCGAAAGCATTGCTGCTGAATTTCTTAGAAACAAAGGTTTGGTTATACTTGAGATGAATTACCTAAAAAGCTTCGGAGAGATAGATATTGTTGCACGTGGAACTAAGGGGATTCATTTTGTCGAAGTAAAGACAGTTACACATGAAACCAAAGCAGACTTGGAACACGCAGTTACACATGAAACGTGGCGACCAGAGGAGATGGTCCATTCCCACAAACTTCATCAAATAGCTAAGGCAATAGAGGCTTGGCAAATGGAGCATAGTTACACGGGAAACCTTCAAATTGACGTAGTAGCCGTTAGACTAGTGCCACGTGAAACATATTCAGTGATAAACTACGTTGAGAACGTCATAATTGACTAGACTTTGTTTCATATGGAACAGAGGCTGGCCGCTTCATATGAAACGAAGTATTAAAAGCTTAAATTAGCAAAATATCCCTTAAAGGACATAGCTGTCCTTTATAACAACTAAAACTTCTTAAGTATTTCCTCAACGGAAGATACCCAGGTAATGGCAGGGTGGTAGTGGAACATGGCAAGAGCTTTGTTGCCTTCATCGACAGCAAAAATCTGTATTTTATGTTCCTTTTCCCAGGTAGCGAGGGCAGCACCTAATTCAGCAAATACACCATTTCCATCAGCGTGAGAAAGCAATATATAGACATCTGAATCAGTCACCCCGCGTACTGCCTGTTCAGCAAATTTTTCAGCCTCGGCAGTGTTTTCTTTAGATGGCTTTACCATCGGCAGGGCGGTCCAGTGAAACGTAACATTGTGCCCGAGAGCAAGAATGGCTTGAAAAACGCGCTCTACCTCATCTGAATTGGTCGATCGACCGGTAACAAAAAATTTCATATTATTAAAGTGTATCACAGCCGATTGTGGTAATTATGTAACTATATGCTATGATTTGTCGCACTAAGAGGGGATTATCTTGTTAATCAACTTAGTAAAGTATGTTTTCAATCGGGGTGTAAGCATAGCTTTCACCCCAGAATTCGAAGAAAAGATTCGCAAGCAAGTTTGTAGTCAGCCTTCTCGTTCGGGGTGTATGTATTCGCATACGTCACCCGATTGGCTGTAAGCAAAGCTTGCACCCTCTCATTGTTCGGTCATACCGTACAGCAAGCTAAGCTTGCTACAAGCACCGGCGCGATTGAAAATCAAAGCTAGCTTTTATTTTCAATCGCGCCGCTACTTGAACTCAAGTACGGTACGACACTCACTTCTTCGGGGTGTAGCATAGTGGTAGTGTACGCGGTTTGGGACCGTGTGGTCCGGGTTCGATTCCCGGCTCCCCGACAAATACAAACAGCGAGACCTTCTTGGTCTCGCTGTTTGTATTTTCGGCGAGGGAATCGAAGCCCGATTGAGCTATTTTATGAGGTAACGAAATAAAATAGCCAATTGGGGTACTGAAACTGTAAGTTTCGATTCCCGGCTCCCCAACAAATATAAAAGGCTGGCAAATGCCAGCCTTTTATATTTGTTGGGGAGAGCAAGCAAACTGCTTTGCTTGCGTCCGGAATCGAAAGCCGCAGTGATGTGAGCTTGCGAACGAACGAGATGTGGTTAGTTTATGTAATTTGTGATTGATTCCTGCTCAAAAGTATTGCAAAACCACAAAAGTGTAGTATAGTTTTAATTGGATAAACACATGACAGGGAGGTCATCATGTCAGTCAATGAGTTTAGAAAACAAAGAATCATCGTCCAGCCGGAGAAATTCGTCGTGAAGGGTCCTGGTGGGGAAACCTACCAACTCGAGCCTGCCCGGTTGAGCGACCGCAAGGTGATCAATTTTCTTAAGGCTGTGTACGAGCCTGGCAAGCTGTCAGGCTCGGTCACCATCGAAGGTGATAAACGGGTTGAACTTTATCGCTGGTTTGGCGATGAAGTGATCTACAGCGCGCGCAATTTTCCAGATACACCCTGGCAAGGCCTCCGTCATCTCGAGGTGCCAGGTGCACAAGTGACGAGACTGTAAGGCCTCCAGTAAACACCCGACCGAAGTACGCTTCGGTCGGGTGCAAATTTTTTATGCTACACTTGCTGGCATGTTAGAGCGCCAAGAAGAACACTTTATTGGCAAGATTGCCCAAAAAGCGATTATTATAAATGATAATCAAGTCCTCCTCGTACGTGACGGAAGAATGTCTGAAGAAATTTGGGAGTTACCAGGCGGTCGTTTGAATGTGGGCGAAGAAGCACGCTCTGGTTTAGCACGAGAACTGAAAGAAGAACTTGGGGTGAATTTTACAATCCACGAGGTGGTTCACATGGAACAGTTTAAACAGGGAAGCGAAGGTACTATTGCGTTTATGATTGCCTACCAGGCAACCATGGAGAATCCTGAAAGTGTCTTTGAGCCGGACCCAACTGAAGTGGCAGAACTGAAATGGGTGAGTAGGGAAGGGCTTGAGACGATGGTAATCTTTCCTGAGCATCGGCGGGCACTAGAGGTTTTTTATTCGCAATCACCTATATAAATTATGATTACCTATTACTTTCGCACCCTGAAAGATGATTCCCTTAAAACCGTTACTGACATTCGGACTGGTGTTTGGGTGCATGCGGTTTCTCCAACTGATGAAGAGGTAGCGAAGCTCGTGGCTGACTTTGCGCTTGATGCGGACATTTTGCGCGACGCGCGGGACTTCTTTGAAGTCCCGCGCCTCGAGCGTGCTGGTACACTTACCTACTTCTTTACCCGCTACCCGTTTGACGACAAGCAAGAAGACAGCGACACTGCACCTCTGCTTATGGTGATGGGGGAGTCGTTTGTGCTGACGCTCGCAGTGCGCGATGTCCCGCAGTTTACAAAGATTTTTGATGGTTCGTTTGTGGTGCATACAACCCAGAAGGCTAAGTTTTTTATCCAGATTATGGATTTACTCACAAGGGCGTTTGATAGTGAGCTCGTTCGACTCAGGAAGGGTGTGCAAAAAGATCGCGCACGGCTCAGGCGAATTGGGCCACGGGAGATTGAGCGTTTGGTAGAATACGAAACACAGCTCAATAGCATGGTGGATGCGCTTATACCGACCAACAGCTGGCTTCAGCAGGTGACAACGGGAAACATCATGCAACTCTATAGCGATGATGTGGCCTTAATGGAGGACTTACTCATTGCGAACAATCAGGTGGTGAACTCAGCGCGTTCGGTACTCAAGACGATTCAAAACGTGCGCGGGGCCAGTGAAGCGATTATGACAAGTCGTCTCAACAATGCCCTTAAGGTACTCACGGTCCTCACTATTCTTCTAACGGTACCGCTTGTTGTTGCTTCACTGTATGGCATGAACGTGCCACTGCCGGGACAAACCAGCCCGTGGGCGTTTCCGGTGATTGTGTTGGTTGTCTGTGTGATTATGGGCGGGCTTACACGTTACTTCCAGAAGAAAAATTGGTTTTAGGCACCCCTCATTTTTGACACACTACTTTGTTGCACTTCGGCATCTGTCGCTCATCGTATATCAATACGTTTCGCTCCCGCTACCTCGTGCGCCTCGTATTGTATCCAAAAATGAGGAGCACCAGCTGAAATAATTATGAAATACTAGTAGGTATCTATGAAACAAGTTTTATTTATTCACGGCGGTTCAGCCTACACAGAATACGATGCCTTTCTTCAGCACCTAAAGACAAGTGAACTTCGGAATCCAACCAGTGACCGGCCGGTGCGGTGGAGCGACACCCTTCGCTTGGCACTCGGTCATGAGTATGAGGTGTTTACACCAAGCATGCCAAATAAAGACAATGCCAAGTATGAGGAATGGAAGATTTGGTTTGAGCGACATTTTGAGTTTCTACAAGATACGGCAGTTCTCATTGGCTGGTCACAGGGTGGGTGGTTTTTGTCTAAGTACCTGATTGAAAATAGCACACCGTTTACCATCAAGGCGCTATTTCTTGTAGCGGGACCGTTTGAGTCTGAGGATTTTGGTGGTGAAGATGGTGGTGATTTTGTGTTTGATACTACCAGAGTAGGGGAGTTGTCAGGGAAAGCAAAGCGGATTTTTATTATGCATTCACAGGATGACTTTGTGGTGCCGTATGCTCACGCGCTCAAGTATAAAAACGCACTTACAGATGCTGAATTGGTGACCTTTACCGACCGGAACCATTTTTTACAACCAGAGTTTCCGGAATTGATTAGGATGATTGCATCTCTCTAAAAAAGAAGCACCCCACCAGCAAGCTGGCGGGGTGGAGGTCAGTTGATGGCTTTGGCCATAACCATGAGCTCATCAGTTGTCGCTTCGTTCTTGAACAAACCAAGTGCTTTCTGCTCGGCAATGAGCCGGCCGGCGAGCTTTACAAGCCCAGAAGGGATAAATGGGTCAAGTCTTCGAGGGGAGCGCACGTTTAGTGTGTGCAGGGTGAGGATGTTCTGATAGTAGCCGACTGCTGCCTCCTCACCCTCCGAACCGATGAAGCCGACGTGGTACGCCATCCCGACTAAGGAGCGCAGGTAGCGAGGGGTTACCATCCCCTGAAAATCACGCCCGGAAGCGACCCGGTACAGTTCGCAGTGGACAATCTCATGAAGAGTTCGTTTTGTCTCCCACAACTTTGCATGCCGCCAAACCCGCTCCTCGTGCTTCAGGTGAAACTCGCTTTCGATACTTTCGCCCAAGTAAATAGGGTTCCCGGAGGAATAGTCGTGGTAGATGTCCATAAAGCATTTATTAACACTGTCCCTTTGTGCGGCTGAAAAGAATCGGTCGACGATGAACGCGCACAATGGCGTAGACATCACGACTGCGCAAGCCATGACATCACCGAGCGTTTCATCAATCTCATCATTGTCTTTGGTTTGAGTCATAGGAGCAGGTCTCCAGTTGGGTGTACAAGCTGTCCGTACAGTAAAGTACTTTTTGGCACTTGTCAATATTTTACAGTAGTTTTAGTTCCACTCTCTATCCCTGTGGATAACTTGAAAGAAAATGCTATTTAGAGCGTCTACATATATAATGGTTCTTACATGGCTGTTGCAAGCAAACCAAACAACATACCAAAGGACCACGAAGAGCGTTTTTTGAAGGCTTTCGATGAGTATAGCGACGCCCTCTTTCGTCACGCGTTTTTGCGCATAAATGACCGAGAGCGGGCAGTTGACGTGGTACATGATGCGTTTGCCAAGGTTTGGACCTACGTCCGGGCCGGGCACGAAATCAAGTCCTACCGACCATTTCTCTATAAAGTGCTCAATAACCTCATTATTGATGAATACCGCAAGACCAAAGAAGCCTCACTTGATGCGCTTCTTGAGATTGACGGGATTGATGAAGGGACATTTGCTGAGCTCCAAGAAGATGGCGTTGACTCAATGATCGCTAATCTTGATGGGCAAAAAGCCTTTGATCTTCTATCAGAGCTACCCGACGTATATCGAGAAGTACTCATCTTACGTTTCGTCGATGAACTCGGTCCTAAAGAAATGAGCGAACTCATCGAAGAAACAGAAAATGTCATCTCGGTCCGCTTGCACCGTGGGCTTAAGCTCCTCCAGGCGCTGGTTGAAAAAGCTGAAAGCACCGCTACTGGCAAACGCGCCAAACCAAAAACCACCTAACATGAAGCAATTCAACCAACAACTCCAAAAGAAAGCTGACGCAGTAAAAATGCGAGTAGCAGAAAAGCGCGAACTGCGTGAGCGGGTTATTTCCTATATGGAGTATCATCCGCTTCCAGCCGAACTAAAAGTAGCGACAAAAAGTCGCACCGCTCTCGCGAAAGAAATCATGTCTGACCCATTTTGGGTGTTTAATATAAATACAAAGTATGTCCAAAGTGGCTTGGTACTTGGAGCCCTCATTCTGTTTGTAGGCGTACCGACTTTGGCTGAAAAGTCTCTTCCGGGTGATATTCTCTACAACATGAAAGTGAGTGTGAATGAAGAAATTCGTTCCACCCTCGCTTTTTCACCATACGCAAAAGTGGAATGGGAAGCAGAGCGACTAGAGCGTCGATTGTCTGAAGCTCGACTCCTCTCTCAAGCCGGCCGACTCACTGAAGCAGTCGAGCAAGAAGTGGCAGATGCGGTTAAGAAGCACTCAGACTCAGCGCATGAAACTATTCTTGCTATGCACGAGACGGACAGTGAAAATGCCATTTTGGCTGAAATAGCTTTTGCGTCGGTACTCGAAGCACAGGCTGACATTTTGAACCTACAAGGACCAGTCACATTGGCGGTATCAGACGCAACCGATGAACCAACAGTTGCAACCACAATTGCTCTTGCGGTAGCAGATGCTCGTACACAGACCGAAAACTTTGACCCGTCAGCGGTGACGCCAGAAAAACTCTTTGCGCTCATTGAGCGAGACACCACGTACGCCGAAGAATTATTTGGATCAATTAGCTCTGATACCTCAAAAGAGGAAGCCGATAGTATTGACAGACGGCTCGGTGACATTGGCCGTAAAGTAGTGTTGGCCCAAGAAAAAATGGCGATGTTGGTTGAAATGGGGATTACCGTCGAAACAGTTGAAGCCGCCAGTGACATACAACCGTCAACTGAAGTACCAACTTCTACTGCCGAGCTTAGTGTGGCGCTTACCACCTCGTCAACCAACGTCCGAGAAGAAGAAACAAAACAACTGATCGCGTTACTTAGAACAGCTCTCACTGATACACGTAAGCTGATTAGTTTCATGACTGACATTGAAGTCAGAAACTCAGTTACTGTCGAGAACCTCGTCCCGATAACCCTAACCGATGAAGAACGAACTCAGCTGGTTGAAAAACAATTACGCGAGATCGAGGTTCTTCGCGCTGAGATTGACACCCTAGTCATTGAGCCAATGCTTGAAGAAAAAATAGTTCCTGCGGTAGCGGAAGCAGTCGCGAAGGCAGAGCAAGCAACCGCAGCCCTGAAAAGCGGATTGCTGGCTGACGCAGAAGTGTTTGCTCGTGAATCCTTGGCACTTATAACTGATTCACGTGCCCTTCTCGTAGGCAGTGCCGTGCTCCCGGAAATTATTTCAGGTGACATTAGCACCAGTACTGCAACCAGTACCGAAGGGTCTCCGCTTGAAACTACGACCGAAGAAGCGACCAGTACGGAGCCAGAAGTGTAAGGGCTCGTCGTATAACTAATAAAATACAGGCGAGCTGTGCTCGCCTGTATTTTATTAGGGATAGATTTGTACTATAATGCGCTTTTAGGGTATGAATACAAAAATCTTAGCTATTCAATTTAGAAAAAGTCCCACCTCGGCACTACTTGAACAGCAGAGTGTGGTACGAGAAATTGGAGCCTCAGCGGTGGTGGATTTTGTGTCGGCGCTTGAAGATAGCCTCGCCTGGGATTACCCAGAATCGTTTATGGAAGCGTACCAAGGAGTGATTTTGGGAGGCTCAGGCGATTTTGATTTTGATGGCGGGAGGGATGAATTTGATGAGGCAAAGCAGATATCCTTTGTGTTTCTTGAGAAGTTGCGTCCGCTTTGCGCGTATATATTTAGGCACGACATCCCAACGCTGGGTATATGTTATGGACACCAGATAGTAGGAGCCTTTGCCGGTGCGCAGGTTATAAACGACCATGAACAAAAAAAGAGTCGTTCACACGAAGTAACGCTTGTGGTCGATAAAAACGAACACCGTATTTTTGCCGATGTACCCGATTCTTTCTTTGCTCACTACGGACATAAAGATTCACTGGATAGGGTGCCGGAAGGTGCCATACTTTTGATAGAAGGCGGTCGGGAATGTAAGGTGTCAGCCCTTCGCTACAAAAATAACATCTTCACTACCCAGTTCCACCCCGAACTCACCTTTGAAGATATGATTCTGCGCATTGAAGCTTCGCCCGGATATCTCCCAGAAGGGGTAGTGGCTGAAGAAGTGTTTCGGAAAGACCCGCATTCAAATAAGATTATTCAGAACTTTGGTACGTTTGTGGTGGAAGAAGCCAAGCGCTCGACAGAGAAAGATTTTTCCGTATAATGGCTACCATGCATACAAACACACGTTTCTACTGGTTTAGTTCGCGGAAACTCGGACAAGCTTTTGGTGTGTAGTTCTCTACTTCAAACCAGCCCCGAGTTTCCAGACTGGAAACTCGGGGCTGGTTTCGTTTGTTGGCCGAGGTGAATGCTTAGCTTAGAGAGCAATCACCTCGGCACGCAATCCTGCGTGTTGAAACCAGCTACCGCTTAGGCGGATGAGCACAGTATAAGGACAGAAAGAATGGGTACTGATACCAAAGACAATGCTTCTTTGCAGAAACAGCAGGGAGAAGTTGAGAAGAACAGCGGTGAGAACCGAACCGTTCCTTCGAAAATTGACCCGCACGCCCAGTTCGATGATGGAATGGGCGACGAGCCGGTCGACAAGAAGAAATTTCGTCGAAGTGGCTGGTAGAGCCTCAAGCGGAAGCGACTGACATGCCAAGCAGGAGCCCAGTTCCTCTACCGCCTGCTAAGCCGGCGCCTACCAAGCCCGGAGAAGCACCAAAACCAACTAAGCCACTCCCACCACCTGGGTGGAGTTAGCTAAAGAGCAAAGGACGCCACCCTGGCGTCCTTTCTGATATTTGATTTGAACCGCTATTCGAGGTTGAACTTGAGCATTGTTTTTAAAAACGGGACGAGTGTTTGTGAAAAAATGTCGGCACGGAGCGGAAGGTCACCACTCACATTTTGAGCAAAGGAAAATCCTGTCTCTTCGGTGATGGTGCGGTCAATATATGAAAGCGAAACGGCTCGCAAACTACCAACCCCAAAACGAGTATCATCGCCACGGGTTGAAATTATACCAATCGCATTCCCGTTAGCATCGGCCACGGGTCCACCGGATGATCCTTGTTCACCAATACTAGTTCCAGCGATTGAAAATAAATCGACATTGTTCGAGCCAAACGTCATGAGCTCGGTAATCCTGGTACCCACCTCAATGCCCCTAAGTGGCGCGTTCGCCCCTTCCCGAGCTAAGACTTGTGCCGGGTACCCAGCAGCACGTACAGGCCCTTCTAGCGTCGTACGGGTTAGCAGGTTGGTGTCAACCGCGATGGCGGGGAAGAGAGCTGGCATCGGTGCGTCGTCGACACTACCGGTGACGTACAAAAGTGCATAGTCACGTTCACCCGTTCCTTGTGGTGAAGTTTCGCCGAGAAGCTTAGCATTTTCTTGCACCCAAGCAGGGGAAATGTAGAGCAGATCGGTTGTATAGGTTGGTACGGCAGGTGTGCCGGTGCGAATGATACATTCGCCACTTCCACCCATTATATCTTCAAGGAGTAAAAATTGTGCTACGTGCGCGTTCGTGAGAATAACGCCGTTTTCACTGACAAAAAATCCTGAGCCAGTCGTTGAACGCGTATATTCTGGAGTGGTAAAAGTACAAAAAATATTTACCAAAGCTTCAAGCGGTGAGGCCGATTTCTGAGGTCGTAAAATACCATCAACGACCGACGCGCCTTGATAGACACTATTTTCAAGCAGGATTCTTGGAATACCACGTCCATCGTCGTGTTTGCTCGGAAGTTCAACCAGTTGGGCTTCTTCCGCTTTGGTTTGATTATTTTCTACACTGAGGTAGGGAGCAATTACGCCAGCCAGGCTCGTCGTAAACGCCAGATAGAAAGCGAGGAGGCCAAATATGGTGTCAGTAATATAGTGCATCTTGGCTATGAGTATAACAAATAACGCTAGAAATCTAGAGTGATAAGTGCTAGAATGGCGAACATTGCGGGCATAGTTTAGTGGTAAAATGTCTGCCTTCCAAGCAGAATATCAGGGTTCGATTCCCTGTGCCCGCACATACTAGTGAGACCTATCGAGAGGCTTAAACACCTCACAAACATCGGTAAGTCCAGCTAACAAAAAGATCACCCAACGGGGCGATCTTTTTGTTATTTAAGCACAATTTGAGTTATTTAATATGGGATTCCAGTAAACAACTTCGCGGCCTTCAGAGTATGAAGTGTGTTCATTGGTAAGTCGCCGGATAAATCATTCAACATTAATCTCGCAGCAACCTCTGGCTTCTTATCCCTATCGAGATATCCAATAGCAAAATCGACAACGTTTTTAAGAAAAGTTTTTGTGACAGTAACCCTATCTGTATATTCATTCACCTCCTTTGGAACAGAATACCCAACCACCCAAGCGTCATCATTGAAATCAACTCCATATTCGCCCGGGAATATTCCAGCGGTGTGTCCGTCAGCGCCAATGCCCATAGTGGCAATCACTACACCATCTCTATTTTGCTCTTTCCACGTATGGAGTGCGAGATCAAATCGGTCACGTAACGCTTCCATAGTTTCACCTTCGAGCACTTTCGTGGAAATATAATTCACTCCTTGTTCAATGCAGGTTTTGTAGAAGCTTGTTTGCTCTAGTTGAGCGAAGTTATTTACTGCTGGATCAATGGAATAACGTTCATCAAGCACCGTAACAGTGATATGAGAACCAAGAACAGTGGTCGGTACGAAGTCTAAAATGGTGAACGCAGATCCACCAGAAAGAATGAGAAGAATTGGCTTGACTTTATTCTCCTCCAATAAAACACCAAGCGCCTTGCCTGCATCTTCTTTTGGTGATGTAGTCTCGATAACCTCCATACTATTCTTTCGCAATTACTTTGTGTCCACCAAACTGATTACGCATAGCAGCGACGAGCTTGCCAAGATATGACTCTTGCTCTCGTGTTTTCTTTCTTTGTGCGAGTGCGGCTTCAAGTACTTTCACATCACCTAGAGTGGTAATATGCTCCATTTCAAATTCAGTTTCACCTTGAGGCACTTCTCCCTTGATGGCGTCGATCTGACCTTCTTCATATGCTTCACGGAGCCACGAAACAAGCTTGCTCGTGATAATACTTTCGTGCTCGTAAGGTTTGAGTACCGCACGAAGATCAATTCCAAATTCGTCTTCATGCTCATGGAGCACCGTCATCCCTTCAGCAATTGCACCCATCATGCCGTACTCAATGCCGTTGTGAATCATCTTTACAAAATGCCCAGCTCCTTCCTTACCTACACGAGCGTAGCCATCTTTTGCGGCCAGCGCTTTGAATATGTGTTCGTGATCAGAAAACACATCTACGCCCCCACCGACCATAATTGAAGCTCCATGCCGTGCACCTGTCATGCCACCTGAAGTACCACAGTCGAGAAAGTTGAGATCCTTGGTCTTCAATTCTGCATGTCGTCTAATCGAATCTTTATAAAAACTATTTCCTCCGTCAATAATAGTATCGCCACTCGCAAGAAGTGGAGTGAGTTCAGTAAGTACTGTATCAACAGCACTGCTTGGAACCATGAGCCAAACTACTCGCGGTTCTGGGAGCACAGATACCAGTTCCGAAAGTGAAGCCACTACTTCAATTCCAACCTTCTCAGCTTCTGCCCGAGGTGCGTCACTACGGTTATACCCAACGACTCGGTAACCCTCCTCAACAAGATGTGTGGTCATATTGAGACCCATTCGCCCTAGTCCTACAAATCCAATTTCTTTTTGCATAAATTAAATGATGTGATTATTGCTTACTAATCGGTGTGTTACTTCCTTTCGGGTATTCGTGAAGTGGAATATTTTGAAACGACTCAAGTATCGGGGTAATAAAATTCCAAGCCGCTACTACTTCTGCTCCGCTTACAAAGCGTGTTTGGTCTCCCACGATACAATCGTAGAGAACACGCTCATATGCTTCTGGCGAGCGAAATACTTCACCTTTGTGTGAAGCGAGAACAAGTTCACGTTCGTGGAGCTTAAACTCAAATCCTGGTTCTTTAACCCACATGGTAAGCCTAATACTTTGCTCTGGTGAGAATGTAATTTTAAGCACATTGCGATGCATGTGCACTTCGGGTTCTGCGGCACACATACATTTATCTATTGGTCTAAAGGTGATGACTACTTCGGTAAACGAAGCGTTGAGTGCTTTGCCAGATTCGAGCGTCACCTCCACATCTTTCCAGAGTTCGCTATCAATGTGTGTACCGATCTTGAAGTAGGTTTCTGTTTCACTCGTTGGGTTAACTCCTGCCGTCTCCTTGTACCCTTGGTACTGAGCGCGAAGCCGTAGATCGGTGTCGTGCATCGTGAGCGACTTAATTGCAGCAAGACGGCTTGTCCTTACCGCTTCTGCATTGTGCACATCTGCCGGATGCATGGTGAGGAGTGCAAGCATTTGGAGCATGTGGTTCTGACCAACATCTCTGAGTGCGCCAATGCCGTCATAAAATGAACCGCGAGTTGATACGTCCTGAGATTCAAACAGTCGAAGTGAAATCGATTCAATACGACTCCCATTCCAAGAGTCAGAAAGAATACTATTTGCAAAACGAAGCGAGATAATATTTTCAACAGCATCCTTTGCGAGGTAGTGATCAATGCGGTAAATCTGGTCTTCGGTAAACAATTCACAGAGTTGTTTTTCTAATTGTTCAGCTGTTCTAAGGTCACTTCCAAAAGGTTTCTCCACCAAAATACGTGACCATGAGCCAACACCGTCACAAAGCGCCATTGCATCACTTTGTTTCAGTTTCTCAAATATTTCACTGTAGAGGTTTGGCGGAACTGCAAGATAAAAGAGTTTGCTGGTACATTGGCCAATTGCAGTATCAAAAGTGAGTAGTTCCTGTTTGATTCTGTCATACGACACATCGTCACTGAAACTTCCTGAAGCAAAACGCACGTGTGAGCAAAATGTGTTTAGTGTATCTTCCTCACTTTCAGGTGATTTAGAAAGAATACTTTCATGAACAAATGATTGGTATTCTTCATGTGACAATTCCTTTCGAGAAAGCCCGATAATAGTGAACAAATCAGGAAGCATCTTTCGTGTGTACAGATCAAAAAGTGCGGGGAGTAACTTCGTCTCAGCTAAGTTACCCGTACCACCATAGATGACTATAGCAGTTGGGTTGTTATATCTCTGTGTCATGTGACTATGATACACGGCACACTTGCCTTCGGATACACCCACATGTTAATATTTAAGTAATCACGCAAGTAATAAAGTATTATGTTAGAAAAATCAAAGATAGACCAAATAAAAAAGAAGCTCGACGCATCAGAAGATGATGCTATTCTCGCTGAAGTATTCAAGCTACTTGGCGACAAGAGTCGCTACCGCATTGTAAAAGTACTCACCGAAGAAGGAGAACTTTGTGTGAGCGACCTTGCTGCCGTCCTCGATGCATCGATGTCTGCTGTATCCCAGCATCTCCGTGTGCTCGAGATGTCAGGACTCGTCATGGGCGAGCGGATGGGTCAGATGATGTGCTACAAGCCTCTTATGAACCATCCGAAAGTAAAGGCGATTATTAAATTAATGCAATAAAAAATAGTATGAAGACAGTCACCATCTACTCATCCCCGACCTGCCACTTTTGCCATTTGGCGAAAGACTTCTTTACTGAACACAATATTCAGTTCACAGATCATGATGTAGCGACGGATCCTAATGCAATCAAAGAGGCTGTTGAAAAATCAGGACAAATGGGAGTTCCTGTTATCGATATTGACGGAACGATTGTGCTTGGTTTTGACGAACCAAAACTTCGTGAATTATTACAAATAGCCTAATGTTTTGAGTTTTTTAATACAAAATATATGCAAGCATCACACATAAAAATTGGAATCGTTGTCTTACTCATTGCTGTAGGGGTTGGATATTTAGCCACCAAAGATAATGGGAGTAAGGCAATCACTGCGGAAGACACCACAAAGGTTGTATCTGAAAAAAGCACAGTCGATACTGTTACGACAGAGGTAGATGAAACGCCTTCCGCCTCTGACGCACAGGTAGCAGAAGTTGGTATATACCAAGCGTATGATCCAGCACTGGTGGCAAACAGTGATG
>JBGSJJ010000005.1:0-168554 GCA_041742075.1 Minisyncoccia bacterium
GACACTGAGGCCTTCATGTTTAAGCTTATTGATAATTTCGTCCTTAATTTCTTTTGCAATTCTAAATCCTTGCTTTGCCATAGTTAGTTTCTAAATGATAATACTTTAGAAACTGTGTGCAAAGAAAGGGGTACCTTTCAATTCGGTAGCCCTGTTTTGCCATATTCTTTGTATTTGCTTAGTTATAATACTTAGAATTGTTGTCTTAAGAAAGGGGTACCTTTCAGATGGTGGGTGGCGGAAAGTTTCCTAAATGCCTACACTACACCAACCCCTACACCTACACCTACACCAACTCCGACTCCGACTCCTACACCAGTACCAAACCCAACCCCAGCGGGAATTGAGACAGTCTTTTCAGACACCGCTGTACCAAAACAAGTCACGAGTGATGATGGCGAGGCGGTAAACCTTGGTATGAAGTTCAAGACCAGCAAGGCGGGTACAGTAACCGGCATCCGCTTTTATAAGGGTCCTGAAAATACTGGTACGCACAAAGCAGCATTATGGACCAATCGAGGAGAAAAGTTGGCTGAAGGAACTTTCACTGGTGAAACAGCTTCAGGTTGGCAAACTCTTACTTTTGCAACTCCGGTGTCTGTGAAAGCAGATACTACCTATGTTGTCTCGTATCACGCACCAAATGGTCATTATTCCCTAGACAATAACTTCTTCACCAAGTCAGTCAAGCGCGGTTCACTTACTGCACCGACAGGAAATGGAGTGTTCAAGTATGGTTCTAGCTTAGCGTTTCCAAATGAAAAATATCAGAAAACAAACTACTGGGTTGATGTGACGTTTGTACCTGAGGTAACGGTACCTACTCCAGAACCGACGCCAACAACTCCAGCACCGACACCAACAACGCCAGTTCCTGAGCCAACCCCAACACCAACACCAACCCCAACCCCAACTCCAACCCCAGCAAGCCCTCAGTCACTGTTTGGTAGTAGTGCCACGCCAGCTATTCTGCATGATACAGACTCCAACGCCGTAAATCTTGGTATGAAGTTCAAGACCAGCAAGGCTGGTACGGTTACCGGCATCCGCTTCTATAAGGGTCCTGAAAATACTGGTACGCACAAAGCGGCTGTGTGGAGTAGTGGTGGAACTAAGTTAGCCGAAGGAACCTTTAGTGGTGAGACTGCGTCTGGTTGGCAGACGCTCACACTTACGGAACCTGTTTCAGTCTCGGCTAATACCACCTACGTTGTCTCGTACTACGCACCAAATGGACGTTATTCAGCGAATAACAACTTCTTTGGTAGTGCGGTGAGTAATGGTGACATTACTGCGCCAGCTCAGGCAGGGGTGTATAAGTATGGAAGTTTTGCCTTCCCAAATGAAACGTACCTATCAAGTAACTACTGGGTAGATGTCGTGTTTGTACCTAGTTCTGTGCTCGGAGCATATATGGCCACACCAATACTACCGGCTACAGTTGGAATGGTTAGTAGTTTTGTCACGACGATTCAACAAATCCTAAATAAGGATGCAGACACAATGGTTGCTTCCGTGGGAGTTGGTGCGCCGGGTAATGAGACAGATTACTATGGGATGATGACTCAAAAAGCAGTCGAACGCTTCCAGACCAAGTACGGCATTGTTTCTTCGGGCACTCCAGACACCACTGGTTTTGGGGTGGTTGGACCACGCACCTGGCAGAAGTTGCAAGAAATTTCACAAAACTAGGATCTCTCTACCGATGAACCTACCTATCACCTCACCCCTAATGGTGTGAGGTGATATGTGTATATTGTGGTACCATGGAGAGATTATGGTTACGATTAAAACAGCAAAAATTCTCGGTGTTATTATTTTAGCGCTCGCAGTACTCTTTGTGGTGCTTACTTTTGTAGTAAAAAAGGACACTCCAACAAACTTAATGATGGATGAGTCAGGCAACATGGTGCCAGTAGCGCCACTTGAGGCAAGTGGAGAGACTCTAGAGTATAGCTTCATCTGTCCCGAAGGAGGGAAGTTCACCACTAGTTATGACCTTGGAGCAAACGCTATCACCTTGAAGATAAATGAGGTAACCTATCTTCTCCCGCAAGCAGTGACTGAGTCTGGAGCGCTGTATCGGACTTCTGATGGAAATGTTGTGTATACCGAACGAGATGGGAAGTCTTCAGTAGAAGTGTCTGGCGAACTTCTGTACGTTGATTGTGTCGTCGAAGAAAAAACTGAACCGATTATCTAGTGCACATGCAAAACTCTGAAGCGCAGATTTTAGCTGATTTGGAAGCTGAAAAAAAGCAATTATTTTTTGAGGGTGTTTTGACTGTGTTAACAGGGGCTGGTTTAGCTCTCGGAATATATCTTTCCGTTACGAATTCCCCCGAGATGTTTTCAAATAGTGCTTTTTTACTAGCCTACCTCGCGGGTGGACTCCCGGCATTGTTTGGTGCTCTAAGAAACTTGTTTGCGGGTAAGCTCGATATCGATTTACTCATGGTACTCGCCGCAGTCGCGGCCGCCTTGGTTGGTGAAGTACGAGACGGGGCTATTTTGCTGTTTCTCTTTAGTTTAGCTGGTCTCCTTGAAGCCTATGCAATGGGGAACACGAGACGTGCAGTGGTGGCTTTAATGGATCTACGCCCTGACGAAGCAAACTTAGAGCAAGCGGATGGTCAGTTGGTTCGTGTGCGGGTTGAAGCACTAGAAATTGGTCAGGTCGTGGTGGTAAAGGCGGGTGAACGTTTTCCAATTGATGGAGTAATTTATCGTGGTTCTGGTACGGTCGATCAATCACCAGTCACCGGAGAGTCAATTCCCGTAGATAAAACGGTTGGGGACGAGGTGTATGCAGGTTCTGTGAATGGTCATCAAGTAGTGGCGGTTAAGGTCACCGCCCTTGCCAGTCAGTCCACCCTAGCTCGCATGATAGCCCTCGTCACTGAGGCGCAAGCCACCCGCTCTCCGAGTGAACGCTTTAGTGAGTGGTTCGGTTCACGCTATACCGTGGTAGTGCTGGTAGGTAGTGTGCTCGCCCTTGTAGTGTTTATACTCATTGGTATTCCGTATGATGAGGCGTTTTACAAAGCAGCCACCTTACTCGTCGTTGCTAGTCCTTGCGCCATTGTGATCAGTGTACCGGCAGCAGTCTTGTCTGCTTTGGCCTCAGCGGCCAGGCGGGGCATGTTGTTTAAGGGTGGTTCTGCACTTGAGGTATTTGGTACGGTAGATATTGTAGCGTTTGATAAAACCGGCACTCTAACTCTCGGAAAAATGGAAGTGGTCGAGGTGGTGCCGTTTGGCATACCTGAGATTGAGTTGCTCCAGATTGCGACGTCACTTGAAGCTCATTCTGAGCACCCTTTAGCACAAAGTATTTTGACGTATGCGAGTAAGTCGGGCATTCAGCCAAAAGAAATAACTGATACAAAAGCGCTCCCCGGTAAAGGCTTAGAAGGAACTCTTAGTGGAACACTGTATTTTGCTGGTAATAGGCGGTTACTGACTGAATCTGGTCTGCCAGTCTCGACTGAGGTCTCAGCTGAAATTGCCCGGCTCGAAGCGACCGGACGAACGACAATAATTATTGGTGACACAAAACGGGTGCTGGGTTGTATTGGAATTGCTGATGTGGTGCGTGATACCGCCATGGAAACTATCGCGACCCTGAAGAGTGCTGGCGTGAAAAGAATTGTCATGCTGACGGGCGACCACAGTACTGTTGCTAAAGCAATTGGTAGTGAACTCGGCATTTCAGAGAGCGATATTTTTGCTGACCTGATGCCTGAGGATAAGGTGAGTATCATAGAGCGTTTGCGGGGTGAAGGTACGGTCGCTTTTGTAGGGGATGGAATTAACGATGCCGCCGCCCTCGCTACTGCGCATGTCGGCATTGCGATGGGTGTGGCGGGTTCAGCCGTCGCGCTTGAAGCGGCTGACGTGGCCTTTCTCTCCGATGACATGCGGAAAATAGTCCGTGCCTATCGATTGGCTAAAAAAGCCCAAAGGATTATTAGACAAAACCTGGTGTTTGCAATTGGTATCCTAAGCATCATGGTATGTGTCACGGTATTTTTCTATTTGCCGCTTCCGCTTGGTGTGATTGGGCATGAAGGAGGGACACTCCTAGTCGTCCTAAATGGGTTACGGCTTTTGTTTGATAGACGGGCCTAAAATAGACACATCTTATACATCACGTAATAATAAATATATGCATAATGAAGCAATAATCGCAGGTGGATGTTTCTGGGGACTCGAAGAATTGTTCCGAGGTCTGCCTGGCGTGATTGACACCGAAGCTGGCTACACCGGAGGAAAAAACGAAAATCCGACCTATGAGTCTCACCCTGGGCACGCCGAAGCGCTCCAGGTTACGTACGACCCAAGTGTCATATCGTATAAGCAGATTTTGGACTTCTTTTTTCAAGTTCATAACCCGACGACACTTAATCAACAAGGTAATGATAAAGGCACTTCGTACCGGTCGGCTATTTTTTACAAAAACGAAGAAGAGTTACATACTGCACAAGAGATGATCGAGATAGTAAATGAGTCAGAACGTTGGGGAGACAGCGTAGTGACGACACTTGAGCCGTTTACTCGATTTTGGCCGGCTGAGTCGTATCATCAGGATTATTTACAGAAAAACCCTGGTGGATACACGTGTCACGCCGTATATTTTGATAGTTATCTTGCCTAACCTGGCTGTGTATAGAGAAGGTAGGCGATGGCGGAGGTGGTAGCGTATACTACGCGTATGAAAACAGTATTAATTACTCGTGGAGGTTTTGTCGTTATATTAGTAAGTTTATTAGTTAGCAGTTTTACGTTTTTCAGCACGTATGCTGAGGCAGCTACCTGCTCGTTTACTCGAGATTTGCAACTTGGTTCGACCGGTGAGGATGTGCGTTGTCTTCAGCAATACCTAAACGAAAATGGCTTTAAGATAGCTGAGACTGGCGCTGGTTCACCAGGCAAAGAAACAACAGAATTTAAGTCTCTAACCCAGCAAGCAGTGATGAAATGGCAACAAGCCAACAAAGTATCGCCAGCTCTTGGTTACTTTGGTCTTAAGTCTCGCAGTGCCATAAGTGGTGGAACACCAGTAGTTTCTTCAGGAAGTGCTACGCCAAGCTCGGCTGACTTGATTGCTCAGGTGGCAGCCTTGCAGGCAAGGTTAGAAGCAGAAAAAAATGGACAGCCAGTTAGTGGTAGAGATGATGAAGATACCGATGAGGATGAAGATGAAGATACTGAAGACACTCCAAGTAGTGAGGAAGAGGAAGCTCGTGATTTAATCGAGGAAGCGATTGACGCAATTGATGAAGCTGACGAAGCAATTGACGATAATCAATCGGCTGTAAATATTGTAGAGGCTCGAAGTAGCTTTAGTGATGCAGAAGACAACCTGTTTGACGCTATGCGCTCATTCTTTGAAGGTGACTTCGATGACGCTATTGATACTGCCGAGGATGCTATTGATGACGCTGATGATGCGTTTGAGAATGCTGATGGTGAGTCTGAAGAAGATGAAGCAGATGAGCTTATCGATGAGGTTGATGATGCTATCGAGGAAGCAGAAGACGAGATAGCAGATGCCGAAGATAATGACGAAGAAGTGGGTGAAGCTGAGGATCTCCTTGACGAAGCTAAGGACCTACTCGATGAAGCTAAAGATGCTTTTGAAGACGAAGACTATGACGAAGCAATTGATTTAGCTAACGATGCTGACGACCTCGTAAACGACGCGATAGATGCAATCGGTGAAGGTGGGAGCGACGCTGAGAACGATCTCGATGATGCACGAGATGACCTCGATGACGCACGAGACGATGTCGAGAATGCGCTTGATGACGACGAAGATGTCGGAGACGCAGAAGACCTACTCGATGAAGCAGAAGACTTGCTTGACGAGGCAGAGGATGCACTTGACGATGATGACGAAAACGAAGCAGAAGACCTGATTGAAGAGGCACTTGATCTGATTGAAGAAGCCCTCGATGAGTTCTAGTCTCAACTAGCTACTCTACAATAAAACCTGCTTTCAATAGCAGGTTTTATTGTTTGGTTTTTTAGCTCTTTCGCCATGGTATAATTATAGGGTTAAGAATGCTCAGCCTTTGACTCCAAGTCGGGCACCTACATTCGTGAATATGTATTCACTTCATACATCACTTACATCAGCACCAGTACTTCTCATACTGTGAGGTATGTGTGAGTGATGACGTTATCTCATAATCTCATTACATGGAATCATCACTGTCTCCCCGAACCAAGCCGTTATACAGAGGAACCCAGATTGTTTGGTATGTCTTCGGCATACTTGAAGCACTCTTAGCGTTTCGGTTTATTCTCAAGCTACTGGCTGCCAACCCAAACGCTGGCTTTTCTGATTTTATTTACACGGTAACCTATCCATTTGTTGCTCCATTTAGCAATGTCTTTAGTCGTGCGGTTATTGTAGATAGTGTTATCGAGTGGACTACACTACTTGCCATGCTTGTATATTGGCTGATTGCTTGGGCAGTTATTAAGTTGTTTGTGATGAGTAAGGCGGTCTCAACCAGTGAGGCAGCGGTGAAACTCGATCAACAAGATCCCGCTCAGTAATAGCTTTATATCTTATATGGATAATAACCGTAACAATGGAGACGGAGGTGTTGGACTGATTGTGGGTATTGTAGTTGGGGTTTTATTTGTCGGAGGAATTATTTGGCTCTATGCTATCCCATACCTGCAGGAAAAGAATGATGCTGATGAAGTAAAAGTAACCGTTCCAGATTCAATCAGTTTATAACAATGAACTATAGAAAGAAATTAATTATAACTACATTACATATATGAGCTTTATACTTTGGATTGTACTTGGTGCTGGTGCGGGCTGGATTGCCTCACTCATTATGAACACAGACCATAAGCAGGGATTTATCCTAAACATAGTAGTCGGAGTGCTGGGAGCGATGATTGGCGGGTTCCTCTTCAACCAGTTTGGTGGTGCTGGCGTAACAGGCTTTAATCTCTATAGCTTACTCGTAGCGATTGTGGGGGCGTGTACGCTATTGGCGGTTGTGAAGCTAATTCGGGGGTAGTGTCTAGAAAAGAGCATTTTGCTATACTGCTAGCATTATGCGTTTAAAATTTGAACGAACTGAAAAGGTAGGACATGGAGAAGAGAAAGAAGTTTTTACTCACCCTTCTAACTCTGAACGAGTAGTTAGCGCATACATGGAGGGCCGAGGTCCTAAAAGCCCCGAACAGCTCAAAGGTTCATTCTATTTGACTAAGACTCTACACTTATTAGCTCCAGAAAATATCCCAGACATTCACGACGTTGGAGTATCAGAAGATGATGTGTATTCCTTTTCTCGTGATCGTATTCCGCACAGTGAAATCCATACTCGTTTACAGTCCACTATCGAACAAGGTGGTGATGGGAGTGATTTAATTGATGAATTAGAAGATGAAATACCGTCGAGCGAAAAGTCAAAAGTTGAAGAAAAGTTAGGGGATTTAGGTCAGTTTATTGACTCGAATTACGGAAACTTTCTTAAAGATGCAGAAGGTAACATACAGTACTTAGAGAACTTTACACCTTGGTATATAGATCAAAAGTCTAAACCGCCAGTACCTGTACTTGATTTTGATGCTGATTTACTATGGGAAGCGATACAAAATGAGCCAAATGAAGAGGTAAAAAAGCACTGTGTTACCTACTTTACTCGACTGAAAGAACTGTTTGAGTTAGAGAAAACGAACTTAGCTGAAGCCTTTATAAATGAGAAAGTTGATGCTGGGCCACTTCTTCTGCAGTTTACCGCAGAAGTTGAAAAGTATAGCCCGGAACAAATTGCTTACTTATACTCAGTCACTACCCCAGAAGAAGCAAATGAAAATACCCCAAAACGTCTAGAGCTTAGAGATACCCTCATTCGCTTGAAACCTATTATGGATGAACTCACTGAGAACTCTACTCTTTCTCAGGTAGATTTAGAAATGGTTACAAAGAAATTTCAAGAGCTGTACTGGGCACTTGGTATACGAAATGCCAGTGGGGTTCGCCATAGTAACTAGCCTAAGTAATTACTGAGGCAGACCGGTCTTAGCAAAATGCTATACTACATAAAATGGTTAAAGTGTTACTTAAGGGGGTGAAAACAAACAAGAGGAACTCGTGTTTGAGGAATTGCATGAAGTGGGGGTTTATTCTTTTGGTGCTATTGGCTATCTTTCTTATGTATATTTTCTATAACCCAACTCCGTCAGCTCCTTTATCAACCAGTCCATATAAAGATGCCAACCTACCTATAGAGGAGCGAGTGGCTGACTTGTTGTCGCAGATGACCCTAACTGAAAAAATTGGCCAGATGGCTCTTGTTGAAAAAAATAGCGTTTTTGAGATAGGCGATATTGCTACGTATGGTCTGGGGGCGCTCTTAAGTGGGTCAGGGGCCAAACCAGAAGAAAATACGCTTATGGGGTGGCGGAAAATGACTGAAGGTTACCTGGCTTCGTCCCGGTCTTCAAGACTTGGTATTCCAATTCTGTATGGTTCTGATGCCATACATGGTCACGCGCATGTACCTGGTGCAACTGTCTTTCCGCATGCGATTGCACTTGGCGCAACGGGTGATGCTGACTTAGTGAAGCAAGTAGCAGAAGCAACGGCACGCGAGCTACAGGCTACCGGAGTTAATTGGAACTATGCACCCAACCTTGATCTACCGACAGATATTAGGTGGGGACGGGTGTATGAAACATTTTCCGACGACCCAAAGTTAGCGAGTGAACTTGGGAATGCGTATGTAGAGGGTCTCCAATCCGTAAAAAACGGAGAAGGAACAGCAGTGATGAGTACCTTAAAGCACTATGTTGGTTTAGGCGGAATGCTCTGGGATACTTCAAGCAATGAAAACTTTAAGATTGATCAAGGATACACAAAGCCGGACGAAGCTAGACTTCGGGCGGAGTATTTGCCACCATTTCAAGCGGGAGTGGAGGCTGGTGCGATGAGTGTTATGGTCGGCTTAAATAGTTGGGGAGATAAAAAACTTGCTTCGAGTAAGTACTTAATAACTGATGTGCTTAAGAGCGAGCTTGGATTTTCAGGTATTGTCGTTTCTGATTGGTATGGGGTCTATGAAATACCGGGAGGAGATTTTATTGCGTCTATCAAAGGCATAAATGCAGGGGTTGATATGGTGATGCTTCCGTTTGATTATAAAACATTTATGAGAAACGTGCGGATTGCGGTACGACTGGGGCTTATTTCAGAGTCACGGATTGATGACGCTGTGACCAGAATTCTCACGGCCAAGTTCACTTTAGGACTGTTTGATGAAATTGCGGTAGCTAGTTCAAGTAGTGCAGTAATGAGTACACGTGAACATAAAGTCTTAGCTGAAGAAGTAGTAGCAAAATCCCTCGTACTTTTAAAAAATGAAGGAGTACTTCCAATTTCTTCGACCGTTCGACATATTCGAGTCGCTGGTAGCAGTGCTGACAACGTCGGTAGGCAAGCTGGAGCGTGGACAGTAGAGTGGCAAGGTGTGGATGGTAATTGGCTTCAAAATAGCAGTTCAATCTTTGCGGGTATTAAGGCGCGTGCTCCACTGGGGGTGATGGTTGAATATAACAAAGAGGGTATCTTTGCGACTCCAGAGAAAAAAGCCGATATTGGCATCGCTGTTGTGGGTGAAGCGCCTTATGCTGAAGGGTGGGGTGACAATGAGTTACCTATCATAAGCGAGAGTGATAGGCAGGTAATTCTTAACCTACAAGAGGTAAGCTCTAAGGTGATAGTAGTCATAGTCTCTGGTAGGCCACTTTTCATTGATCATGAGGTTGCTGACTGGGACGGTTTGGTGATGGCATGGTTGCCGGGTGTTTTCGGTGGAGCCATTGCACCAGTACTTTTTGGTGATGAACCTTTTGTAGGTAAGCTACCACTACCGTGGCCAAAGACACTTGAGCAGATACCGATTGGTGTTGATGGTACTACCTCTGATGGCACGAAGGTTTTGTTTCCTCGGTATTTTGGTCTATAGTAGCGTTTCATCAAGATGAAGTTAGCTGGTGATAAAACTATGACACATACAAGGCAACCAAAACAACTGAGTAAAGAGATCTATGATGTAGTCGTGATTGGTGCAGGTCCAGCCGGAATGATGGCGGCCGGCCGAGCAGGTGAGCGCGGACTAAAAGTGCTTTTGCTTGAAAAAAATTCGCACCCGGGTAAAAAGTTACTTATTACCGGTGGAGGAAGGTGTAATGTTACTAACAATAAGCCAGACGTTCGAACTATGCTTGCGCAGTATAAGTCGGCTAGTAAGTTTCTTTTTTCTACATTTGCCACGCACTCCGTAGTAGACACTATTGAATTTTTTAATAAACGCCAGGTTGCGTTAGTCGAAGAAAATGAAGGACGTATGTTCCCTGAAGCAAATACGGCAGAAGCGGTTACTGACGCAATGGTACAGTTTATAGAAAAGGGAAAGGTAGAGCTAAAAACAAAGTATATAGTTAGCGATATTGCTTTTGATCCAACGCAACGTCTCTTTGTGATCAGGGATGAAAAGGGGCAATCTATCCTCGCTCGACGTACTGTGGTGGCTTCAGGCGGTACTTCAAGACCAGAAACAGGCTCAACGGGGGATGGATACGCTTGGTTGACGAAGCTTGGACACACCGTTATTAATAATAATTATGCACTAGTCCCAGTAGCGATTCAGGACGCATGGGTAAAAAAACTAGGTGGAGTAAGTGTATCTGATGCGAAGGTAACAATTCTTGCTGATGGAAAAAAAGTCAGTGCTACGCGGGGGCGAATTCTGTTTACTCATTTTGGTGTCAGTGGACCGACCATACTAAATGCCAGTAAGGAAATCGGTGAACTTTTAAATCATAGCCAAGTAACGCTTTTGCTCGACATGGTCCCGACCCTTGATGCCGGGGCGTTAAAAGAGTCTTTTATACAAACACTTACGACCCAACCCAACAAAAAACTAAAAAATGTTTTAAGTACGATTGTAAAAAGTTCACTGGTAGCACCTATCCTAGAGCTGGCTTTGGTTGATGGTGAACAGTTTTGTCATAGTGTGCGAGTTCAGGAACGAACACGTCTCCTCTCTCTACTTAAGGCGGTACCACTTAGTGTTAGTGGATTGTTAGGAAAAGAGAAGGCCGTCATCTCTGCAGGCGGGGTAAAGCTGGAAGAAATTAATTTTAAAACAATGGAGTCAAAAATAGTCCCTGGACTGTATGTTGTTGGTGATATGCTCAATATCGACAGGCCGTCTGGAGGGTATAGTTTACAACTTTGCTGGAGTACGGGGTATGTAGCTGGTTCTTCTGTGTAACTTTCAGATAAAAGCTACGGTCGAGGTAAGTCGATAAAACGTACCACAGAGACGTCTCTACGCTTTATTTCACCAAGTAGCCAAAGATACTCGCGGTAGTGAGCTTGGTTTAGGTTTTGATCCGCGAGACTAAAGTCTTGTGGGTGAAGCATTATTACACAAAGCGTATCTCCAGAGGCAAAAACCGCATCACATTTTTCAATTACGTCTTTACTTTTTACGAACTCGCCAGTTACGTAATTCCACGTACTAGCATCATAATCATACGGACCGGCACCTTCAGAAGATACATACGACACACCATACTCAGGCATTACCGCAAGTGCACTTTGTGAAATTTTATTTTGAGGTGGAATAAAAGTTGCAATAGTAGTTTCAGGAAGTAGGGCAAGCGCACTGACAGCTTGCTCGAGTTTACGTCTAGCAACATGCTCGCCGATAAGCTCGAACTCGCCAGTTGTTTCTCCGTTGTCACCTTCTGTGTCACCAAAGTCCCCGGCAACTTCGTGGGTAAAGCCGTGAATAGCAATTTCAATGTTGCAGTGCTGGGCTTTGAAAAAATGATTTAGCTTGGGATCAGTTTGTATATTGTTTGGAATAACTCCAGCCACAATAGGGAAGCCTTGTTTTACAGCGTCTTCCATTAATTTAATACTTATATCTGTCCAGCCATATGCTTGCACATCGTCAAGGCGAAGAATAATTTTTTTGTCCGAGATAGTTCTTTTAATGGTTGATTCACAGGTGGTGAAATATTCACTGGCTTTGGTGTAGTTGTTTTGTTCGTCTGCGAAGGCGCCATGAATAAAAGAACTGTAGAGGAGTCCACAAGCAGCAAAAGAAAACAGCACAATACAAATTGAAGCAATACCTTGAGACACAATCCGCTTTTTCTTTATAACGAGACTTTCCGCGATAGGGTATAGTATTAAAAATTGTCGCTTCACAAAGCCCACCACAATAATGATGAGACTTATAAATAGAGTAATTCCTGTAAATGGTGGATTCATGGTGTTTATTTAAGTACCAGTCGACGCTCTGGGTGAAACCAGGTCATATTTTTCTTCCGCAGAACAATTTCTACAACAAATCGCTCTAAGAATATCCAGGCGTTAATTGCCCCAATCAAGACCATAAGTGGACTATAGACGAATAAGTCAGCTCGTCTTCGCCTAGCCGACGCATACGCACCACTTATCATGCAAATAATTAGGTAGAGCCAGAGCATATTGAGAAAGAGGGCAAAGTTTACAATCGGGAGCAGGAAAAAGAGGATTGAGAAGCCTAAACCTTCAAAATAACCCATGCTTATAAGCAAGGCAGCACTTGGGCGCTTTCTGACGATATTGATATGCTTCTCAAGGTTTTGCCAGCCTCCTCCGTACCAACGACGCATCTGGTTAAGGTATGAGCTCAGTGTGTGAGGGTCTTGAGTGTAGCAGATAGCGTTTTGGTTGTAACAAATGAGGAGATCTTGTTCGTGCAGTTTATACGTAAAGTCAAAGTCTTCAGTCAAGGTGTCATGGTCAAAGGTGATTTTATTTTCATGAAACAGGCTGGTTTTAAAAGCACCTGAGCAACCTGGAATAACCATTACTTGGTTAATATATGATTGAGCTTTTTTATATAAATCTTGACCGATCACATAGTCAATTTCTCGGATGGCGGTTAAGTAATTGTATGTTGTACTTTGTACCTGTCCGGCGAAGGCAGAGATCTCACTATTTTTAAGAAAACTTTTTTCTACCTCTAAGACGAAGTTACTATCGAGTATGGTGTCACCGTCGGTCGCAACAAAAACGTTACTTGATAGGGCATTAATACCTATTTCTTGAGCCCGACTCTTATTTCCTGTTGCTACTGGCGTAGTTATGACGCGAATTCTGTCGCCATAAGTAGCCAAAATCTCGCCAGTTCGGTCTGTACTGCCGTCATTAACCACGATTATTTCATCAGCTGGCCGAGTTTGTGCTAAGCATGAGTCAACGCAGGCACCAATCATCTGCTCCTCGTTATGAGCGGGGATTAAAATAGCGATAGTAAGTGGTTTTGTTGTTTGCATAACTTGGATAATTTGCTTTAGGCGACACAGTTGCTGACTAGTCAATCATTGTCTGAAGGCTCAGTTATTACATATAAAATGCAAAAAGTCAATAGATTGCGTGCCTAGATAGCTGTCGATATACTAAAAGTAATGAACAAAATACGCCTAATTTCTATACTCTGTGCTTTTATAGGCGTCATAGCGTTTTTGTACTACTCCGGCCTTTTTGCTTTCATTAGTCAACCAGAAGTTTCTTCACGTGATGAAGTGTCACCAGTGGTAGCACCATCGCCCGAGCGAAGTTTTGCGAGTGAAAAGTATGGATATAGCTTTTCTTACCCATTAAGCCCACAGAACTACGAAGTTATTACAACTGAACCAGAATTTCTCATAGGCGAATTGGTTGAAGCGGTGACACTACGCCCTACTCCGTATGATAGTGACGCAAGTGAAGGACCGCCCACAATCAGCGTTATGGTGTATAAGAATCCAAAACTCGATAGCCCACTTCTTTGGGTAAAGAATAACTTGCCAGAATCCGGCTTTGATAGGCAACTCAAAGAGGCGCAAACTATATGGGTAGCTGGTACCGAAGGAGTACGGTATCTAAGTGATGGGCTTTATCCAATAGATACCGTAGTCGTACAAAATGAAAACATGATGTATGTACTCACTGGGTCATATATATCGCCGCTTGATCAAATGTCCACTGATTTTGCCTTAGTCACTGAGTCGTTTAGTTTTAGGTAAAGAAATCAAGCTTCATGTGCGTGGTAGAATTGAAGGATGATGTATAGAAAAATAACCCTTGCTACTATAGTAGCTAGTTTTATATTTACGCTAGTACTACCGGCAGTGACATTTGCTCGGCACACGAGTTACTCTGAAGTTAACACTAGTTCACTTGGTTCGAAGATTGTTAAGGAATTCCCGATACCAATATTGTTTGGGTTAGAGTATGAAGAGATTCGGTCTGACTTTGGTGATCCACGTGGCGGTGGCACACGACAGCATGAAGGACAGGATTTATTTGGACTGCGTGGAACGCCGATAGTGTCACCGACCAAGGCTGTCGTTAGTGCTGTTGGAAGTGGTGAAAGTGCTGGCAATTTTGTTTATACCGCAAACCCGGGCGGTGAAACCTTTCGCTATATGCACCTTGATACCATCGCCGACATAAAGCGGGGAGACAAGTTAGCGATTGGCGACTTTATTGGTACCGTGGGAGATACGGGTAACGCGGTTGGTACTACTCCTCACTTACATTTTGAAATTAGAAAAGATGGAAAGCCGCTTGATCCCTATACTCGACTAGAAGACGAATTCACCTTTAAAGAAAAAATCTCGTTTCTTGATGATGTTATTGAGAATAGTGACGACGAAGGTGACATGATTGATTTTTTGGTTGACACGTATTCTGCGGAATTACAACAGGCACTTAATTTAGATTACCCATTACCGAGAACACTTCAGAAGGCGTTAGCTAAGGCAGGGGTGGTAAGTAACGCTTCACTACAAAGCAAACTTGATGCACTCATAGCAAGTATTCCAAAACTGCTTCAGAACGATTTACAGCTCGGAAGTCAAGGAACTGAAGTAGCGCTTTTACAAATCTATCTCTCGTACACCCTTAAAACTGAAGCGGGAACCGCCTTGCGTTCGTCTGGAGCGACTGGTTACTTTGGGCCGGTTACTGAAAGTGCAGTACGCTCGTACCAACAAGTAGAAAAGCTCGAAGTAACTGGGGTGTTTGATGCTGAAACGAGGCATCATCAGCCCTAATAAAAGCTATCTTCTTTCAGTAGTTTGTGCTATGGTGACGTGTGGTCGTTTTATTCGTCGTAATAAAAAACATACTATGATCGACGAGACTATTGTTGCAACTGAAGAAGAAGTAATTGCAACGCCTGAGGAGACTGTAACTCCAGAAGTTACCGAAGAAACTACAGAAGAAGCTCCAGAAACACCGGCAGCTGAGTAACAAAAAGTCACCCACCTGTGGGTGACTTTTGTTAGATCAGGCGTGTCAGGATAATGCTTCCCACCACAAAAAAGAAGAACATTCCGGCCACGAGTACGGCACTGGCTGCTAAGTCTTTACTTAAACCGACAGCTTGATGTTGCTCGGGGTGAAGGTGGTTTAAGGTGGCTTCAAGCGAGGAGTTTTGTAGTTCTGTAGTGAGGATATGTACAAAGCTAGCAACTAAAAAGAAGAGTTCAGCTTGCTTAAGGGGCGAACAAAAGTAAATAACTAAAGGAATCACTAATCCGCCAAGTAGTATCTGTTGTTGAAAACTTTGATCACTTTGTAGGCTGTAGAAGAGGCCAGAAAAGGCAGCTCTAAGTTTATTAATATACTTCATACAAATAGTATGCCACACCTCTTGACTATAAACACCCGAGGTGGTGATGGTATACTTAAATAGTTAATTAATAGCACTACTCACTGGGTAATATGTATAAATTCATTCTCGTCGTAGTACTCGTAGTATCTCTCATTACTCTTGGGGCGTACCTTTTCCTACAGTCAGGTACACCAAATGAGGATGTTCTTCAAGGAACAGTCAGGTATAACGAACGAATTGCTTTGTTACCCGGTAGTTTTCTTAAGGTTGAGTTACGAGATCAATCTACATCCAAAGAATCGCCGATCACCTTAGCCACCTATGAATACACTACGACGGGTGAAAATATACCCTTACCGTTTTCACTTTCCTATAACCCACGTGACATCTCGCGGAAAGGTTCTTATGTGCTGTATGCAGAACTCAGTGTAGGAGGGGTTGTGCGCTTTACGACTGATACGCCAGTCCCGGTCCTTACAAGCGCCAGGCCACCTGAAGGAGTCGATGTTCTTTTGATTGCTATAAGCGAAGAAACTGACGAAACGAAACAAGTAGCAACAGCTAGTCAGCTACAGAACACCGCGTGGATATGGAATGAAACCAAGCAAGGAGAAGATACGCTAGTACCGGCGTCAGACAAATTTGTCCTATCGTTTGCCGAGAATAGTGTTATGAGTAGAACTGATTGCAATGGTCTTTCTGGTACATATATCGTGGCTGAGAATAACCTCACTTTTTCACCGTTTGCTTCAACCTTGATGTTTTGTGAAGAGTCACAAGAGGCAGAGTACGTTGGTGCACTTGCTCGTGCTACAAGCTTCGTGCGAGAGAATCAGTCGCTCATACTAAATCTAGAAGGGGGAGGCACGATGCTGTTTACCGAAACAATCTATGGAGTAGTGCCTGAGCTGACCACCTCGTCTCCAGAAGCAACCAGTACGGCTCAGCCGTCGGCAACGTCTACGGAGGCAGGTGAAGTTGAACCAACACTTTAAATAGTATGAAAAAATTCTTTACGTATTTCTTTGTTACTCTGGGAGTTATTTTCTTTGTGCTTATTTTGTTGGCTCTCTATTTATATATAGTTAATCCAAATGGTATTCAAACCCGTCTTGACCCTATCGTGACTGAGGTTTTAGAAGAAGATTTGGGACTCACGGAGGCTACCTTTGGTGGTGAAGGGAATACAGAAGTTAATTCAGAAACGTCCGTAGAGTCAGCAGAAGAGAGTGAGACGAGCGTTACACCAGCTCAAGCTGAAGCCCTCGAAGCGCTCGGACTTGACCCGGCTGCCATTTCTTCAATTACACCAGAACAAGAAGCGTGCTTCGTTCGTACCTTAGGTCAAGCTCGTGTCGATGAAGTGAAGGCGGGTGCTGTACCAAATCCAATTGATCTGTTTAAAGCAAAAGAGTGTATATAAATAAAGGCGGATTCCTGTCTGGTGCTATACTGTTAAAGTAGCGATACGCTCCGTTTACATGACTGATTTTTATCTTGAACAACTAACAGGTCCACACCAAGGCGCACGGGTGCATGTACGCGGTAACGTTACTAATCCTTCCGTTGCTCTCGTGTTGCTACACGGACGTGGTACGAGTCCAGAGCATATTGTACAGATACTTGGCAGTGAAGTGCCACCACCGCATGTGGTCATCTTCGCTCCGGAGGCTAAAAACTCCATATGGTTCCCTGGTCGTTTCTTTGACCCTTTGACGCAAAACGAACCTCACTTGAGTTCGTGTTTAGAACTCATTTCGGTAATAATTTCTGAAATCGAACGTAGGTACGGAATCCATAAATCACACACAATTTTGGCTGGTTTTTCACAAGGTGCGTCGCTTGTTTCTCAATACCTCGCGACAAGCCCAGCTCAATTTAGAGGAGCGTGCATTTACAGTGGTGCTCTCTTTGGAGAAACAGAAGAAGTTATAGGGATGCACAGCAGTGGGTCTCTTCTTCAGACTCCGATTTACATGGGTTGTGATGTGCTTGACCCGCATGTACCCTTGTTTCGGTTTCAAAAAACAAAGGAAGTTCTCTCTCTACTTGGGGCAGACATTACGTACGCTGAATACGAAGGCTTACGACACGCTATCCATCCTGATGGAATAACGTATCTCGGGCAACTACTTAGAATGACAATGGGTGAACGGTCAACGTTTTAAAACCTTGTGCTTAGATTAACAGGAGGGTTGCTAAACCAAGAAATACGAAGAAACCAAGTACGTCGGTGAACGTAGTCATAAAAATTGTCGCTGACGTAGCTGGATCTTTGCCAAATTTTTTCATAACGAGCGGAGTAAGTGTTCCGGCGGTAGCAGCTATTGCAAGATTCACTATCATTGCTACTGCGAGGACAAGCCCAAGTAGGGGATTTTGATTCCAGAAGATGGCCACTATACCGATGAGGATGCCGTTAATTACACCATTTATTATACCAGCGGTAATCTCACGCTTGAGGGCCGGAAGGCAATTCTGAAATGAAATTTCTCCAATCGATATCCCTCGCACCATAACAGCCAAGGTCTGCGTGGCGGCATTACCGCCCATGCCGGCAATGATTGGTAGGTACATAGCTAAAATTACTAACTGTGAAAGTGTATTTTCAAACAAAGAAACAACCGCACCAGCCATAAAGGCAGTCGCTAGGTTGATAATGAGCCATTTATAGCGATGTTCAACTTTTTTGCGCACGCTATCAAATGGGCGCTCACTTTCGGCTACACCGGCAAACTCATAGAGACTAGAAGCTGGTTGCTTTTTAAAAAGCTCCTTTGCGTCAGCTGTGTAGATGATACCAATGACACTTTCGTCACTATCTTTGATCACTACCTTGCCACTTTTGGCAGAATCAAGTAAGTCAATCGCATCAGTTGTGTCTGCATGGTACACAATCGTTTCAACGGGACAGACTAGTTTTTCAAGCCGAGCTTTCTTGGTGGCGCGTATGAGCGTGGCGTAGGGTACTTCACCAATGAGAAATCCATTATGATGAACTAGTATTTCAGGAAACTTTTTTGTTTCTGAGTAAAAGGCATCCATCGCGGTTGCAGTTTCGTCGACAGTCGTGTCTGAAGCCAGGAGAAGATAGTTAAAGTTAATTAAATCGAGTGACGCTTTGGCATGAAAGCGTAAAAAAAGTTCAGCTTTTTCTTTGAGTTCAGTTTTAAGTCGCCAGACTATCTTTTCTTTTCGTTTGGAGTCTTTAAGTTGGGCGAGAGCAGTAGTCGCCTTATGCAAATCAAGCGAATCTAGTAGTTCCACCGTGTCATCTATAGATAGTTCATTTAGTATCTTTTGTTGTACATACGGGGAAAGTACCTCGAAAATAGCCGCTTTAAGGGGTGTTTCTTGAGCTAGAAATGTTTTTACACGGTCGCTTTGATTATACGTAATACCGCGGGCTATGGTTCTCGTGACTGTTTCTTCTTTTGCCATACATTTCTAATACCTTTATACTGTAGTATAGCAGAGGGTTACCTGAAGAAGGTTTAAAAGCGTGTACACTGAAAATTCTGTAACCCATACTTTACTTATTAAACAATTATCATGATTTTTACAAAAACAAATAAAATTATTTTTATACTCCTAACGATAGCTTTGGTGGTTGTGGTTATTGCTCGCTTTATGGTTACAGATGATGTGGCATCTCCTGAGGTTGAAGAGGTAGTGACTGAGTATAAAGACATGATTCGCATTGATTCACCACTTCCTAAATCAACCGTAAATTCACCACTAATTATTACAGGAGAAGCTCGTGGAGGCTGGTTTTTTGAAGCCTCTTTTCCTGTTCTGTTGGTTAATTGGGACGGACTCATTATTGGTGAAGGTTTTGCAACTGCCGAAGGTGACTGGATGACTGAAGAGTATGTTCCATTTAAGGCAACAATTACCTACACCGTAGATACGAGTGTCTCAAGTGCCGGGTCGATTATTCTGCAGAAGCAAAACGCATCGGGCTTGCCAGAAAATGATGATGCTTTTGAGTACCCGATAGTATTTGCCAATTCAAATACTAATGAACCAGCGAGCGAAACTGACGATAGTGCTCTTATAGGCACATCATGGCAATGGACCCATACCATCCTTTTAAATGGAGATCGTGTTACACCACCGGGGTCAGACTTTGTTTTGAGTTTTGATGGTGCTGGGAAAGTGAGTAGTGCAACTGACTGTAATACACTTACCGGGACAGCGGTGACTCAAGGTGAAGTAATTAGTTTTGGTTCTTTCGTGAGTACAAAAATGTTTTGCGAAGGTTCTTTAGAAACGGTGTATGCTTCGCAACTTGGACTGGCTAACTCATACGCTATAGATAGGGAGGTGCTTAAGATGCAACTCAATCGAGACTACGGCACGATGTATTTTACAAAGAATTAGCGCTAGTGGTGACTATGTCCAGCATGGCTATGAGAGACGTCACCTAAAGGAGTGTGGGTACCATAGTACCAAGCACCGAGTAGGGTAGTGAAAGGTACTGCCATAATAATACCAATGCTACCAATAATGATGCGTGTGAGTTCTGCTGCAAACAGTTCTTGGTTAAGAGTGAGGGTGAGGCTCGTGTCAGCGCGGGCAAAAAGTAAAATAAGAGGTAGTGAAACACCGACATACGCAAGTGCGAGCGTGTTTACGAGTGAGCCAACATGATCTTTTCCAACTCGCAGAGCCCTTGTATATAGTTCCTTGCCTTTGAGTAAAGGGTTAGCAGCTTTCAGTTCTCGAACTACAGAAGCTTGGGTGATTGAAACGTCGTCGAGGACACCGAGCATACCAATGATAATACTGCCGAGTAAAAGACTGCTAAAGTCGAGGGTGCCTCCGGTAGAAAAGTTTAAAAACACCGCAGCGTCAGAACTAAAACCGGTAAAGCGCATCGCATTCACAAACACATATGCAATAGCCCCAGTGAGTAAAACTGCAGAAAACGTTCCGAGAAAGGCGATTGAAGAGACAGGATTCAGGCCGTGCGTACCAAATAAAACGGCAGCTAAAATAAATCCGGCAATCGCGAAGCTAGCTAGAACTGGGTCATAGCCAGCGAGGAGAGTTGGTATTAGTATAAAAACGATAGCACCAATACTGACGGCAAGTGAACCAAGCGCACGTAATCCTTGTTTACCGGCAAACCAAACAATAAGAAATACTAGAAGTCCGAGCATGACTACCAGTTCTGATCGACGGTCAACGTCTTTAAGAAGATAGTACTCGTAACCTTGCATGTTTTTAAGACGATTTACAAATATGTTGTCACCGACTTCAAGGGTTCCAATCTCATTATCAAAAATTACCGTTTCTCCAGCTCGTGTACCACCTTTAATTCGTATCTCGACAGACTGAATAGTGACGGTGGTATCGAGCCCCTCGAGTTCCTTCGTGGTGGTGTTAAGGATTTGGGTTACTTCGGCCGGGACCGTTTCTTGCAGGTCCTCATGAACAGTCACCTCCGCGAGTGATACAGAAAAAGGTACACTGAAAGTAAAAAGTAGTAAAAAGAAAAAAATACGCATAGACATAACGTTAGCTACATTTTTTACAGATACCGTAAAACGTTACTTCGTGACGAGCTATTGAGGCGAATGAAGCAAACTCCAATGGGTGAAGTCTTTGCCCCTCGCAGGGTATATGCTCAATCAGGTAACAGTTTTCACACACCAGATGGTGATGGTGGCCATGAGTCAGGGCATATCTGGTGTCATTGTCTGGTAGGGCAATTTCTTCAACGAGGTGCTCAGCTTTAAGCGTAGCAAGGGTGCGGTACACTGTCGCCTCATCACTGTTTACGTTCGCAACAATTTCCTGAATAGTGACTGGATTATTTTGATCCGCAATCCATTCAATTACCTTTGTTCTCGGTCCGGTAATGCGGTACCCGCGAGACTTAAGCGTATCAAGAAGTTCATGTGTAGCTTGATTCATAGAAAATATATGATACATTATTGCAATAGATTTGCAATAAGAAATTTTGATACTTACTAATAATTAGCTTTCATGACAATTTTACTCGCTTCATGTCTCGTCGCAAGTGTATCGGTTATCGGGATTCTGTTCTTTGGCTCTAGCACTAAAACGGGTTTTATTGAGCGTCTCATTGTCCCATTTGCAATTGGTACTTTTTTAGGGGTAACTTTTTTTGAACTTATTCCTGAAACATTCGAAGCTCATTCGTCTTTGGGACCAGTAGCGATTGTCAGCGGTTTCCTCGCTTTTTATCTCTTGGCTCACTTACTTAGAACCTATCACCACCACCATCACGGTGATAGACCTCATGATGCTTGTGAGACAACAAAATCTACCGCTTCGCTCTTGCTGTTTGGTGATGCTGTACACAACTTTGTTGACGGTATTGTTATTGCTTCGGCTTTCCTGATTAATCCAGTGGTTGGATGGGTGACGACGTTTGGTATTGCGCTTCATGAAGTGCCGCAGGAAATCGCTGAATTTGGTGTCCTAAAGCGCTCAGGATACACTTCAAAGCAGGCGATTTTGTATAATTTTGCTTCAGCCAGTTCGGTAATTGTGGGAGCGGGAAGCACATTACTTGTTTCGTCCGTTATGACTGATTTTGTGTGGGTATTAACGGGAGTTGCGGCTGGTAATTTACTCTATGTAGCTTTGTCAGACTTGTTACCAGGTGTTGAGAAAACAACTCAGAAAGACGGTACCTTTTACCAGTCCTTCACGGTGACCATTCTAGGTTTAATCTTTATTGTGTCTCTTATTTCTTGGTCACATGCAAACTTTGGCCATGCGCATGACGAAGGAGATCATGAACAAGTATTCAAAGAAGGAGATATGCATGACCATGAACACGAAATAGGTACTGTTATTCAGTAAAACGTACCAAGCTACCTAGAGCCTGTACTTTCGTGTATACTTATTGGCATTATTACCCACATAGGTTTACTTTATATATGATTAAGAATCATTTCTGGAAGATTTTTGGTTTAATCGCTGTACTTTTGATTGGTGGAGCTATCGCCTACAGCAATCACGCGAGCAGTAAGGCAAACGAGGGCATTGTCCTTAGTCCGCACGTAAAAGGAAACGCTGACGCTACCGTAAACTTAGTTGAGTACAGTGACTTCCAGTGCCCAGCTTGTCAGGCCGCGAGTACGGTAGTGGCAGAAGTGCTGGCTGAACACGAAGGCAAAGTCCGGTTTGAGTATAAGCATTTTCCACTGGTGACAATCCACCCTCACGCTGTGTTGGCAGCCAGGGCAGCCGAAGCGGCTGGCATCCAAGGAAAGTTTTTTGAGATGCATGACAAACTTTTTGAAAATCAAGCCACCTGGTCTCCAAGTCCAAGTCCACAAGCTTTTTTCACAAAGTATGCCGAAGAAATCGGTCTTGATATGGACAAATTTAAAACTCACATGCGAGCATCACTGCTCCGTGATGAGGTAATGAAGCGATATGATGAAGCGCGTGAACTTGGTCTTAGTGGTACACCGACGTTTTACTTAAACGGGCAAAAAATGACCTTTACTACCTACGAAGACTTTGCGACACAAGTTCGTCAGGCTGTGACAGGAGAACTGCCAGTAGAAGCAACTCCGGTATCACCAGAAATTCAGTTTGGTATCTAACCTAGACGGTCTACATAACCTATAAAGCTTTTCTATGTCAAAGAAGGTTTTGTTTATAGGCACTACCAAAGCTAAAGCCACTCGTCGCTTGCAAGAAGAAGCATTGCTACAGCATGTTGTATTTGACGTGATTTCGACTAAAAGCTTTGAAAACACTTTTAGCGGTACTGGTCTAGTCGTTGAAAATGAAAGCACTCATAAACTCAGTAGCTACGACGTGTACTTTTTTCGAGGTCTCGGTCATCGGATGAGTGAGATGCAGAAACGGGCAGTGGTACTAGCTGAGGCGGGTAAACGAGTAGTAGAAAGATGTTTTCCACTGCAGGGGTTTCCAGAAGACAAAATAGTTTCGCCTTCTGGTAAGAGTCAGTATGCTATTTTACCGTCGCAAGTGATCTCACCAGACGCAGCTCGCAAAGAGGCAGAGGGATATGACTATCCACTGGTGCTTAAAGGACTTACAAGCTCGAAAGGAAAGTCAGTTAAGAAAATTTTAAGCAGCGGTGAACTAATTGCTCAGCTCGCTTCGACACAGGAGACAGTTCTTCTTCAGAAATACTATGATATTGAGTTCGACACACGAGTGTTGGTGGTCGGTGGAAAAGTGCTTGGAGGGTTACATCGATACAGAAAAAGTCCTGATGATTTTTTAACCACCGCGCGAGGAGGTGTGCGAATAAAGGCAGAACTGACTCATGAGCAAATTGAAGCAGCTATAGAAGCGGTCGCTCTTCAGGGTTTGGAGATAGCGGGAGTCGACATGTTTACCGCAGGCGGAAAGGTACATATTATCGAAGTCAATAGCTCACCCCAGTTTCATTCGTTTGAAAAGCATACCGGTGTCAATGTTGCGCGTGAAATAATTTCCTATATTGCCGGCTAATATGAATGCACAGGGGACCAGCGTGCAGTTGAATTTTTATAAATATGTGCTATAATACTAGCACGACACAGTTATTGCCTCACACGTTAACACTCTAACTTAATCCCAAGCTTTATATGGCGCGCAAACCAAAGAAGAATATTATTGCGTTTGTTGGCGGTATTAAACCGAATTCGCTCAGTGCAATCCGGGCCTATGGTAAAAAAACCGGTAATCCGTTTCGGATAATGCTTATTCAAGACATAAAGCACCCAGGAAATTCTAAAACACCACAGCACGATATTTTACTCTTAGTAGATTTCAAAAAGCCAGAAAAAATTACTGAAGTACTTCTGCCTTATGAAAATGAACTATTGGCCATTAGCTGTCGAAGTGAAGTGCATATTGCGCGCTTTGCTAAGATTATCCCGTATGTGCCGTATCTGAGGACTCCGACCAGTGAGTCTCTTACCTGGTCAACGGATAAATATGAAATGAGGAAGCGATTTAAGTTATATAATCCTAAGATTACTCCGAACTTTACGAGAGTAAAAGATGTTTCTTTGGCTGAGCAAAAGCGGCTGATTGAAAAAATTGGTTTTCCGATGATTGTTAAACCAGCTAACCTCTCGGGCAGTTTATTTGTGAGTATTTGTTACCACGAAGAAGAACTGAAACAAGCAATTACTACCGGCTTTCGAAAAATTAAGCGCGCGTATGAAAACGATAACCGCCTCGAAGAACCCAAGCTGATTGCTGAGCAGTATATGGAGGGCGACATCTACTCTATTGATAGCTATGTAAACTCTCGCGGTTCGGTGTATCATTTGCCACTTGTGCGGGTAAAAACTGGAAAGGACATCGGTCACCAGGACTTCTATGGTTATTTACAGATGACACCGACCATTTTAAAGGGCGAGACAGTGAAACGGGCGGAGTATGTAGCTGAAACTGCAATCCACGCTTTAGGACTTCGTAGTACGACGGCGCACACTGAACTTATGAAGATTGATAATGACTGGAAAGTTATTGAAGTCGGACCACGGACCGGTGGCGCACGCGATGTGCTTTACAAAATGAGCTGTGGTATTGAGCATTATCTCAATGATGTACTCATCCGGATGCCAAAAAAGCCAATCATCCCAAAGAAGTGCCATGGCAGTGCCGTGTACATGAAGTGGTTTTTACCAAAAGAAGGTACGATAACCGAAATGAAGGGTATTAAGAAGATTGAGCAACTGGAGTCGTTTCATAAGATTGAGGTAAATAAAAAGATAGGTGATAGGGCGGTTTTTGCAAAAAATGGCGGCCGGTCAGTCTTTAACCTCTACCTCTACAACGCCGATCGTGGGAAACTTTTAGCAGACATACGGCGGGTTGAACAGTTGGTGAAGATTAAGATAGCCTCAAAGTAGTAGAGGTAACGTGGGGAAGCAGACCGAGCTAGAGAAGCCGGTGTTTGCTATGATAGGTTGATGATACGAACCCGGGATTTTATTTTATTTGTCATCACCTTCTGTTTTTTGGTGCTCGCTATTATTTTTACTGTCACAAGTCACCGAGGTGGGTTTTTAAGTGTCGCGTTTAATGAGACAACAAGCCAAGACGCGGGCGGAGTGATTGAAATAGAAGAAGTTTCAGAAGAGGAAACTCGCCAGAGTACAATAGCTCGTTTGCGTGAAAAAATTAAGAACGCGCCGATCCTCAGTAGTAGCGCGCCGAGCGTGGTGACACCTGATGTTGTTATAGCCAGTAGTTCAGAAAGTGAAAGTGGGTCTCTAGAAGAAACGGTTGACGGTACTGTGGTAGCCCTACAAATGTGTCCTGGTGCCACCGATGGTCTAACGGTAGCGCAAGCCTGGCCGCGCACAGGAGTGACAGTCAGTGAAGTAGAAGGAGTACGGGTGGCGACGTACACAGATGCTATGGGAGTCAAGCAATTACTTTTGTTGCCACTCTATCCAAACCCGTCTGGTCAAAATTGTCTTACTTCAGAGATTATTGGTCTGACCAAAACCGGCTCGCTCATCTTTAACTCAGACGCAATTGCCTACCAAGCGAGTGGAGCTGAGACACTGATTGGGTATGCGCTCGATGGGGTGGCTATTTATGGGTTGTATACAGGCGTGACTGACGCTTGTGGCGGATATGACCACCCAAGTGGTTACCGGTATTCACTGTCGCCGGAACGACCGTTTATGATTGGTTGCTATATGGCCAGTCCAGCCATGTTTAGTTTGTAAAATATGTCTACCCTTATCTTCGACATTGAGACAGTTGGAGAAAGGTGGGAACATTTTGATACGGTAACTCAGGAAAGTTTAACTCGCTTTGGCGAACGAACTGCCAAAACAGACGCCGAGAAAACAGCCTACCTTAAACAGGTGCAGGCCAACTTGGGTTTCTCGCCCCTAACCGGGCACATTGTCGCAATTGCTGTGTACGATTTGGAACGTGAGAAAGGGGCGGTGTACTATACGGGTAAGGGAGACGAAGTCGACGCCGAAGTTGACGGCTATATCTTAAAACAGAGAAGTGAGCGGGAGATGTTAGAAGATTTTTTCGAAGGAGCGAGAAGCTATGACACCTTTGTCAGTTTCAGTGGCAGAACTTTTTCGGTGCCTTTTTTGCTTCATCGGGCGGTCGTTCATGGCGTACAGCCCTTACCTGAGCTACTGGACGCAAGGTACTTAAGCCAACAAAAGAATATTGTACATATTGATTTACTTGATCAGCTTACCTTTTATGGCGTCATGTATCCAAAGCCGTCACTTCATCTGTTTTGTCGCTCCTATGGGATAGTAAGTCCGAAGCAGTCTGGTGAAACAGGGGATGGGGTCACGGAACTTTTTTCTCAACAAAAGTTCCGTGACCTAGCGTGCTATAGCGCAAGCACAGCTACTGCTGTAACCGAGTTGTATAAAAAATGGCTCGAATACCTAGCGCCAACCACGTTTTTAAATACTATTGATTTTTAGTCAAAGGTTTTTGCTATACTTATGTCATGCAAAAAGATATGAAATTTCCGGATGGATTTTACTGGGGGGCTGCGACTGCTTCATACCAAGTAGAAGGAGGGATAGAAAACACTGACTGGGCAAAAGCTGCCAAAGAAGGTCGAGTGCCAGTGTGTGGCCGGGCGTGCGATCACTATAAACGCTATGAAGCAGACTTCGATATAGCGAAGAGTTTAGGACAGAATGCCCACCGCTTCTCACTAGAATGGGCTCGGATTGAACCTGAAGAAGGTAAATGGAATGAAGCTGAAGTGGAGCACTATCGTAAGGTCATTTTGGCACTGAAAGCACGTGGAATTAAGCCGTATGTAACCTTATGGCAATTTACCCAACCACTGTGGTTTTCGGAGTCGGGGGGATTTGAGCGAGCTGATTCGCCACAGGTATTTGCTCGCTACGCAAAATACGTTGCGGAAAAACTCGGCGCTGACCTGGTGGGGATTGCCACCATGAATGAACCAAATGTTTTTGGTAGTAATGGGTGGCTTCGTGGTTCTTGGCCGCCGTTTAAACGGTTTGCTTTGACTGACCTTATTTCAATTACGAACTCCGGTCGGACGTATGAGTCAAAAGCTAACAAAGGTCTCAAGCCGGTGTTTCTCTATTTTCGAGTAATGAAAAACTTAGCCCTTGCTCACAACGCCGCATCTAAAGCCATCAAAGCAGTGAATACAACGATTGACGTCAGTGTAGTGCATCACGTGATTCGGTTTGATGCCAATTGGAATCCTTTCAATAAGCTAAAGGCGTGGGTCGCTAATTATTTTTGGACGTATGTGTTTATGAATCGTGTCTATAAGCACTGTGACTCGATTGGTCTTAACTATTATCTCTACACTCAGTTTGGTGATACCCGTACGTGGCGCAAAACAGACATGGATTGGAACTTCGCGCCGGAGCATATTTATGACTGCCTGATGATGCTGAACCGCTATAAAAAGCCACTGTTTGTATCCGAAAGTGGTGTGGCTGACGCCAAAGATGTAATGCGCGCTGAATACATACTCGGTCAAGTAAAAGGTACCTGGCGGGCGATACAAGCTGGCGCTGATGTACGTGGACATATGTACTGGTCACTCCTTGATAACTATGAGTGGGCACTTGGCTTTGAAAAACGTTTTGGACTAGTAGAAATTGACTACGAAACTCTCGAACGAAAAATTCGTCCTTCTGCACAGGTCTACAAAAAAATCTGCGAGGACAATGGCATACTAGGTTAATAAGAAAGTATGGCTTGGCTTATTCTTGCAACCATCGGACAGTTTTTAAACGCGGTGGTTGCCATTTTAGATAAGTACATTGTTTCAGATAAAAACAATGAGGCACTTCTGCGTCCGTTTGTGTATGCTTTTTACTCCTGTCTTTTGACGGGAGCGTGGGTCGCTGTGTATTTGCTTGGTTTTATCCCATTTCCAGACACCTTCAATGTTCCGACCTATGAGAATGTAGAGCACCCCACATTAAACGTCCTGGCACTGTCTATCTTGGCGGCTTATACGTTTTTTATGGCGCTTGTCTCGATGTATGACGCACTGAGGCAAGCTGATGCCTCTGATGTGATGCCAGTAATTGGCGCGGTGGCTGGATTAGCTTCATTTGGAATGAACTATTACTTTCTTGATGGCAGGTTGTCGCAAAACTTTATTATCGGAGTGGTGTTGCTTTCGTTTGGTACGCTCTTGGTTTCGAGAACGCGTTTTGATTATCGGATAGCGCTCATTACGTTGCATAGTGGTATGTTTTTTGCGCTTCACTACATCACCATGAAAGGTCTTTTTACCGAAACAACCTTTGATAATGGTTTTTTCTGGTCACGCATGGCCTTTGTTGGTTTTGCTCTCTCACTTCTTATGGTTCCTGCGTATCTTGATAAAATTAAAGATCAAACCAAATCGACTACCAAACGGTCAGGTGTACTGATTCTGTTTAACAAAATTTTGGCTGGTATAGCCGCGTTTCTCTTACTCAAAGCTACCGATTGGGGTGACGTAACGGTGGTGCAGGCTCTTGATGGTCTTAAGTACGTATTTATTATTGTGCTCGGGCTTATTTTTATGCGGTGGTTGCCAAAAGGTGCCACAGATGAAATTTTTGATATAGGAATTATCATGCGCAAGGTAATGTATATTGTGCTTATTACGGGAGGCTTCGTGGTACTATTTATATAAAGTATCGTAAACCAATGAATAGAAAACGTCTTAAAGTCAGCCTACTCGCCCTGTGCGCTACAGTAGTTTTTTTAGGAGCAGTCGTGCTCTTTTTAAGTAGCAAACCGGTTCCAGAGAAGATTACGTACGGCATGTCGTTTAACACTATGTATGCCCGTGAACTGGGTCTTGATTGGAAAGAAGTGTATGACGCTATTCTAAATGATCTTGGGGTGCGTCACCTAAGACTCGCGGCACACTGGCCAATGGTAGAACCTCAGAAAGACGTTTATAACTTTGAAGAACTTGATTATCAGCTTAAGCGAGCGGAAGAGGTAGGGGCGGAAGTAGTCTTTGCGGTAGGGAAGCGCCTACCGCGCTGGCCAGAGTGCCACGTGCCAGAGTGGGCTAAAGAGCTTAGTGTTGAAGAAGAGCAAAAAGAAGTTTTGAGCTTGATAGAGATGCTGATGACACGGTACAAGGACAGCCCGGCTATTACCTACTGGCAGATTGAAAACGAGCCCTACTTAGAAGTTTTTGCTCGTGAGCACTGTGATCCGCTTGATGAAAAATTCCTCGAAGCAGAAATCGCCTTGGTCCGCAGTCTGGATAGTAGTCGACCACTTCTTGTGACTGATAGTGGAAATCTTGGTACTTGGTCAGGCGCGTACCGTCACGGTGATGCCTTTGGAACGAGTGTGTATGTACATTTTTGGAATCCAGAGTTTGGGCAGTTCCGGACTATTCTCCCGCCTTGGTTTTATCGGTTTAAGGAGAGTCTCGTCACTCTCCGTTATGGTGAGAAAGAAACTATGCTTATAGAACTGTCGGCGGAACCCTGGTTAGTTGAGCCGGTCGTTGATGTGCCGATAGATGTTCAGTTTACCCGAATGGATATCGAAAAGTTTAACGACATTTTGGAGTATGCCGAAGATACACGGTATGAAAAGCAATATCTCTGGGGCGCAGAATGGTGGTATTGGCTTTTAAAGCGTGATCATTCTGAATTATGGAATCGAGGTAAAGAACTTTTTTAAGTTTACACAGTCTATATGAATCAAACGACCGTTTTTAGAACAAATTACGGTACACTAGTGGAGATACGTGTGTAGTATGAAATTTATTCAATTCATCTTTGGTTTTTTGTTTGAACGGAATTGGCATACCGGCGACCTTGAGTTATCGAGGCCCAGAGTGGCACTTTTTTCAGCCATGCTCTTTTTGATACTACTGGGGATTTTTATTGTTAGCATTTTACAAGCACCAGTTGAGTACGTAGCGTAGTAATCACTATGCGAGACGTTTTGATATATCTCGTTTTAGTCACACTCCTTCTTTTGGGCTCACTGATTGCCGTTTACTATGTGTGGAACACACTCCAGTCACAAAAAGAGACTGAAACAACACTCCTCTCTGTCTAAAAGACAACCATGAGCAAAAAGCTGAAGAAAGTAGACAAAGTCAAAAAAATAGAGTATAATAGTGGCTATGCGAGGTAGATTACTTATAGCAACCATGCTATTTTTCAGCGCTTTTCCAGGCACTGTGTTTGCTGATACAGTACTTCGAACCGGTACCGACATTAGCGTGGCTCAAGATCAGGTTATAGACGGCAATTACTATGTATCGGTTTTCTTTGGAGAAACCGCTATGTCAGGAGCGGTCGGAGGCGACATGCTCGCCCTTGGTGGTACAGTCACTATGAACGGTGAAGTGAAGAAGGATTTACTTGTGACAGGCGGGTCTGTACAAGTGCATGGTCCGGTAGGTGAAGATATTCGTATTTTAGGTGGAGAGGTCACCATTGCTGATAAAGTCGCGGGTGACTTATTTGTGTTTGGCGGGGCACTCAGGGTTTTGCCGAGTGCTGAAATTGGCGGAGACGTATTCTTTTTTGGTGGCACAGCTGAGATAGAAGGTACGGTAACTGGTTCAGTCTATGGAAATGCCGAACAGTTCAATATAAATGCTCCAGTTGGAAAAAATATTGATGTTAGTTCAGTACTTGGCGTTACGCTAGGTGCACGGGCTTTGGTAGGAGGAGATGTTCGTTACACAAGCGCCAGTGAACTGGTGCGAGACACAAATGCAATGGTAACGGGTACTGTGGTAAAAAATACCCAGGAAGAAGTAACAGCAAAAGAAAAACTAAAGTCCACTCTCATACCATTTTTGATACTTCTTTTCACAACCTTGTCACTTTATCTCATTTTTAAACGAGAAGTTGAATCATTGGTTGTACAAGTTACTAACTCATATTTGGTGAGTGGTTTTGTTGGCTTGGGGGTTATTGTGTTCGGACCGCTGATTTCAGTATTACTTATGGTGACCGTACTTGGTTTTATGGTTGGATTACTCGGGATGTTTGTCGTGTTGGCAGTTATAGTGGCTGGAGTGGCGTTTGCTTCACTGGTTATGGGAGGAATACTCTCACTTCTGTTTGTAAAGCGAGTTGAGGTGTCACTCATCTGGATTGTCCTTGGTAGTGCGGTTTTGTATACGTGTCTCTTCATCCCAGTGTTTGGTGCAGTTTTGTATCTTTCAGTTTGTGTTATCACTATCGGTGGCTTGGTTACACTACTCTATAAGTCGATAGCCTAAAGGTTGTACTGTGCTCTCTAGTTTTTTAGTGCGCCACTTTGTGGTGCGTTTTGTCAATGTAACCACTAAAGGCAAAATGATATACTACAGAATACATGGATGTTATAAAAGCAGTTTTGTTTGATTTACTCCACTTTGCCTTCGCCGGTTTGCTTAATCGAAATGTAACACCAGCACCGGTTGCAAAACCATTGGCGCTTCCACTACAAGCTAGCCATCTCTCACTCCTGGCCCCGGCCCATGTGCCTACAAAGAGCGTACCAAAAAAACACGTAGCAGTAGAACCAACCCAACCAACCCAACTTTTTTCAGTCAGAGAATTCGTCAGTGTAGACGAAGCAAAAATGTATATTCACCCGACGGTGACGTTTGATGGACTCGTAGCTATTTTAAATTACGGAACAGCAGTTACCGTTCTTCACCATGAAGGCCGGTGGACATCGATTACTACCGAAAGTTTATCTGGGTGGGTACTCAAAGATTCGCTCACGAGTGATTATCCATCACTCGTACCGTTGTTTTCGTTTGGTGCCTGCTACCCGAGTGATGCTCCTGAGACAAAAAAATTACGACTATTTATTAAAGACGAGTTCGGCGCTGGAAAACTCTCGCTTCCACTTATGTCGCCAGAATACGTCACCTATCGACTGGCTCTTAAAAATATACGTTTTGCCTGGAATAACGTCCGGCCGAGAGTGGCTGGAGAATGGCAGAGATTACTGAAAGGCACACCCGGTATACATAGTGGCATTTTGCCTAAGACCGGTTCGGTTATGGAATATCTAACAGAAATGGGTGGCCAGCTCGCTTACGTAGAGGCGGTTTTTCCTGATGAAACCATCCGGGTGTCACTGATTCGTGAAGATGATGAATCACGCTATATCGAGCAAGTGTATACTAAGGAAGAATGGAAGGAGCTTGGACCGGTTTTTATTGAAGTTGCGTAAGGCACTTCGTTTTGCTATATTCAGGGTAGAAGTATGGAGCATTCGGTATGCTCTGTGGTGGCGGCAGTACTTAAGCTCCTGCTTCACAACAGAGGTGTGTGAAGGTGTTTTAGCCTCAATGCTTCTGCGGCGGCGGGCCCGGCCCGTGCAGTCGACTGGGGGGCGGTCTTAGACGATCGCTCCCCAGGTTTCCGGTCCGACACAGCTTGTGTTCGGACCTTTTTTCTATATGATGTTTGTATGAAACCAGTGGCTTTTTTCGATATTGATGGAACGGTTTTTCGCTCAAGCCTCTTGATTGAGCTTGTTGAGCAACTCGTGAAAGAAGAGGTGTTTCCACCAGAAGCGCGAGATGAGTACGCGACTGCGTATACGGCGTGGCGCGATCGTGAGGGTACGTATGATGAGTACATAGAGGCGGTTATAAAGACCTACTTAAAACACATCAAAGGCGTGCACTATGGCGTCTTCGCTGATATCGGAAAGCGTGTGGTGGCGGTTCAGAGTAAACATGTGTATCGGTATACGCGCGATCTTATCAAGGAGCTCAAAGACGAAGGGTATTATTTAATCGCTATCTCTCAATCGCCAAAAACGGTACTTGATGAATTTTGTCGGCAGTATGGTTTTGATAAGGTCTATGGACGTATCTATGAACTAGGTCCACAAGACCGCTTTACGGGAATCGTCAGTGAAGAGCACTTGATTCAAAACAAGGCAAATATTGTGAAAAGGGTATTTGAACGAAATCAAAATCTAACCCCACTCGGTTCGCTTGCCGTTGGTGATACCGAAGGGGACATTCCGCTTTTGGAAGCTGTAGAGCGACCAATTTGTTTTAATCCAAACCAAGCTCTTTATACTCACGCGACGTGGCGGAATTGGAAAGTTGTGGTTGAACGCAAGGATGTCATTTATACGCTATAATACCTTTTATGAATAAGAAATTTTACCGGAGTAAAAAGGAAAGAATAGTTGCTGGAGTAATCGGAGGTCTCGCAACTTATTTTAATCAGAATGTACTACTGTGGCGTCTCGGGTCTCTTTTTGTCGCTCTCGCAACGGGAGTTTTTCCGGCTGTTATTGTGTATCTTGTGGCTTGGTATTATGTACCGGAGGAGAGTCTTGCGTCAGCTGACACCGTGATACATGACGTGTAGCGTACGGTATGGTGGATGTACGGAGAATACGCACGAGGAATGAACTGTCAGCTCAAAATGGGCCGGTTGCTTACTGGATGCAACGTGACCAGCGCGTAGAAGACAACTGGGCATTACTGTATGCGCAAGAGTGCGCCTTAGCCCAAAAACAACCACTCATAGTGGTGTTTAACCTAGTGCCGGTGTTTGGAAAAACAACCGTTCGTCACTATGACTTTATGTTTAAGGGCTTGGCTGAGGTGCAAGAAAAATTGAGTACGCTCGGTATACCGTTTGTACTTTTAGAAGGTGTACCGACGGAAACAATTCCTTTGTTTATTAAGAAGTATGGTGTCGGTCACGTTGTAACTGACTTTAACCCACTCACGTTTACCGACCTGTGGCGGACTAAGGTAGGAGACCTGCTTGAAGTAGCTCTCACTGAAGTAGACGCTCATAACATCGTGCCAGCCTGGCACGTCAGCCAAAAGACCGAGTTTGGAGCCTATACGTTACGTCCGAAGATTCATCGTCTGCTACCTGAATTTTTAGTAGCTATTCCGCCTGTCAAAAAACATCCATATCCGTTTTTGAAGTCGCAAAAAAGAGTAGATTTTGAAAAGTTACTTACTACGGTAAAAACAGATCGAACTGTTCTACGAGTTACCTGGCTAACTCCTGGCAGTAAGGCTGGTTTACGTGTACTTAAGGAATTTGGTGAAGGTAAAGGCGAAGACTATGCTAGTCGTCGTAACGACCCTAACAATGAGGCGCTCTCTAATCTGTCCCCGTATGTACACTTTGGACAAGTTGGCGCTCAAAGAATAGCCTTTACTATAAAGAATAGTAGCTTACCAAAGGCCGATCGTGATGCCTTTCTTGAGGAGTTGATTGTACGTCGAGAACTGGCAGATAATTATTGCCTATACACCAAAAACTACGATAAGGTGGAAGGTGCTCCGGCGTGGGTTCAAAAAACCATTGCTGAGCACGTACACGATGCTCGAGACCATATCTATACCAAGCGAGAGTTTGAACGGGCTGAAACCAATGATGAACTTTGGAACGCTGCCCAATTAGAGATGGTAAAAACCGGAAAAATGCACGGCTTTATGCGGATGTATTGGGCGAAGAAAATTCTTGAGTGGACGCCAGACGTACAAACTGCCATTGATATTGGACTGTACTTAAATGACAAATATGAACTTGATGGTACTGATCCAAATGGTGTGGTGGGTGTGATGTGGTCAATGTGCGGGGTCCATGATCGTGCCTGGTTTGAAAGACCAGTGTTTGGCAAGATTCGCTATATGAACTATAACGGGTGTAAACGAAAATTCGACATAAAAAAATATATCTTAACGCACGCCAGCTCAGCGTCATTATTTAATGAATAAATCAGAACAAAAGTTTATTGCTATAGTCTGGGAGTACTACAAGAAACACAAACGACATACGTTACCCTGGCGAAAGACAAATGATCCATACCTCATTATGGTATCGGAAATCATGCTTCAGCAAACACAGGTTGATCGCGTCATACCAAAGTACGAGGTTTTTATTAAAACATTTCCGACTATAAAAAGCCTAGCCAAGGCACCTTTGGCCTCGGTCTTAAGCCTCTGGCAAGGCTTAGGGTATAACCGACGCGCCAAGATGCTTCACGAGTGCGCTAAAGCGGTCACGAAGGCAGGAGGTAGCTTTCCGAGAACTAAAGAAGCCCTCCTTGCCTTACCAGGTATCGGTGCGTACACGGCCGGGGCGATTCTAGCCTTTGCCTATAATGAACCCACACCAATTATTGAAACAAATATTCGGACAGTGTATTTGCACCATTTTTTCAAGGATAGAACTGATGTTTCTGATAAAGAACTATTTACAGTAATTCAAACAACACTTGATACAAATCGTCCAAGAGAATGGTACTACGCACTGATGGACTATGGGGCGTACCTTAAGAAAACTGTTGGTGTAAAAAATAATCAAAGCAAACACTACACGAAGCAGTCTACGTTTAAAGATAGCGATCGGCAGATTAGGGGAGCGATTATTCGTGCTCTCGTAGAAAAAAGGAATCACCTTACACGAGCCGAACTTCATGCTCTACTAGGACAATTTATTGACATTCGCATTGACAGCCAGCTTCAAAGTCTAACAAATGAAGGATTGATAAGCTTAGTTAAGGGGAGGTACACACTACCTACTTAGTATCGGTAATACTCATGGTGAAAAAGAGTCCGGGAATCATCAAAAATCCAAGAATAATAAACATAAACGAAAACTCAAAGTAGTATACGCACGCGCCACCAAGGAGTGCGCCAGCGACGTTAGCGAGCGGTCTTAAAATTCTAAAAAAATTAATCACATCAGCGTCATTACCTTTCGTGTGTTTAAAGAAGTAGCTTTCGGTAGTGGTTTCGACTAAGGCTGCCCCGACGCGGGTAGTGAACATGAGTAACATCCAAGCAACGATAGTAGCTGAAGCAGTCATAAACGTGATCCAAGAAGAGCTCACTGCTAAAATAAGAAATCCAACTGCCATTAGTTCTTTTTCACCGAAATATTTATCAGCTATATAGCCAACCGGATACTCAAAAATAACATAGGCTGAGAGTGCCACTGCCAGAATTAACCCAATCTGATCCCAGCCATAACCAAGGGCAGTATTTAAATACAGTGGCGTGTAAATTATCATCCAGGCAAAAAAGAACTGAAGAAGAAAGTGACTACTGCAGACGGACCAGATATCCCGGTTCTGTTGAATCTTTTGTAGGGTACGGCGGAATGTGATTTTCTCATACACTGGATCAACAAAGTTTCGGTACTTGAGTAAGATAAAGGCGATAAATAAAGTGAATACTCCAGCTGATGCAAAATAAACGCGCATCAAATTGCCTTCCGGGCCGGCTATTAAACCCATCGCCAGTGGAGCGAGCATTGAAGCAGAGCTCATGAGAGTAAGAGTGAGACCACGCCTACTACCAGTTGCGCTTTCGTCACTGCCGATAATTGTTTCAGAATAGATGTCGATACTTAGAAAAAGCAGGGGATTGATAGCGAGGAAAAGCAGAAATGCTCCAATCGTAATAAAGGGATTCAAAGCTGCTCCCATCGCCAAGAGGGCAATGATATCAAGCGAAGCAAGAATAATAGTCAGTTTGTTGTTACCAAACTTTTGTAACAGTGGAGTAAAAAAAATAAAGGTCCCAATCGACATGGCTGAACCGACTGTGTAAAGTATCCCTACACCGGTAGGCGACAGGTACTGCTCCATGTAGGTGGAGTTTATAAAAGCCACGAGAAGGCTATGGAAGATGTAGATTATTGAGAGGGGATAGATAGTCCAAAAACCAATCCGCATAGAGGGCGCAGAAGGTAAAGAACTAACAACACTTGAGCTGGTCATATTTTGTAAGTATACCAGGAGACTTAGCGGGAAACTCTGACAGGGCTTGAACAAATAGCCGGCGAGCAAAGCTCGCCGGCTATTTGTTTGGTTTAGTATCTCCGCAATTCCAAATCGTGTTTTTAATTCAGTAATTTTGATCTGTCATTGTACGAAAGTCAGAAACAAGTTCGTATACTAGGCACCGAGTTGCGCGCACGCGAGACGTACTAGAGTGTACGATGAACGTGTGAGCGACGAAGGTAACAACGTAGACGGATTTGTTTATGACTTTTGCGTTATATTCCTATAAGTACGGGAATAACCATTGGTGACTTATTAGTCTTCTGCATCAGGAAGCCACTCACGACGTCAGTCAGGTCGTCTTTCACTAAATCGAGGTTGATTGGGTTCATTCGTTCAGTTTGTCGTTCAACTGTTTTCTTGATTAAGACCCGAGCTTCAGATAGAAGTTGCTGGTTTTCACGCAAGTAGACAAAGCCTCGAGAGATAATGTCTGGTGATTTACGTAGTTTACCGGTCTTGCTGTTTACAGTGGCAATAATCACAAACATACCGTCTTCAGCAAGCGATTGACGGTCACGGAGGACCACTTCTTGGCGCGCACCGACCGTAAAGCCGTCGACGTAGATAAGCTCGTTCGGGGCTTTGTTTTTGTGCACGATTAGTTCAGTACCATTTTTAATATCGACTACCGTACCGTTGTCAGGGACCACAATATTTTCTTTTGGAAAACCATTGGCAACCGCGGCATACATATGACTCTTAAGGTGATAGTGGTGACCATGCACAGGCAGTAAGAATTTTGGCTTCACTGCTTGGTGCACATAGACGAGCTCGGCTGCATTTCCGTGTCCTGAAGAGTGAACGTGAGCAGAACGATAGTTAATTACTCGTACGTTTCTTCGGTAGAGGTTGTCTTTAAGAATCTGCACCGCGATTTCGTTTCCGGGAATAACCGATGAAGAAAGTACAATCGTATCTCGTTCATTTAGTACGACCTGCTTGTGCTTATCTGTAGCCATACGCATAAGCGCGGCGTACTCTTCACCTTGAGCACCGGTAGAGAGGATAACAATCCGGTCAGCTGGATAGTCGCCAATGTCGCCGGCGTTGATAAACGTTTGAGGCTTCACTTCAAGTAGCTTGGCGGTAATGGCAATGTCGATGTTAGTTTTGATACTACGACCTTCCATCACTACTTTTTTACCCATGGCCTCGCACACTTTAATAATGGCAATCAATCGGTCAAACTGTGAGGCAAATGTACCAATGATAAGTCGTCCAGTCGCTTCACGTACAATCTCTTCGAGGCTATGAAACACTTGTCCTTCGGGCTGTGACCAGCCTTCGCGGTCGGCGTTGGTAGAGTCGCAGACAAGTAACAGGTTGTTATTTCTACCAACTTTTGCCCAGTCCTCAGCTTCTTCAGGAATAACTTTTCCGTCTTCGTGCGTAAGTTTAATGTCACCAGTTATGACAACATCACCATGCTTAGTTTCAACTGAAACACCCATCGCGTCTGGAATTGAGTGAGTGACCGGGAAGGTCTTCAGTTTCATTTTCCCAACGGTAAAACTATCACCTTCTTTTATGACGTGCATGGTAACAGGGTCTAGGTGAGGAAATTCTTCCTGACGCTTCAAAACTAAAAGCGAAGTGAGGTATTGGGTGTAGATAGGTGGGTTGCCAATTCGTTCCATAACAAACGGAATACCGCCGATGTGGTCGAGGTGAGCGTGTGTAATAACGAGTGCGCGAATCTTGTGCTTACGTTCCTCGATGTATTGCGTGTTAGGGAGGATATAGTTTACGCCGGGAGCGTTACTTTCTGGAGACACAAACTGAAAACCAATATCAAAAATGATAAGGTCATCTTTTGTTTCAACGATAGTCATGTTGCGTCCGATTTGTTCAACACCTGACATCGGAATAATTCGTACAGTGTCGTCGTCTAAGATGTCTGGAATAATGTGCATCTTGTCTTCGAGAGTATTCATTCGGTGACTCAAGGCCGGACTCGTCATACTACGACGCTTGTTGTCGCGCCGTGGTCCACGATTGCCTCGCTTGCCACCACCACCAGAGCGACTAGACCCAGGTTGAGTACTACCGCCTGGTCTTGGACTGGTTGTTGGGCCTTGTCCTGGTCTTGGTGCCCGGTAAGGGGGACGTTGTCCGCCACCGCTTGTGCCGGTACCGGTTCGTGGGCCTCGGCTACGGTAATTGTTACTTCTTTTAAAAGCTGGTCGTGCTGGCGTGTCTCCCGTAGGTTGTGCTGGTCGATTCTGTGATTCTGGGTTCATAAATTTTTTATTACTAATTTTTAATGTTAATTATTTAAACTATTTTGACTACTGAAGACAGGCCATACATTGTTCGATCGTACGTGCCAGGTATGGACATTGGCGAATCGTTCACTTGGTCGACTAATCTTAAGCAGTTGACTGATATTAACGTCGGTATCAACGACATACCCGAAGGTTGGTGTATACAGAAAAATGGCTGGATACTCTGACTTCATGATTCGCTCAAATGAGCGGATTGCTTCGTTACGGAGAGTGGTATCAGTTTCATTACGAATTTTTTCAAGCAGTGCATCGGCGTCAATGTTGGTATATTGGGCGATGTTCAAACCAGGATCGTTCTTTTGTGATGAATGCCAAAATGGAAACAAGTCAATGCTACGACCAATGTCAGCGCCATACAGTACTGCTTCAAAGTCGCGTGGTCGAATAATGTTTTGAACTAAGTCTGTTTGTTCAAATTGTATCAACGTCACTTCAACACCAAGTTTTTTCCAGGCTTCCACAACGAACTCTGCTGTAGTGGTAAATACGTCTGCGTTGGCTGTGGTAAGTGTTACTGCAAGAGTCACGTTTTCATCACCAACTTTTTTTGTCCAGTTTCCATTCTCGTTTTGCACCCAGCCACCAGCCAGCAAAATAGTACGGGCTTGTTCTGTTCCGTCAACGGGAGGAGTAGTGGACGCATCTGTATTCTCTAATTCTACTTCAATAAAGCCTGGCGGTACAGGTGAGGTGATGGGGATTCCGAAACCATCAAGCGCAGACTCCACTAAAGCCGTTCTGTCTATAGCCACTGAAAGGGCATGTCTAGCTGACTGGTCCCGTAGGGCTACAATCCGATTTTGGTTAATGTAGATGCCAAACGTGCGCGGGAGTGGTTCTTCAATAATCCGATAATCATCCTCAGCAAGAGCAGCTAAGTTTTTAGTACTTAAACTTGGTGTACCGCTGATTTGTCGCGCTTTAAGGGCGGTGAGGAGCTGGTCTTCGTTTTGGTAGAAGTTAAAAACGAGAGTAGTAATGTTTGGTTTAGCCCTAGCTGAGCTGTCAAAAGACGAAAGCTGATAGGCACTGATAAGTCCCGAAGGAGTACGTAGTACGTCTGAGACTTGGTACGGACCTGAACCAATCGGTTCAGTGTTGTTTTGACTAAAGGGAATCTGCTCAATTGGGAGTTCGCTCCATAAATCTCTTGGTAATATACCGACGAGTAAGTTTTCTATAAATGGGGTATACGCTTCTTCTAGTTTGATAGTGAGGTTATAGTTGTCCACTTCTTCAATCACGACACCGTCCCAATTTCCGCGAAGAGGACTTTTGAGGTCTGGGTTTTGGATTAAGCCAATGGTATAAGCTATGTCTTTGCTCGTAACCTCTGTCCCGTTGTGAAAGCGAATGCCTTGCTGAAGTTTTACGGCGTAGGTGCGCCCGTCCTCTGAACGAGTGATCGATTCGGCTATGTCAGGTACCAGGTTGCCTGACTCATCGAGCTTCATGAGGCCACTGAAAACTAGTTCAACCATGTCTTGGTCGGCCCGAGTGAGGGCGAGGACGGGGTTCACAAACCGTGGGGTACCAACGATACCTTCAACAATAGTTCCGCCAGAGCTTGGGACACTCGTAATGTACTGCGCATTTATAACGATGAGCAGATACAGACCAGAGCCAATCACACATACCAGAGCAATATTAAAAAGAAAGACATCAAAAGGAGAGCGTCGACTAATAAAAGAAAAATAACGATCCAGAAATGATGAAGATGAAGGAGATAGTTTCATGCCAAAATAATAATGAGTGAAGTCCAAGTCTAGAGATAGAGTATACAGCAACCAAAAAACTGCCTAAGGGAAGCGTCTATAAAGAATAGTCGGCTACGTTTTGACTAGAAAACTACAGAAATGAGTGTCGAGAGAACAAAGAGGGTTCCAACTATCACTGAGAAGCGAAATAGGAAAAGCTCACCACCGCGTCGTTTGTGGAAGGCACCACTAAAATTGTCGCCGCCAAATGCGCCACCAAGACTCGATCCGCGCTGTTGAAGCATAATTGCCGCAACGAGAAGTACGGAGAGGGCTACTTGTGCGTATGGTAGTACCGGTAGCACTACACTCTGTATGAATTCCATTACCGAGAATAGTAGCAGACTAATCAGCCTTTGGCAAATTATAAAAAAAGGAACCCGAAGACGGATTCCAGTAGTTACACTAGATATAATTGACGCTTTTAAGAAGCATGAACACTAGAAATAATAGTGCTAAAACAGTAATAAGCTTGATATCGCGCCGAAATTTTTTATTTAGGAACATATCCCGACGATTCTCAGGAGTCCAAGCTTCTACCCACACTTTTCGCGAATAAAGCCAGAAACGTTTTAACTCTGTCCAGGTTAGAGCGCTTCTTAAATACATCCCTAAGAACATGAGAGCGTAGCCACCGAGAAACTGGTACCCAAACGGCAGGCTGACCATTCGGGTGAAGAAGTTATAGCTACCGTCTTCGATCATCATTTCGAGTAGTTTTGGCTCGGTATAGAATCCAAGCAAAATTGCAATTACACCAAAATATATAGCTACCGTGATGCAAATCAATAATGCTCCAACAACGATGCAGACGATGCCAGAAATGTTTCTCAGGGTCATGTGAGGACAACCTTTTCTGTGACGTTCTTTTGACACACTACCACACGCGGGTATAATATGCACACCAAACGCACCGATACCCTCGATGCGATTTTGGAGGTATTAGTAGCTCATTAATTTTTTGTAAAACGCATGTCAGAAGCAGTAAAAAATGTAGGTATTACACCACTAAATGACCGAGTCGTGGTCAGACCGCTCACTGAACAAGAAATGGGTACTACCTCACCATCAGGCATCATTATTCCCGACACGGTTAGTAAAGAAAAACCTGAACAAGGCATTGTTATCGCAGTTGGAAAAGGGAAATGGAATGAAGATGGCGATACACGGATTCCACTTGAAGTTAAGGTAGGCGACAAGGTCGTCTTTTCAAAGTATGGCTACGATGAAGTGAAGGTAGAAAATAAAGAGTACTACGTTGTATCAGAGTCAAGCATTCTCGCAATTATCAGCGCAGTGTAACTAAAGTACGAAATAAAATTATGGCAAAAGAAGTACTATTTGGAGAAGAACTAAAAAAGAAGTTGCTCAAAGGTGTCGACACAGTGGCTGACGCGGTTAAGGTAACGCTTGGACCCCGCGGACGAAACGTTATCCTTGACAAAGGCTATGGTGGTCCAACTATTACGAACGATGGCGTCTCTATCGCTAAAGACATTACGCTCAAGGACAAATTTGAAAACATGGGGGCTGAGATTGTGAAGGAGGTTGCCAATAAGACGAATGACTTAGCTGGAGATGGTACTACAACCGCGACAGTGCTCACCCAGGCGCTCGTGCGTGAGGGTTTGCGCCAAACCACCCTTGGGCTCAACTCGATGGCAGTTCGGGTTGGTATGGAGAAAGCAGCGGTTGATGTGGTTACTGCACTTAAAGAACAAGCAGTGAAGATCAGTACCACAGAAGAAATCAAGCAAGTGGCCACTATTTCTGCTGAAAATGAAGAAATTGGCTCTAAGATTGCTGAGACAATCGAGAAGGTTGGTAAAGATGGTGTAGTGACCGTAGAGGAGTCACAGTCTTTCGGTATTGAAACTGAACTGACTGAAGGAATGGAGTTTGACAAGGGCTATGTATCTCCATATATGGTCACGAACCCTGAGCGAATGGAGGCGGAGTATAAGGATGCCCTTATCCTGATTACCGACAAGAAGATCTCCACCGTCCAGCAGATTCTTCCGCTCCTTGAAAAAGTCGCTCAGTCAGGCAAGAAGGAGCTCGTGATTATTGCCGACGATGTTGACGGTGAAGCCCTCACTACGTTTGTGGTAAATAAACTAAAGGGTGGCTTTTCAGTACTCGCGGTCAAGTCTCCAGGGTATGGTGAACGAAAGAAAGATGTTCTCGGAGACATTGCAACCACGACTGGTGGGCAACTTATCACTGAAGAACTCGGTCTCAAGCTAGAGGAAACAGAACTCGCTCATCTTGGTCGAGCTGATCGTGTCGTTGCTACGAAAGACAGTACCACGATTGTTGGCGGTAAGGGTGCAAAGAAGGATATTGAAAACCGAGTCGCAGCCCTCAGGGCGCAAGAAGATTCGATTACTTCAAAGTACGATAAGGAAAAGATTCAAGAACGAATCGCTAAGCTTTCTGGTGGTGTTGGAGTAATTAGAGTCGGTGCCGCTACCGAAACTGAGATGAAGTATTTGAAGTTAAAGATTGAGGACGCGGTAAATGCTACTAAGGCAGCGATTGAAGAAGGAATTGTTTCTGGTGGCGGTACATCGCTTGCCAAAGCATCAGCAACGGTACTTAAGAACATGCCAAAGGATCTTTCGCACGAAGAGCAGGTTGGGTACAGTATTGTGTTGAAGTCGCTCGAGATGCCACTTCGGCAGATTGTTGACAACACCGGACGCGACGAAGGTGCGGTTATTGTAGAAAAGGTAAAAGTAGCCGGGGGTAACGCTGGGTACGATGCGGCTAAGGGAATTATGGTAGACGATATGATTAAGGCGGGGATTATCGACCCAGTGAAGGTAGAGCGCTGTGCGGTACAGCACGCCGTTTCAGCTGCAGCGATTCTTCTGACGTCTGAAGCAGCGGTTGCGGACGCACCAGAGCCAGAGAAGATGCAAATGCCAGATATGGGCGGTATGGGAGGAGGCATGTATTAAGTGAGCAAACGAGCGTAGCGACTATTGCGAACTTATGTCCCGATTTTTTCTCCCCAGAGAAAATCGCTGGACAAAGGGAAATAATCAAATGGGAAAAACCGCGTTTGCGTCCGACGGGAGCCCTGAATTATCCGTGCAAGGTGACTGTTGTTTTCTCCCCAGAGAAGCATAGAAAATCCATTAGGAATAGAATTTTCTATGTATGAAAATCATTGTCGCTACGCTCTGTGATTTACACAATCGCTGGACAAAGGGAAATAATCAAATGGGAGGAACCGCGTTTGCGTCCGACGGGAGCTCCGCACTATCCGTGCAAGGTGATTGTTTGTTCTCTTTCGCGAGATATGAAAAAGCCAGCCACACGAGCTGGCTTTTTCATTTGTTCTACACTATCTGCGTAGAGTGATGCCTTACCTCGAACTATAAAACACAGACGACCCTACAGGATCGTCTGTGTTTGTATAAAAGCAAACTGGCGCACGTTCTTAAACGTGCGCCAGACAGATTTATACTTTTGTACCAATAGTAATTTTTCTTCGGGAAGTTTCAGGTATCCAGGCCTGCAACTCTTCTACTGATGTCTGGTAAGCCAGAATGGCTTCACTCATCGTGATGAGTTTAAAACAAACTGCCAGCAATAGTGTTTTTCGGTGCGTCGTTTGCCATCCTCTGGTACGAGGGCTAGGCAATTCGGCTCTCCATAGAGTGCTCCCGTCCGGCAGTTTTATGGACTGAGGCGAGCCATTTTTAAGTACCTGGTAGATATCTTCAGGTGGACGATGTTCACGTATGATGTAACCTCTACCCTTAACTACTTCGACACAACCATGAGGGATTTTTTTGAAAATCTTGAAAAAAAGTATGTCAAATTGTTTATCTCGTACTATAGTTTCGTTGGGAAAGAATCTCTCGCTAAGCATTTTTTTCGTGGTAACAATGTCTTTGCGTACGGCAATCCATTCCAGAATGTCGTATTCAAGGCCTGATAGGTTAACTTTCTTCCCAGCAACGTGTAGTTCACGGCTAGTTAAGCGAAACTCCAAGCTGTTTACAACGTACGTTTGTGTGGGCAAGACAGCGCTTGTCATCGTTCTTACTCCAGTTCTATCTACTAGAAAGCTAACACACTAATTAAAATTGTAAATAAATACAAAACTGGCTGTCTCAAGGTGAGACAGCCAGCAACTTAAATAGTTTCGAGCCAAGAACAGGGCAACTCTTCACGATAGCTTTGGTCCGTAAAGTAGGAAATATACCAATCCCAAATTTCCTCATTCGTTATGCCGTAGGCATCGCGGGCTTCTTTAAGTGAAATAAGTCTATACGCTAATGCTTGGATAATACGTACTTTGTGAATAGCGCACCAAATTTTGAGAGTATGCTTTGGCAAATCTTTTCGATCAAGAATCTGGTAATTACTCATTACTATCGCCGTGGGGGCTGTGGTAAGTGAGATAGGTAGTAGCGGTTTACGCGTATTGGCTATGCCGTAACCGCGATTCTTAATGTACTGAATCGTATTGCGAGCGTGAACGTAGCCTAACAGTCGAGCGTTAATTCTTCGAACCGTCAAACCAAGCGAATTGCTATTTACTAACGTATTGCCGATTGGGCTTTCGGCAATACGTTTGGTGCTTGTAAAAGTACCGATTCTGACAGCGAGGTATTCAAGGAGGGCATACTCATGAGGATAGAGAACAAGGCAATTCCCGGCTACAACCAGCCGGCTAGTATCCAAATTGAACTGAAGGTCGTTGCATACGTAGTATTGCGAACCGTCATGGCTCGGGTATCCAGGGATATCCGACATCATATTCATGTTCTGTCTCCACTTTGTGTCAAAACCTTTCCTTTCATGATTAAAGCACAAACAAAGTAAACTACAAAAAAGCTATCTTGACGAAAGTAAAAATATGGTACACTACTGACATTACTATAAAGTAACAGACATTTGTTATGATGACTTGGATTATTCTCGGAGTGATAGGAGTGCTCGTGTTTTGGGCAATTATTGCGTACAACAACTTTGTAAAACTAACGCAACGGACAAAAGAAGCGTGGGCAGACATTGATGTTCAGCTTAAGCGCCGTTATGACCTTATTCCAAACCTGATTGAGACAGTTAAAGGCTACGCTGCTCATGAACGAGGGGTTTTTGAAGAAGTGACCGAAGCGAGAGCAAAAGCGACGCAGGTTCACGTCGACCCAACTGGTATTACGGCGGAACAAATAACTGCGATGGCAGGAGCGGAAGGCGCACTTAGTGCGTCTCTTGGAAAGTTGCTCGCTGTGGCTGAAGCGTATCCAGACCTTAAGGCTAACCAAAACTTTGCCCAACTCCAGACTGAGCTTTCAGATACTGAAAACAAGATTCAAGCCGCTCGTCGCTTCTATAACGGCAATGTCCGTGACCTCAAGATTGCACTCCAGTCTTTTCCTTCAAACATTGTGGGTAGCGCCTTTGGCTTTAAAGAAGAAGAGTTCTTCGAGCTTGGGGAAGGTAGTGTGGAGCGAGAGAACGTTAAAGTAAGCTTCTAAACAAGTCTATGGCTCGAGAAGCGATAATAATCCACGGAAAGCGAGTCGGGCGTTTGCGGGCTAGCTGGCTTCTGTTTAAAGAATCATGGCGATTCCTGTCTACTGACCCAGAACTCCTCTGGGTTCCAGTAATTACATTCTTTATCAACTTGTTCCTACTTGGTTTTTTAATTGGTGCATTTCTGATTGGCACATTGGGGAACCTTGAAGCGTGGCTAGAGGAAGGAATGAATAGCGTAAAGTATTTATTGGTATTTGGCATATACGTAATTTGTACTTTTAGTGTAGCAATTGCTCAGGCTGCTATTTCGTATATTGTTTTTACCCGCGCTGAGGGAGGAGACGCTACCCTAAAGCAGGGAATGAAAGTTGCCTTTGCGCATAGTCAAGCGCTTCTTATTTGGGCAGTGATTGCTGGTACTGTTAGTCTACTTATCCGCTACTTCATTGAAAAATCGCCACTGTTTGGGAAAATTCTCATTTCAATGCTTGGTTTTGCCTGGTCTGTTCTCACGTACTTTGTGGTGCCGGCGATTGTGCTTGGAAAAAAAGAACCAGTCGTGGCAATCAAGCACTCAGGCAAGTTGTTTACTGAAACCTGGGGTGAGACTGTGGTGAGCAATGTTACCCTTGGCCTAGTATTTGTCGTAGCTCATGTTATTGCGTTCACGACCTTTTTTGGACTGGTAGTACTCGGTATGGCATTTAATTCAGCCTTGTTTATTATTGGTGCCATTTGTCTAATTTTTATCTGGGTAGTCGCAAGCACAATTGTTTCACAAGTATTAGAGGCAGTCTTAAAAACTCTCCTCTATGTCTACGCGACAAAAGAGCCGGTTAAAAACTTTGATGTCGAGTTGCTTGAAAAAATGTTAGTAGTTAAGAACTCTACTATGCCAGTTGCTTCTGTGGCCCCAAGTACAGTGTCGAGTGTAATCTAATTATGTATGTCAAAAATATACTACAACAAACTAGTACGTGACCAGATTAAAGACAAAATAGAACAGAAGGGTGAGACCTGTGAAGTGCGAGTCATTACTGATGATGCTGAGCTCGAACAAGAACTGCTTAAAAAAGTAGTTGAAGAGGCCAGTGCACTCGCTCACGCGAAGACTCGCGAAGATTTCTTATCGGAATATGCTGACCTCATGGTAGTGCTTGATGCCCTTACCAAGCATTTAGAGTTTTCCGAAGCCGATATTAAGTCAGCCATGACAGAGAACGTAGAACGTAAAGGCTTTTATAAAAATCGACACTTCCTCCACTGGTCAGCTGACGATGGGTACCAAAGTAATGAAACTCCGCAAGGCTTAAAATGAAGTACCTCAGCTCCTTAGCTGTTTGTTTTCTCTTCTTGTTTCTTTTCGCTCCACTCGCGCTTGCTGAAACGATTCAAAAGTTTGATGCTGTGTACGACATTCAAGAAGACGGAACCGTGCTAGTGAGAGAGTCGATTTGGTATGACTTCGGTACAGAATCAAGGCGCGGTATTTTCCGTACGCTTGAGACAGACCACCCACAGCCAGCATCTCGCACTTTCTATAAGCGAAAGGTGGACATAGACGTGCGTGACGTGACACAAAATGGCGAACCCGCTACCTACGACACTACCTATAGCGGAGTGTCTGTTGAGGTAAAGATAGGTGACCCGGATGTATACCTCACTGGAATTGTTAATTACGAAATTACGTATGTACTCAGGGGAGCGCTCTCCTATGGTACAGACGGCGCTGAGTTGTATTGGAACGTTACCGGTAACAACTGGCCTGTAGCTATACAGGAAGTAACAGCACTCGTCTCGGGGGATACTGAAAGTGTTCTGGCTTCTCAAAGTGCTTGTTATCAAGGCACGTATGGGAGCGATCTTTTCTGCACTGAATTAAGTACTTCAAGCGAAGGAACACTGTTTGTGAGTCGTAACCTCGGCGCTTATGAGGGTTTGACGATAGCACAAGAAGTAAACCCGGTAGTCGTCAAAGAACTAATTATAGAAAAACCGGTGATAAGTTGGATGCTTTGGGTACTTGGATTATTGTGGGCGGTTGGACTCTCAATGTGGGCGTGGCGATTTAATCAGGCTAACCGGTCAACCCGTCCGGTAATTGCTCAATACGAACCATATGAAGGTTTTCTACCGATGTACACGGGAGTCTTGTTTGACAATCGACTTGACCCACAAGACATTACCGCTGGTATTATCTACTTAGCTGAGCAGGGTTTTATCACTATTAAAAAGACCGAACAAAAAGTACTGTGGGTTTTTAATACGACTGATTATGAACTTACGCTTAAGCGTGAACTGGCAGAAGTACCGACGGATTTTCTTAAGGTAATTATGGAGTTATTGTTTGAAGCCAGCGCGCCAGTTTCTACAACAGTACTACTCTCTGGGCTGGCTAAAAATCGCGAAGCCAACAGCAAGCTAGTCCTGAAACTTCAGGCGAGCCTGAGAACAGACTTGCTAGCGCAAGGCTTTCTCGAATCAAAGTATGGTGCTACAGCTCGGAGTATAGCTAAAGCCTTTGTTTTAGTTTGGCTCCCGGCGTTGACACTGTTTTGGTACCTCGGAGGCTTGGACGGCTCGATAATTGCACTGATTGTCATTGTGTCGGTGGTTACGCTCATTATCTATGTCCTCGCGAGTTATAACCGTCGGTCCCTGAAGGGGCATGAAGCGTTGAATCACCTAGAAGGTTTTAAATTGTTTTTATCAGTCACTGAAAAAGACCGGCTTGAGTTCCATAATGCGCCAGAAAAAAGCCCGGAACTCTTCATGAAGTTTCTACCGTATGCGATTGCACTTAAGATGGAAGAAAAATGGTCAAAGGTTTTTGAAGGTATCACTATTCCGACTCCTGATTGGTACCAGGGAGGAAACATTGGCACGTTTTCTGCAGTAGCCTTCACAAGTGACGTGAGCGCCTTCTCGACGTCGTTTTCAAGCTCCTCCGGCACGAGTGGCTCAAGTGGCGGAGGTTCAAGTGGCGGTGGAGGTGGTGGCGGTGGAGGTGGCTCTTGGTAAGAGTTTTGTAAAAATAGCGATCTGCTTTGTCGCACTTCGTTCGCAAATGCTCATCGTATGTTCAATACGCCTCGCATCCGCTTGCTCGTACTTCGCGCATCTCATCAATTTTTACAAAGCTCTTTCGTCAGCGTTAAAACTATGCACAAATCGTAAAGGTTGAGATATTGACACGTGCGGTATAATTGAATCTATATGGCAACACTATACACACAACAGGGAAGTAATATACGCAAAACCTGGTTACTCATGGGGGCGTTCTTAGTAATGGTTATCGCGATTGGTTATGCTGCGTCATGGTACTTAGGTAACCCATTTGTGATGTATATTGCTATCGCTTTTGCGCTCATTATGAACGTCACCAGCTACTGGTTTTCTGACAAGATAGTACTGAGTATGACAAACGCCAAGCAGATACAAAAGGCTGATCACCCTGAGTATTGGAATATTGTCGAAAACCTCTCTATCACTACCGGTCTACCAATGCCGAAGGTGTATATCGTCGAAGACCCATCTCCAAACGCGTTTGCAACCGGACGAAACCCAGAGCACGCAGTTGTCGCTGCGACGACCGGTCTACTTACCATGCTCAATAAAAACGAAATTGAGGGAGTAATGGCGCACGAAATGGCGCACATCGGTAACCGAGACATGCTCGTGATGACGGTGGCGGTGGTGCTAGCTGGCTTTGCTGCTCTTCTGGCCGACTTCTTTATGCGGGCGACGATGATGGGCGGGGACAACCGTGACCGCAGTCCGATTTTTCTGATCCTTGCTATTGTCGGTATTATTCTGGCACCAATTGCTGCTCAGCTTATCCAGCTGGCGGTCTCGCGTCGTCGTGAGTACTTAGCTGACGCCACGGCCGCTCTCACTACTCGCTACCCGGAGGGCTTAGCTTCGGCGCTTGAGAAGATAAGCGGGAGTAACATCCAGATGAAGCATGCATCACACGCCACGGCCCACTTGTTTATTGCTGACCCGTATGAAGATACGCATAAGCGCTCGATTGGGTCTCGGATTGGTGGTTTGTTTCAAACCCACCCACCAGCTGAACTCCGTATTGCGAAACTACGTGAGATGAGTCTCTAAAAGCAGTCCTACCTAGTGAATATAGGTAAAATATTTGCGATAATAAAGACATGAATAAAAACCTTGTCATTGCGATAGTGATTACCTTCGTGCTAATCGGTATTGCAGTTGTGGTTGGTAATACAAACAAAAAAGACGCTGAAATTGCTCAAGTAGCAACGGAAGAGGTGATTGGTGAAAGTACGGTGTTTTATGCCGAGTATGATCCATCAGTTACCTTTGAAATTATTTTTGCAGAGGAACTGGCTAAGTTCGTTGGCAGTGACTTAGACGGAATAATTCTTACTCAAGTAGAAAGTGCTTCTGGTGCAAAGTATGAAAATAAGGAGGCTAATGTGGCAGTTTGGAATAAGGGCTCTCAAGTTACTATTTATAAAAACGATATAGAAATCTTCACGGGTATAGAAGGGGAAGCGCCTCCGGTAGTTGAGCCAGAAACTTCAACCACTACTGCTGAAGTCGATGAACGGTTGACTGCTTCAAACTGGGTTTGGAGTAAAACCGAGATTAATGATGGGAGGGTCCTTGAGCCGTCTACACCAGGCGCGTTTATACTCTCGTTTGCTAAAGACGGTACCGTACGTCTAAAAACTGACTGCAATAGCTTTTCCGGTATGTATACAGCCACTCTAACAAGTGTAAAAATATCCTCACTTGGCGGTACCGAGATGGCCTGTGCGGAAACGAACGAAACTGACCTGACGAGGTCACTCATTGACCCAATGGAATTTTTCTTTACCGAAGCCGGCGACTTGGTCCTTCAGATACCCTACGATTCTGGCTCAATTATTTTCACGAAGGAGGGTGGAGTAGTGGATGCCGAGTCAGTTTAAGTCTTTGGTAAAAACTTGCTGTGAATTTCGGAGCTTTTAATTTTGGTGAATGTCTCAAGAAACAAAAGGTCACGTGCAACAATAAATGTACCTATGTAGTCAGTTGGTTTACTTTCTCTAAGTAATGAAATTGCGTTGTCGAGCGATACCCATAGCGGTATAAGACCAATTTCTTTTTCTCCCTCTTCAAGCTGTGTCTCGTGTATGTCACCAACAACCTTAGCTTCAAAGCAGTATGAGACTTGAAGGAGATTAATTTGATTTCTATACTCAATTGTTACACCTATTTCATTCACTACATTACAATCACAACCAGCCTCCTCCAGAACTTCACGTCTGAGCGTAGTTTCGATATTTTCACCGTGCTCAATTCCACCGCCAGGGAGTTTGTAGTGGTTAAGCTTTGAGATATGTTGGAAAGAAATCTGATTTTGATCATTGAACAAAATTGCTCGAGCAGCTTTTCTAAGTTTGTATGGTTTGTCAAAATACTCATTAGTACCAATGCCAAGTGATGCATCAGTAATTTCTTTAATTAATTCCATATAATTTAGTATAACTCTTAAATAGTCGAGTATATTTAGTGGAGGTGCAAAGGGGGGGATTCGATTCTTACAGAATCTGTGCAGCGTTTGGATATTTTAATTCACTTTGTTCTTAAAATATCTCAAACCGCTTTTCAAATCCTGGCAACGGATTTTTTCAAAATCCTGCCACCCACCCTCCACTCGTTCGTTGCACTTACTCGCGGAGGGTGGGGGATTTGAACCCCCGATCAGGTTACCCCAATACCGCCTTTCCAAGGCGGCGCACTAGACCACTATGCGAACCCTCCAATTTATTAAACCTAACTGTAGGATTCGATAGTGGTCTAGTTGACTAGTCCTCCTCGCTTCACTCGGATGAATATGTACCCCATACATATTCATCCACTATGCGAACCCTCCAATGTTTAGCACTGCATCATACCGTATTTTTATGGGCTATGAAAATACTGGTATACTTATAGTATGGAATTAGCGACCAAACCTCAAAAACAACTGATTGTAGCCACGTTTCTTTTCGGCTTTTTTACTGGCGCGTACCTGTACGTAACAGTGTTTGCACCAGCGTATAGTGACGGTATAGTGCCAGACCTTAGGTCAAGTTCAAAAGATAACGACTTCAATATCCAGGCCACGCAGTACGGTGCCTGTCTTCAGTCTGGTCTTACCTGTCCAACCTATGAACTAGATGCTAGAGGTATGTTGCGCGCTTTGCCAGGAGTACCACTGGATGAAGAAGATATTCTGGTAGAGATAGAACTCACCTCTGCTGATATGCGTCTTGTAAAGAACGCAGTAAGAGAGGCAACACTTGAAGCGTATGCCGCCACGAGTGATCGTGAGGATTGTGCACAGGTGGAGAGTAATGAGTATCGGTACATGATTACCAATGGGGCTGACACCTATACGCTTGATACTTGTCGGACTGACTTTGATAAGACAAGTGAACTGCAGGAGGTGCTTGAAGCCCTTTTTGAAGAATAAAGTGATAGAATAGAAGATATGAAATGGTACGCTTGCACGTTCCTTCCTTTACTCATCCTTATGTGGGCATTCCCAGTCTGGGGAGCAGAGTTTGTGTCGCCTCAGTCGAGTACCGACTTAGTGGTGATAGACCATGAGAAGCCTGGCATGTGGTATTTTGGTACCTTGGACGACGCGCCCCACACCTTCATGCTGTACTTGGATGAGACCAAAGAAGTGAAACTGCAAGTACTGGTACCAGCTCGCGGGGGAGCTGAAGCACAGACAAAAGGAGCGATTATTGTGAAGCAAGCAACACGTGGGGTAGATGAAGTCGCGCGGCTAAAAGCCGAAACGGCCTCGTGGGATCCTTTTACGGACTGGATCACCGCTGACCGGTATGTGCGCGGGGCAGAATTTAACGGGAGTCTTGATAGTGGGGTCTATATTATAGAAGTGCATAGCCCGGACAATCTCGGTCCCTATGTGCTCACCTATGGTACTGGTGGTAGTCTTTCTGGCTATAATTACTTTAAGAACCTCGCTCAGGTCTATCATATAAAACAAAGTAACGGCTCGCCGATAGTCTGGATGATTTTGTCGCCCCTGGTGTATATACCACTTGTCCTACTTGCAATCGGGCTTTGGTGGTATCGAAAAAAATATGCTTAAACTATTAGTTATTGTCATTGCCGGAGTTATCTTTTACTACTTTGCGTTTAGTGCTTTGGTAGGTTACGCACCGTGGTAAAAAAAACTCCCGTAAAGCCTTGGTTTGTGTACGTGCTTCGCTGTGCGGATGATTCGCTGTATACCGGTATAACGACTGACCTTGTCCGTCGCGAGAAGGAGCACAATACGGCTAAAGTCGGCGCCAAGTACACCAGAATGCGTCGCCCGGTTACGGTGGTCTATAGTGAACGGTTTAAAAGTCGGAGTGAAGCGGGAGTACGTGAGGCGGCTTTAAAGAAGTTATCACGGCTAGAAAAGATAGAACTGCTCGACAAAAAGTGATTTTGTAGTATGATGTCGGGGCATTTGAGTGCTCACTCCAGCACTCCTTTTTAATTTATAAAACCCTGTATGTCACAAGAAATTCGTAATATTGCAATTATCGCCCACGTAGACCATGGCAAGACCACCCTCACTGATGCTCTGATGGAGCAGACAGGAGCGCGTGAGAAGAATGCGTCTATGGACAGTAACGCGCTTGAGCAAGAGCGTGGTATTACAATTTACGCAAAAAACACCTCAATTGAGTACAAGGGTACCAAAATCAACATTGTGGATACACCAGGTCACGCCGACTTCGGTTCTGAGGTAGAACGTGTTCTTCGCTCTATCGACTGTGTACTTTTGGTGGTAGACGCGCAGGAAGGACCAATGCCACAAACTCGCTTTGTGCTTAAGAAGTCTATCGAACTTGGCCTCAAGCCAATTGTAGTCATAAATAAAATCGACAAGCCAGCCGCTGATCCAGAAAAGTGTGAAGAGCAAGTACTTGAACTCTTTTTGGAACTTGGTGCGACTGATGAACAGTGCGACTTTACGCCAGTGTATGCGATTGGTCGCGAGGGTGTTGCTAAGCGAAAGATGGAAGATGAACTGAAGGATCTTTCGCCACTCATGGACGTGATTCTTGAAAAGGTTCCACCGGCTCGAGCGTATGTAGAGGGTGAAGCTCTCCGCGCGCAGGTGTTTAACCTTGGGTATGATAGTTTCCTTGGACGTCTCGCCGTCGCGCGTATTTACGAAGGAAAAATTCTCGCTGGCGCCCAACTTCTCATGAAGCATGAGGAAGAGCCAACGCGAAAGGGAAAGGTGGTGAAGCTTTCAACCTTCAAAGGTATTTCTAAAGTCGAGGCACCAGAAGCATTTGCCGGCGATATTGTGATGATTGCCGGTTTTGCTGACATCAACATCGGTGACACGCTTACCGACAGTGAGACAGCCGAGCCACTCCCAGCTATTAAGGTAGACGAACCAACGATTGCACTGCAGTTTATGCCAAACAGTTCTCCGTTTGCCGGACGAGAAGGGAAGTTTGTGACGTCGAGGCAGATTCGTGAACGACTCGAGAAGGAGCTTGAAATTAACGTTGGTCTGCAAGTAGACTTTGTGTCCGGCGATAGTTTTGAAGTGCGCGGACGCGGTGAAATGCATATTTCTATTCTCCTTGAAAACATGCGACGAGAAGGCTACGAGCTCGCGGTTTCTCAACCACGCGTAATTATTAAAGAAGAAGACGGACACAAGATGGAGCCGTTTGAAGAAGTGACTATCGACGTACCGTCACAGTACCAAGGAGCAGTGATTGAACGACTTGGTACCCGAGGTTTCATTATGACCAACATGGTAACGCATGAAAACCAGGTGCGACTCACTTTTGAAGGTCCAACCCGCGGTATCTTAGGCTACAAGAACCAGTTTATTGTGGACACGAAGGGTGAAGGAATCTTGGCTTCACGTGTGCTCGGCTTCCGTCCATACGCCGGAGAGATTCAGAAGCGTGTAGTGGGCTCAATGATTTCGATGGTGCAGGGCAAGGCGCTTGCTTTCGGACTGTTTGGTCTTCAGGACCGTGGACAGCTCTACATCGGTGCTGGTGCTGAAGTGTATGAAGGTATGGTGATTGGTAACACGAGTAAGGGTGAAGAAATGACCGTAAACCCAACTAAGGGTAAACAGCTTACCAACATGCGAGCTTCAGGGAGCGATGACGCGATTACACTCGTACCACCAAAGCTTCTTACGATTGAAGTGGGGCTCGAAATTATGGCAGACGATGAGTTTCTCGAAGTGACGCCACAGAACGTCCGACTTCGAAAGTCAAAGCTCAAAGAAGGTGAACGAAAGCGGGGGACCTAAGACGAACACCTCTTGCTACAAGAAACCGGCAGTACCCATGGGTACTGCCGGTTTTCAGTTTGGAACACTTTCTTTAAGTTGTATGCTATTGCCAATTGACAAATTTGTTATATAGTGTGAATCGGATGTCTTGGAGGATGAACAGTGACAAATACTGCTCGTACAGTCGATGATGCTATTTTTGATACTCCACGGATTGGTTTACAGAAGCTTGCCAGTTGTGTGGAGTATTACTCTAACCTCTCACCTAAGGTGTTTGGAAGAATTATGTTTATGCTTGGTGGAGCAATTTCAGTTACCTACACTCTGGGTCAGTATCAGATTTTGCATGAAGTAAAAGATCTAAGGCAACTGGTTTTGCACTGCCTCGTGATGATTGTGTTTTTTATCCGAGTTGAAAGAGTTAGTAATCGAGTTAAACTCAGGGCAACTCGAAACGCTTTGCGAGCGTCTCCGGCTGAAATGTACTTGAGATTATATTTTATAACTGGAACAGTTGTATTTTCTCTACTGATTCCACCAGCAAACTCTGCAATTAGTATCGGTTTAATCCTACTTCATTACTTCATAGCATGTGATTCACTTCCGCCGCATATGCGATTTCAATGGCGCAAAATAAACACACAACGCGCCTAACTCTTTGCGTCACCTGTCATGGGTGGCGCTTTCATATTTTAAAAACTTATGCACCTCCCATAGATGCATAGTATAGTTTGTAGCAGTACGATTATAGATATTGGTCTAAGCACATGCTATGTTCTTATTTCGTGACCGGGTTCATTCTTTAAAATTGTGGCTTTTACTGCTACTTACGACACTTTTTCTTTGGCCAGCGAATACCTCAGCTTCTACCGGTACACTCGCGGTGGAGCTACTCCCTCGGCCGGCGACTGGTGTCCCGGAATACGTTAGTTTGACGCTGATGGCGACCGGTACCGTAGATATCTCTGGTTGGCGGATAGAAGATACTTTGGCCTCGCCTTCAGTGGTGTATACCTTTCCGACGAGTACAATCCTGACTACCGGTACGCCACTTCGGGTTTGCCAGCTGGCTCTCGCAACCGTACCGACAGCTCCCTGCAACGCTCACTTTGGCGGTACGGCCAAGTGGAATAATGATGGCGATACGCTTCGTTTGTTTTCAAATACTAATGTCGAAGTACTTACGCTTCCATACGTTGGGGCAGTTATTGTGGGAGAACTGCTTGAAACTACCACCACAGTTACACTCGACCTAGTTGAAGAACCTCCACCTCCACCTCCACCTCCACCCCCGCCAGACCCAGAAGAAGAGGAAGAGGAAGATGAACCACCTCCTCCACCTCCGCCACCAGTTCCGGTTGACACACCAAAGTTTGTCACCTTCTGTAAGGCTATAAATAGCCACCTGGTGCCGTTTATAAAGATAAAACTACCGTACTCGGTAGTTATGAAAGGCAAGGTGATAAAGGATGCTGACATAGTACCCTCTGTTGGTACGAGTACCGGACAAAACCTTACCCAAAACTACCTGCTTCGCGGTGGGACGCTTACCGGCCAGCAAATTCTAGATAAAAAATGCCTCGTACTTCGCCCCAAGCCCCGCCATTTTTGGTGGTTTAGATAAAAAATAATTTCACTTCAGTAAGTAGTTATATTTGTCTATGCAAGAATTAAATTTCATGATTAAATTTACCTGGGACTTCTCATCGAGGAGAAAGTAAATGTCTATCTTAGTTCGGGCGCTGGTCATTGCCTTGAGTTTAAATTTTTATGCGACCTCAAGTTACAGTAAAGAAGTCTGTGCCATTGTTCATCCCAAGTTGGATTCAGAGTTAAGGAGGGTGAGTTTTCTCTATATGTTTAATAAAGAAACTGCAGAAAGTCTTCTGAAGTTTTTTCTAAATAATCCAGAAAATTTTGGAAGTTTCATTCACTGTATTGATGTTCAAAGAAAGAAAACTGCTCTCATTTAAAAAGAACCACGTTAAGTGGTCTTTTATTTTATACCGAGGGCTTTGAAAAAGCCTTTTTGTTCGTCTGGGGTGAGTTTGCGGAACTGGTTGGGCTTCAGGGCACCTAGTTCGACATTCATAATCCGCACACGCTTGAGTGTCTGGACCTGATACCCAAGGGCAGCACACATACGTCTGATTTGATGTTTCTTTCCCTCGATGAGGGTGAGGTTAAAAACTAGTTTATTTTTGGGGTTTGCAATCGCTTTGGCCGGCTTCGTTTTATAGCGTTCAATCCGTACCCCTTTCTCGAGTTCTTTTAGAAAAGAGCCTCGAATCGGTTTATCAACTTCCACGCGGTATTCCTTCTCGTGACCAGCGTCTGGGTCAAGGAGCGGGGCAGTTACCCGGCCGTCGTTCGTGAGAATCATCAGTCCCTCTGAGTCTTTGTCGAGGCGTCCAACCGGATAGACGTCTTCAATCCCGTAGTCTTTCTTAAGACGAGCTTTAATGTCTACTTCCTCAGCAGTTGGGGAGTGCGTAATAATCCCACGTCCTTTGTAATAGGCGAGATACTGCTTTTTTGCTTCACCAGCCAGGTCACCGACGGTTACTTTGTCTGTGGGGGTGACTTTTTGGCCCATCACCGCCTTTCGGCCATTAACAAAAACCAAGCCTTTTTCAATCAGGCCGTCGACTTCTCGACGTGAAGCCACGCCTTTATCCGCCAGGTATTTGTTTATTCTGACCGCATCAGTAGGTGTAGAGGGAGTTTTTTTCTGCATAACGCCAGTATAATGCTAGAAAAAATACTTTCTGTCAAGAAAGTGTTTTCCATAGTCATATTTTTGTCTATTTCATCACGCTCGGTGTGGTTGGAGCGGTAAGCTTGACTGTCCCGAGGACGACACTGGCGGTGTTGAATAATCGAAGGTTATTTTCAGCCACCACCAAGCGATCTTTATCTTCAGAACGGAAGTACGGCAGGTTGGTTATCTGAAGGCCAACGGTGCGCACTGAAGAAAGTGAGAGTAGTTCAAGTGCTGTTACGAGAGTAAATGAGCCCTTAGTCATTGGCGGAAGCACATAGTAGCCGTCTTCAATGTCGTAGCTACTTAACACCATTCCCGTACTTTTGTAGCCAGTTGGAGACATTTTACCGTTCTGGACCGCTGTGTACCCAACCTTATTTGAGTCTGCGTCATACGGTAAGCCATTTTCTGCTAGTATCGGTAAGTAATAGGGCTCTGCTCCCGTCTGAAACTCATAGGTAATGGTATAGAGGGCGGCATCAGCTGTTAGCTTGGTAGCGCTTTGTCTCGTGTCAGCAAACGCCTGTCCAGCCGGCATTAACATAACGGTCAGTACAATTAACGTAAAAATATTTGTTTTCATACAGGCATAAGTATACACGAAAGCCGAGTTTTGAGAGCTATTTTGGCTAGGAATCTCTACCACTTGCCAAAATCAAGAATCGTGGTCTATGCTTGCTATTTTTTCTGGGGGGTGTACTATTCCGTTCAATACGAAAAAACTCTCTGTGTGGGATATTTTCGGACAATTTAATAATTAGGTATTACTTATGAACATATTTACTTTTACCAACCTATTTACAGCGCGCTGCTTTGCCGTTGTAACATTATTAGCAGTAGTGATGAGTGCCTTTCCGGCGCCTTTTTTTGTGTCGGAAGCCGAGGCCTTCAACAACGCACCAAGACTTGAAAAAGTGAAGTTCTGTCACGCGACTCCAAATGGTGACAGTCCATTTCAACTACAAAAGAAGTATGCGTTTGAAATAGCGCTTGGGCACCATAATCATGGTGGTGATATTTTCCCTACCTACGATGGTCCAGTGATAAATAATTACGGTGGCCAGAACCTAGATACTGAATATCCAGAGTATGGAGGTATGACTGGGGCAGACATCCTTAAGGCTGACTGTGAAGTACCAGAAACAGCCAAGCTTACCCTCGTAAAGAACGTTGTTGGTGGAGAAGCTGAAGCTAAAGACTGGAATTTGTCGGCAACCGCTCTCGGAGAAAACGATAACTTTGACTTTGAAGTTGAAGGAGACGAAGAAGGGGCTGAATACCTCATAGAGGCTGGTGTAGCATATGAAATTTCTGAAGAAGGTTCTGAAGAAAACTATACGCTTACGTCACTCACTTGTGACAAAGAAGGTGCTCTTTCAAACATTTACGAAGTTACCCTTGAAGAAGGAGACGATGTAACTTGTACCTTCACGAACACGTATGTACCTCCACACGTACCAAAGGTGACGATTGAAGCGACAAAGATCATCTGTGAAGACGAAGCACTGCTTCCAAATGATGGGTACACAAACATTGACGCCAATACTGCAACTAACTTTTTGGCTGAAAACCCATCATGTTACCTCGCGCAAGATTGGGATTTCCAATATGCGGTTGGTGGCCTCAGTAACGGTAACTCACCAGATAATGATGGTGTACTTGATGAGAATGGTTGGGACGAAGAAAATACTGTGTCTACAGTCGGAGGAGTAGCGACAATGGTTATCGAAATGAGTGAACTTGGTCAAAACCGAACTGTTTCAGTTCGAGAAGTGATGCAAGAAGGCTACATTCCATTTACTGGTCAACAAGGGGGTCCAGTTTCAGCAGAACTCTACTGCGCAAACGATGCGGCTAACTTTGACAACCTTGAATGGGTACCAGTTTCAGCTGACAACACCTACCACTGTGTAGCTTGGAACGTGCCTGAACTCGAAACAGTAGAAGCGTGTAAGCTCGACGAAGCAGGCAACAAGCTTGCTGGTTGGGAAATGACCATCTCAAATGGTGATGATGAAGACGATGTAACGAAGGTAACTGGAGAAAACGGCTGTACGACCTTTGAAGTAAATCCAAATAATGGTCCTTGGACAGTCTCAGAAACAGTCAAGACTGGCTGGGATCAAGTAGAAGTAGATGCTAATTGGGGCTATATAGTAGGAGAGGAGGGATCACAGTCATGTGAATTCTTTGGAAAACGTGCAGAAGCACGTACTAATATAGTTGTTGTAGATACTGAAGAGGGCTACAACTGTACCTTCACCAACGAAGCAGCACCAATCTGTGTAGATAAGCCAAATGGTGACTTCGCCAATGATTACCAAGACGTAGACCAGAAAAAGCGAAAGGATGGCTCAGCTATTACTAATCCTGATCGAATTGACCCAAGCAAGGTGCTTGGCGCTAATGACTGGGTAGCGAACGGCAGTACTGGTTTCTTTGCACTTGGCTTTGGTGGTTCAATCGTGGTTGAGTTTGACTCATACGTACCAAACGTAGCAGGCAACGACATCACTGTCTTTGAAGCAACTAATGGCACCTACCCAGCTGAAACAGCCTTGGTAGAAGTAAGTCAAGACGGAAGTGACTGGGAAACAGTTGGTACTGCCAACAACACAAACGCTGGCAAAATTACAAACTTTGACTTCGATTCAACTGGCCTCGCATGGATTAAGTTTGTCCGAGTTACCGATACTAGTAATTCAGCGCTTCACACGAGCGATGCAGATGGCTTTGACTTAGACGCAGTGAAGGCGACCCAAACAGTGTGTGTTCCTCCTGAGGAAGCACCAGTTTGTTCAGTAACGATTGTGAGTGATGAAACAAACATCGTTGGCGCTATGTTCGCGAAACTTGTTACCTTTATTCACAATGACTGGGATGCGATTGTCGCAGCACCAAGTGCGTGGATTTGGGGAGATGACCCGGTAGCTGACCCAGTAAACGAGACTATCCAGACCTTTGAAAAGACCTTTGGTTGGAATGGTCCAGTTACTTCAGCTGTCCTCACGATTGCCGCTGATAACAGCTACGCTGTAGCGGTTAACGGTGACGCAGCGGGAAGTGACGCAACTGAAAAGAACTTTATTGTGGCTGACGTGCACGACCTGTCTGGCTTTATTGACCAAGGCAACAACACGCTCGCAGTTACCGTAAAGAACTGGGCACAAGCAAATGGAACTACTAAGAGTAATCCAGCTGGTCTTAAGTACGAACTCGTTATCACTGGTTCAGATGAGAACTGTGATGTACCGTACGAAGAAGAAGTAGAGCCAGTAGACGTTACTATCTGTAAATACGACGCTAAGGAAAACGAACTAGCTGGATGGACACTCTCACTCCTTGGCAACAAGGTAGAAGATGTGGTTGTTCCAGCTACGAATGGTACTGGTGTAGACACGACAGCTGTCTTAAGTGGCGGTAAGTCATACGTAGCCAAGGCTATGGGTACTTGGGACAATAACCGAGGCCCGCTCAACATTGTTGACGCTGAGTACTCAACTGAAGATACTTGGGCAACTTACATGAACGGCTTTGATGGCTACGGAGAAGATATTCTCGAGCTATCAGTAAACGGTCTTCTCGGAGACTGGGGAGCATACAACAGTGCTCATACTTACCTGCAAGCGTTTACGCAAGCAACTGGTACTGCAAACGTAGCGGTACAAGATACGTTCTATGGTGATAATACCGGTTCACTCAATGTCAGTATCTTTGAAGGATACGCTGGTATTACTGACAAAAACGGTTGCGTTACCTTCAGTGACGTGACTCCAGGTTCATACACTATCGGTGAAGTGATGCAAGACGGTTGGACTAATCAGTCAGGTCTTGGTGAAGTAACTGTCAGTGAAGAAAACAACGAGTTTACCGTGGTAAACAAGGAAATTGATGAGGTAGCAACAGTTATCGCACACAAAATCGTGTGTACAGACGAAACTGACCTACCAAACTGGGCGGAACTAGAAAACACAGTTGGCGCAACCACAGCACTTGACTGGGTAAATGACCCAGAGAACCCAAGTTGTGAGCTTGTACCAGACTGGAAATTCCAGTGGACACTGCCACAAGGCGATCAGTCTAACCCAGACAATGACATTTCTGATGGAAATGAACTCTATGGTGAAGCAGAAGGTTGGACAACTTTTGGACCAACCGATGCAAATGGTATGACTACACTTACCCTCACTGAAGAAGACTTAGGTGATGCTGGGTATATCTGGATTCGTGAAGTGCTTCAAGACGGACACCTACCATTTACCTATGGTCCAGACCAGCAAAACAACAATGACGACGTGAGTGCTGAAATCTATTGTCATAAAGACGTAAAGAACTATGACAACTATGACCGAGTAGACGGTATTGAAGTTGGTGAGACATATAACTGTGTAGCTTGGAATCATATCGAGCCATCAGAACCAGTTTGTCTCGAACCAGAGACAAACCTCATTGCAAACGGTGGTTTTGAAGCCAACGATGTAACTGATGGCGCTGGCTGGCAAATATTTGCTTCAGGCACGCCACTTCTAGAGTGGTTGGTAAGTTGGATTAATCCAACTGGTGCTCCAGAAGTAGCCTCACTTGAACTCCATGGTGGAGTAAATGGTTGGCTACCAGCTGAAGGTCTGCAGTACGCAGAGCTTGATTCAGATTGGCAAGGTCCAGGTGGAGGCAACGGTGAAGCGGCATCAGTTTCTATCTCACAGACTGTGCCAACACTCGCCGGTGTAGACTACAACCTCGCATGGGACTTCTCACCACGACCTGACCAAAACGGTACTGAAAACGTACTTGAGGTATTGGTTAACAACGTACTAGTAGACACTAATACAGCAGCTGGTAACGGTACTCAGACTGTATGGACAGGGGATTCAGTTACTTTTGAAGGAACTGGTGCTCCAATGACCATTACCTTCCGTGATGCTGGTACAAATAACTCAGTCGGAACCTTTGTTGACGATATCTCAGTAAACTGCGTTCGCGGTGAAGGAGATGGCGACGGGGAAGGTGACGGAGATGGCGATAATGACGATACACCAACTATCCCTCCAACTATACCAACTCCAGATGATGGTGATAACACCTCAACTCGACTAGAAGGACGTAACTCAGGTGGTTCGTCTGACTCATCAGATACTGAAACTGGCCTTGGTGGTAATCCAGAAGGAGAAGTACTTGGTGACCAAGTGTCTGTTGTGCCATTTGGTGCAGCGAACGCTGGTTTCGGAGGAACAGCATCAGACGCCAAAGCAATGGCACTGGTGCTTGCCCTTATCCTCGTACTCGCTCTCTTCTCAGTTCGACAGAAGGTTGCGTAAGTAGAATGACGCTTTAAACAAAAGGCCCGCCAGCTCTATGCTGGCGGGCCTTTTGCCTTGAAAGTGGCCTAATCAATCACTATGTATTATATACGAGGACAGAAGACGGTTCTGTCAACCTTGTGCAACTGTGTGAGCAACGTATGATTGTACTATTCCATGATGACTACTTGCGGCCACTATTGCTAGGGGACAAAAATGCGCACATTTTATGTGCGCTTTTTTGTACCCTCGCGAAGAGTTTTGGGTAGTCATTTGGGCATTATTAATTACTACTAAGTAAATACATTACTATGAATACAAAACGATTAATCATGAGCCTCGGTATGCTCGCCTTTGTAGGTGCCGTGGTGGTAGGAGGAACCGGCGCGTTCTTTAGTGACCAAGAAGCGTCTGTCGGCAACGTGTTTGCCGCCGGTGACGTGGATGTTGAGATTCTAAACATTACTCATTCACCAGCTGAGCCAAACCTAGTTGGTTTTGAAGTATCTGAAGAAAGCTTCACGTTTTCTTTTGCTGACCTTAAGCCACTTGATACTGGAACTGTTACCTATACAATCCAAAATGATTCAAACCCAGCTTATGTCTGTGCCATGGTGGAAGAGACTGGAAACAATGACAACGCGACTAATGACCCGGAAGAAGACGCTGGTGATGACTCACCCGGAGTTGGTGAGGGTGAACTGGGACAATTTCTTAGTTTCAAGTTTGGTGATGAAACAGGCACCCTTGAAGCTATCAGTGGTCTCTGGCAGACTGTTGGTGAGGTTGTTAACAATAACTCTATTCCTGCAGAAATTGACTACTGTTTCGGAGAATTTGACGGGCTAAACTGTGTGCTTGACGAAGATGCTGTGTATAACATGGCTCAGACAGATCAGCTTACAGCTGACGTGAAGTTCTACGCTGTGCAGACCCGAAACAATGAAGATTTCGACTGTTCTAGCTTGAATGAAGAGGTTGAACCAGATGTTTTAGCTAGTTATGCGACAGGTTTTGAACCAAATACATTCGCAGTTGGAAACATTAACACACAAGATAATTGGGAAAAAACAGGTCCATTCGATGCTGCGGTTGTAAACAATCCTGCGATTGAAGGGTTGCAGTCACTTCGTATTTCAAATGCAGTTACGAGTGGCAGTTTTGGAGATCAGACCTTCTCACCTGAGCTTGCTATAGGAGCTGGGGAGACAGGAGTAGCTCCGGCAAAACGATTTGAGGCGGAATTCGAAATTTCTTCAATGCAAGTTGCTGAACAACCAGGCTTAGCGGTAACAGTTTCGCCAGACGATGGTAGTGGGTCACGAATGAGTTTCCTTCGTTTTTCAGATACACCAGCGGGAATTGATGTAACATTCTTCGATGCTACAAACCCTGGACCACTACCAACTGCGACAGCATTTAACCCGACTGTGATAGCGTCACTTGATCGAAGTATCTCTCACACTGTAAAGATGACTCTAGATTTTGTAGATGGACCTGGAAACGATATTGTTAAGGTCTACATTGATGGTGTACTTGAGCACACAGGAACTACTTGGGAAGACTATTATCGATTTGATTCAGAGCAATCAGGAAATGGAAATACTCTGTTTGCTGTTGATTCACTTCTATTCCGAACTTCAGGTACAGCAGCTCCAGCCACCTCTGGTGCAGGTTACTTGTTTGACACTTTAGTACTTACAACTAGTAACTAACGAAATGTAGGGGTTGCATAATTTAGTCTTGACGAAAGTTACTTCACACTTGAGAGGAGTAACTGGGTCAAGGCTTAAGTAATGCCTGATGAAAATTAGTTACTAATTATAACGAACGATATGAAACGAATTATTGGAAGTAGTGTGATGCTCTTGGCTGTTTTGGCCATTATAGTGGGTGGTACTGGTGCGTTTTTCAGTGATGAAGAGGTTTCAACTGGAAACGTGTTTACCGCTGGTGCTATCGACCTCACGGTAGACCAAGCGGAAGCCAGCTATAACGGCGAAAGTTGTGTAAACAACTGTGTCGCGAGTGGAAATGAACTCATTATTAATGGTGGTTTTGAAGACCCTGTGTTGAATAATCCAAACTACCAGATGTTTCCAACCGGTATCCTTGGTTGGAGTGTTGAGTCTGGGGCTGGTATTGAAGTTCAGCGAAACGCAGCTGGTGCACCACATAGTGGAGCACAGCATGTTGAACTCGATAGTGATAACTCAACCACGATGTTCCAGACTCTTACCACAGTGGCCGGACAAAAGTACCGACTGTCATTTTGGCACTCACCACGACCGAATCGTCCCAACAACGACAACGTGATTGGTTATGAGGTGCAGGTGGTAAGTGGTGCAACCACTATTATTGATGGTGTTGTTGGTGTTAATAACGCCGGTGGCAATACTACGGGCAATACTGTGTGGACACAGTACACGTACGACTTTATTGCAACTGATACTTCTACCAAAATCATCTTTAGTGACCAAGGGACTGTTTTGAGTAACACGTACGGCGGATACCTCGACGATGTATCAGTTAAAACAATTACCTGTTCAGTTAGCACCTACGCTGATACTCAGGGTGGATTCTGTGAACTTTGGGAGGCGACTGACCTCACGACCCAGAAGTTCTTTAATTTCTCTGATGTGAAGCCACAAGACTCTGGAACCAACCTTATTTCTCTCCACGTTGAAAACAACGAAGCCTACATGTGTCTCACTGTGGCTAACCAGGAAGATAATGAAAACCTAACTAATGATCCTGAACTTGAAGCAGGTGATGTACTCCCAGCTGGCGAGCTGTCTGAACACCTGATGGTAGCTGGTTGGTATAGTGACGAAAATGGTGCCAATCTCTCACCAATGTTTGGTCCAACGTACATGAATGACCTTGAAGACATTACGTTTGCTGACAGTGACTCGACCGAAGACCCGATTGAGCCCGGCGCGACAAAGTATGTAAACCTGGCGTGGTGTCTTGGTACGCTTACGGTTACCGGTAACACCTTTACCTGTGACGGTGATGTACCAAACATCAATCGAACTCAGACCGACTCTCTTTTAGCTGACCTTCAGTTCTACGCGGTCCAAACCCGAAACAACGAGGAATTCTCTTGCGAAGCGGTTGAAGAAACCCCAGATCTCTAAGGAACTGGTAGTCTAACTCTGTGCGGGCAAACACCATTTGCTCGCACTCCTTAGGCTAGCAGGGTCTATTCGTACATTATGCAAACACTTTTAAAACTCGGCTACTATCTACTGGCACTGTCTGTGCTGGTCTTCGGTATGCTTTTAGTTTTGATTCAGACACAGGTTCTGTCGGGATATGAAGTGCGGATTGTGCAGTCAGGCTCAATGGAGCCGGCGCTTACTACTGGGAGTGTGGTACTGATACGGGAGCAAGCGAGCTATCTTGTGGGCGATATCATCACCTACGGTGATGAGCGTTCTGGCAGTCTACCAACCACGCACCGTATCGTGGCTGACCAACTACAGGAAGGAAAGATTGCCTTTACTACCAAAGGTGATGCAAACGATAGTGAAGACCAGTCAGTTACGAGCCTTGAGTCTGTGCGCGGTAAAGTGATTTTAGACATACCATATCTCGGATATTTGCTCGATTTTGCCAGACAACCACTCGGGTTTGCGCTCCTTATCGGTGTGCCAGCCGGGCTGATTGTGTTTGAAGAAGTTGGGTCAATTTGGTCAGCGGTACGAAATCGTAAAGAAGACGAAATAGAAAAAGTATGAGGTATCAACCACTACAACAAGTATGGCAAAAATCCATCACACTGATGGCGATTCTGGCTGTACTTGGTGTACCAGTGACGACGGAGAGCTTTTTCACGAACCTTGAGACGTCAACTGCTCAGGGTTTTGTCGCGACTGAACTGATTCTTGAAACACCTGCACCTATCGCTCCAGTCACCGTTGGTCCGGGGGTGTCGCTTAGTGAAGTAAGGATAGTTCCAATTCTCACCACTGAAGCCAGTACTGAGTCATTTTTTGAACTGACTAGTCAAGCAGTCAGTAGTGACGGTCTCTTTTGTGATGCGCTTAAGCTCAGCGCTTCATGGGAAGCTTTTTCAGTCAGTAGCCACCCAGACACTCTTGATTCGGCCAGTTTGACTGACTATGGTGACTGGCAACTGACGCTAGACTACGACGTAACCCAACATGACTTCGAAACGGGGGCTACCTGCACTATTACGCTTTCGGTTGAAGCCTGGCAAGCCAGTATGTCGCAAGAAACCGCTGGGTATCGCGACACGACCGAGGTAGAACTTGTCGTGACCGCTGACATGTCGCTCGTGGATTCTTTGCATACTCTCGGTGCTCGCGCTTCGGTCGCTGGACTTCCACTGACTCAGCTGAGTATCTTGCTTGATGAACCAGAAATAGTTGAAGTTGAGCCAGTTGAGGCGGGTATTCTAGAGCCAACAGTAGTTGAATCGCCAATTGTGGAGGAACCAGTCGAGCCTGCTCATGAAGACCTGCCGGAAGTAGAGGAAGTTGATGCACAGCCTGAGGAAGAAGTACCAGAAGCTGAAGCACCACCTGAACCAGAGCCTACACCTGAAGAAACATCATGATAACTACTCTTAAAACAACCTGGGGAGGACTTTTCTGTGGGTTATTGCTATGGCTTATGCTTCCTGTAAGTGCGCTCGCGGCCGACTTGGCAGTCGTGTTTGAAGCGACGCCACTTTTTTCGAGCGCCAACATTGTACCCGGTGATAGTGTGAGTCGGACTATCGAAGTAAGTAATACCGGTACCGAAACGGAAGCTCTACTTCTGTCAGTGGCAAACACTTTCAGTAGTGGGTTGAGTGAGGTGATGTTACTTACGGTAACAAGTGGAAGTGATAGCTTTTTTGAGGGTACCTTTGTGGAGTTTTTTACCGCTACCCCGGTACCCCTGGGCGATATAGCTGATAGTTCTAGTCGTACCTACACCCTCACGGCTTCATTGCCAAGTGGGATAGGTAACGAATACCAGCTCGAAACGCTCGGCTTTGACCTCGTGATTGGTTTTGAAGGAGGTGAAACGGTGACGGATGGAGAGCCAGAAAGAAGTAGTGGTGGAGGCGGCGGAGGTGGTAGTTTTGACCTGTTTAATGAACGAGTAGTGGCGGTAGAACCAAGTACAGGAAGCGCGACAGTGACGTGGAATACGAATCGGAACAGTTCCTCATATCTGATTTGTGGCAACCTTGAGGACGGACCGTTTTCCCTTAGTACCAACCCTCCGCTTTTTGGATACGTGTTTAGTGTGCCAGAAGAAGATACCGATACCGTCTCACACAGTATGACGCTGACTGATTTGGCGCTTGGTAGCTATGAGTGTCGGCCGGCTAGTCGAGAGGAATCAATTGATGATTTTACCGTAGGGCGAGTCGTAGAGTTTGACTTCACAAGCAATTTTGTCCCGGTTGGTTCAGTCTTAGGGGTCGGAACGACCTCGGGTGTGGATGTAGTACCTATGCCTGACGTTAAGGGAGCACAAGTATCCCTCTTACCTGATGGTGGACTTAACCTTGGTTTTGGCTACGTACCATATCGCACACTGGTTCCGGTCGGTGTGGGCCTACTCTTAGTAGTGATTCTTTTAGTCTACTTACGTCGTTTCGTCAGAAGGAGCTAGTAAGCAATTTGACAAGATTGTAAATATACGGTTATTCACAACTGTGGATAATTATTGACAAGACAATAAAACTCCATTGCGGTATATACTTACCGTATGTGAGACTTTTATAAGTCACATTTTATATAAATAGTAGATAAATGAATTAGAGTTATGAATTATAAAATAGTAGAACAAACTGCCAAGAACACCCTCGTGATTTTGGCAACCCTCGCACTCCTTACTAGTGCGTTCCCGGCGTCTTTAGCGTCAGCTCAAGTTGTTTTAGACGAACCAGAGTGTTTAATTGAAACACCAAACTTGATTGATAATGGTGGTTTTGAAGACCCTAATGTCACTGATGCAGCAGGTTGGGACATTTTTGACGAATCAGAAACAAACTGGAATGTAGAATGGATAAATGGTGGTGAAAGTGCTCCAGATCCAGAACTTGAAATCCATAAGGGCTCTGTATTTGGTTGGGGAGTAGAAGAAGGTGAGCAGTATGCTGAACTTGATAGTGACTTTGACGGTCCAGCTGGTTCAATCCAAGATGAACCAGCTTCACTTGAAATCTCTCAGAAAGTAGCAGTTGAAGAAGGAGCAACGTATAAGTTGTCATGGCTTTTCTCAGCTCGGCCAGATACTGGAGAAAGTGATAATGAACTAAATGTAGAAGTTGCACTTGGCGATGGAAATGTAAATACAACCAATAGTGCAAATGGAGGTTCTGATACAGATTGGACGGCTGATTATCTTGTTTTTGAAGCAGATACAGAGAACATCGTCGTTTCATTCACTGATGAAGGAACACCAAACTCTCGCGGAACATTCCTCGATGGTGTGTCGCTTTGTAAGGTAGCAGAACCAGAAACTTCAACTGTAGACTTAACTGTCTGTAAGCTTGATACGCAAGAAGCAGGAGTAGAAGGTTGGGAATTTGAAGTTACCAACGATTCTGACTCAGAAGGTGGTTCATTTATTGTGACGACTGGTGAAGACGGGTGTGTTACGACACAAGTAGATCCAGAATTTGGTCCATGGTATGTGTATGAAGTTGAACAGGAAGGATGGGTGTATGTAAATCATAGTGCTGATTTTGGTGAGGCGATTGATGTGCAGGGGAACAATGCCTGTCGATTCTTCAATCGAGAAATAATCGATGAACAACTAACTACTAGATTAGTTAAGGTACTAGATACTGCTCCAGAGCTAAACTGCACGTTTGTAAATGAGCGCGAGCCAGAAGAAGGGAATGATGACCTTACCTGTTCACTTACAACAAGCGAAGACTCAGTCAGTAGTGGCGAAGAATTTACCCTTACTTGGGAGACTACAAATGCTTCAAACGTATCAATCACTAACTTAGGCGATGTAGCGGTAGATGGTTCAGCTGAAACTACAATCGATACTGACACAACCTTTACACTTATCGCTAGCCGTTTTGTTGGAGAAGAAGAGACTGAAGAAACTGTACAATGTAGTGTAGAAGTCGACCGTCAATCAGGCGGCGGAGGTGGGGGAACACGAGTTAATCGTGACGAACCAGAAGAAGATGAGGAGCCAGAGCCTGAAGTCTTGGGTGACAGTACTTCAATTCCACAAGGCGTAGTACTCGGTGACCAAATTTCAGCCGTACCACTTGGTGCAGCTTCAACGGGAGCTGGTGGAACTTCACCAGTAGCACCAGTACAGCCGTATCTCGCTGCTTTGGCTATCAATGCAGTTCGAGTTGGAAAAGTGAAATAATTACTTAGTTCAGGAAACAAAACCGCGCGACTTTTAGTCGCGCGGTTTTCGTCTATGCTCACCCCTTAGTACACTCCGAACTAAAAGAATGATAATCTAAAGCGTAATGAATACAGTTGCTACAAGTATTACTCCTGTTTTTTCTCACGAAACAGCCGGCAAGATTATGGCTACTCAGGTGCCGGTATTTTTAGTTTCGGAATCGCTCTCACACGTAGAAGAAGTTTTACGTAAGGATGCGCTTACGTTCAAAACAATCAACTATATTTACTTTGTTGATGAGGCCAGAAAGCTGGTTGGCGTGCTCTCAATTAAAGAGTTGCTATGCTGTAGTGACACGTATACGGTAGAGCAAATAACTACTAAAAAAATTTTTAGTGTTACCGCTGATACCGACCAAGAACATATTGCGTTTCTCGCCCTGAAGCATAGTATCAAGGCGGTGCCTGTAGTTGATGATTCTGGTGTGTTTCTTGGAGTAGTGTCTTCAGATACCATTCTTTCCATTCTTCATAGTGAGTCAATTGAAGACGCCCTGCATCATACGGGAACAGTGATTTTTGAAGACCCACTCGCGAGTCTCCGAACTGGTTCGGCTTGGCTTCACTTTAAGAAGCGAATCCCGTGGCTCATTATGGGCTTGGGTGGAGGAATTGGAGCCGCACTCGTCATTGAGGCCTTTGAGTCAACCCTAGAACAATTACTTATTTTGGCTACGTTTATTCCGCTTGTTGTCTATATGGCTGATGCGGTTGGCTCTCAGTCACAGACCATTTTTATTCGTTCACTCGCTCTCCCCGACACGCTGAGTATACGAGGCTATATCTTCCGAGAGCTAAAAGTAACTGCCATGATTGCCCTGTCACTCAGCGCTATTATGTTTATCGTGCTATCGCTTTGGTTTGCATCATTTTTGGTAGGGACTATTGTCGCACTGACTATTTTATGTGGCGTGAGTGTGTCTGTGCTGATTGCGATGACCTTGCCGTATACGTTTAAAAAGTTTAACTTTGACCCAGCACTTGCCAGTGGTCCTTTTGCAACGGTACTGTGTGACACTTCAAGCCTCCTCATCTATTTTTGTATTGCTAGTCTGATCTTATAGCTCAAAATTCGACTCATTTATAATTACCCGTGAATCTGCTATGGTAGTAGTATTATGAAGAAAGCGGGTATACAGACCGAAGGGAACCAGAGTACACGATGGCTGTTTGCTAAACTAGCAGTATTTTTGGTAGTTTTTCTCGCGCTAATGCTTTTTTTGAAAGTCTCTTCAACTGAGGCACCGGCACCAGATACCATAGAAGAGTCGGTTACCGCAAGTACAACAATTCAAGGTACGATTCTTTCAGAATCGAGTCCTAACCGACTCCGTATTCCGAAGGTTAATATTGATACTACTTTTGAAAAAGCACTCGGACTCAATGAAGACAAAACGGTTGAAGTACCCGTTGGGTATGAGCAGGTTGGGTGGTACAAGTTTGGGCCGACGCCAGGGGAGCTTGGGCCGGCAGTGATTCTTGGTCATGTTGATTCAGTTGATGGTCCGGCGGTTTTTTGGTCACTGGGGCAACTGACTGCTGGCGACGAGATTTTTATTGACCGTGAGGACGGTAGTACAGCTCGTTTTGTGGTGACTGAACTTAAAAAAGTATCGCAAAATGATTTCCCGAGTCAAGTAGTGTATGGCGACATTGATCACGCTGGACTCAGACTCATTACGTGTAGTGGAACGTTTAATCGGGGTGCCCAGCGCTATAGCCATAACCTAATTGTGTTTGCCAAGCTCGCTGAGGAACCAACCGGCGAAGAAGAAACCGAAGCAGAAACTCTCTAGAGCGATACTTGTTCTGTAGAAAGAAGTAGTTTTACTACGGAGTGGTAGGGTATACTGAGATAAACGTTGTAAAACATTGACTTTTTCACGTAAACATGCTATAATATACATATGATTAATTGGCTTAAAAACTTTTTTATACCAAACGAAGCTAATAGCTTCGCTCCGCATAGTCTCCAAAAAAAAGCCGTCGTAGCCATGACTTTCTTGGTGTTTTTGTCTTTTCTGGGCACCAACTTGCAGTCACTTTTGTGGACCAGTTCTAACTGGATGATAGGTACCGTTTTACCAGCAGTTATTGTAGAACTCACGAATGACGAGCGCTCTGACGCATCACTCACACCACTCCGTAGAAGTAGTGTGCTCGATGAAGCGGCCCGCCTCAAAGCACTTGATATGGCGAAGAATGAGTACTTCTCACACTATAGCCCAACCGGAGTCTCCCCATGGCACTGGTTCGCGCAAGCTGACTATAGCTTTGTGCATGCTGGAGAAAACCTCGCTATTCACTTTACTGACTCAGGTGAAGTTGTTGACGCGTGGATGAACTCACCGACCCACCGAGAAAACATCATGAATGGTAACTATCGTGAGATAGGAGTTGGAACTGCTGAGGGTTCATATCAGGGGTACAAAACAGTGTATGTTGTACAACTATTTGGTACGCCGTCAGCTGAACCGGCGGTAGCGGCGGCAACCGCCCCCGCACCAGCTCCAATTGTGCCGGTAGCACCTCCGGTAGTTGAAGAAGTACCCGCGTCTGATGACGTAGCATCTGAAGCCGTTAGTCTAACTGAAGAGGTGGTGCTTGTACCGGCTGAACCAGTTGAGGTAACGACCACAACGCTGGTACGGCAGTTTTCGCTTGAAGACATTGTCTCAATAGAGTCTGAATGGATTGATCCAAACCCTGACCTGGCTGATGAAGAGTATACGAGTTACAACGTAACGCTCACGGACGGAGAAGTAGTGACCTTTGAACTCTATGGTATGGAAACGCAGGGTAGCCAAGAACAACGTTTCCAAGCAGCGGGCTATGTAGGCAACATCGAAGCGTTTTTTGCTCTCGCGAGTGGTTCTGAGACTGAAGTTGTAGTCGACACGACATTGGCAGGAGTAGAAACAACTGAAACTGGTATTGTGATGTATTCAGATCACCTTTCAACCACCACCGGTGGCGTACCAGCTACAATTGGTTCAGACTTTAATACAGCTGGTGATACGGTGCCGTATGCGTACCAGCTCGCGACCCAACCAAACACGGTGTTGCAGATTCTCTATACTATTATTGCGCTCTTTGTGATTGGTGCCCTGACCACCTCAGTACTCGTCGAAATGCGCAAGCAACAACCAGTTCAGATAGCCTATAGTCTCTCGTTGCTCGTGGTGATGGCCGGACTGTGGTCTCTCCATATCTTTGTCACTGCTGGGGTGTTGATAGCGTAACACTTCACTCTACACACAAAACGAGCGCTTCGGCGCTCGTTTTGCGTGTAGGTACTCATGCGGGGTATACTACTTGCTAATGAAACAAACCCAGTCAGACTTAAAAGTGGTGGAGGTTCACCAGGCAGACGTTTCGACGACTGAACGGCAAAGAGTTGCGCTATTTTCGTCGCGTCCGCAAGCTGGCTTTCCATCACCGGGGGATGATCAAGTGGAGCGTGTGCTTGATATCAATGACTTAGTGGTAAAACACCCCGCCAGCACGTTCTTTGTCCGGGTGTCGGGTGATTCTATGGAGGGAGCAGGTATATTTCATAACGACGTACTGGTGGTTGATCGTGCTATAGAGCACAGTGATGGAAAAATAGTGGTGGCAGCCGTGAATGGAGAGCTGGTGGTCAAACGGCTTTCGAGCCAGCGTGGTATTCTGATGCTTCTGTCTGAAAACCCTTCATATGCTCCGATTAAGGTAAGTGAAGAAGAGGAATGTTTTGTGTGGGGTGTAGTAGTTGGGAGTGTCCGACAGTTTTAGTGGTAACTGACTTAGAATCAAATCTTTTTATAGTTGGTGTACACTCACCTGAATCTGTTGTTTAGTTACTACACCATTCTATACAGAGCACTATATCTCGAAAAAATACTCCATGGTAAAGTGTAAGAAGTTATAAGTAACAACGTCTAAGGAAACATGAGTACGCAAACTAAGGCGCTGGCACGTTCGCGTGTTGCCACTGAGGGATTATTCGTTTTACTACTAATGAGTGTGTTATTTGCTTTGTTGCCACTTTCCGCTTCTGCTATTTCTATCAAAGACTATAACAAACAAAAAGAAAGTGCTTCAGAAACGGTAGACAAGAGTGATGAAGATGAGCAGGACGATGAAGAGGATAGCACCTCGTCAAGTCGCTCAAGTAGCGAACTTGAGGTAGCTGGCTGGCTTCCGTGGTGGACTGACACAGAAGGATTAAAGAGTGCTACCCGCCAGATAAAGACCCTTGATACCGTGTATCCGTTTGTGTTTGAAGTGGAAGGGATGAACGCTGAGATAGCTGATAAAGCTAATCTCGATGAGCGACACTGGAAAAACTTCTTTAAGCTTGCTAAGAAAGAGGATGTAGAGATAATCCCTTCAATTGCCTGGTTTGATGGCGTGCAAATTGATTACATTTTGAGTGATAAGAAACGACGCACGGCCCATATTAAGGAAATTGTAGAAATTGTTGAGGATGGCGACTTTGATGGTATCAACATCGACTACGAGCAGAAGCAACCAAAGACAATCAATCATTTCTCTACCTTTTTGAAGGAATTACGGGCTGAACTAGACGGAAAGCTCCTTACCTGCGCGATTGAGGCCAGGACACCAGCCAAGGACCTCTATAAAGTGGTACCGAAGCCTCTTACCTACGCCAACGACTACAAAGCGATAGCGAAGTACTGTGACCGGATTGAGCTCATGACCTACGACCAGCAACGAGCTGACCTTACTCTAAATGCTAAGCGAACCGGCCTCCCGTATGCACCCAATGCTGACAAGGAGTGGGTAGAAAAAGTGGTCAAATTGGCCCTTGAAGATTTCCCTGAAGATAAGGTACTGCTTGGGGTACCAACCTATGGTCGCGCTTGGGACGTTACGGTAGCTCCAGACTGGTTTAGAGACTATAAGTCGATAGCAGCGCTCAATCATCCGCGCATTCTTGAGCTTTCTAAGAGTGTGTACAAGGTACCAATTGGACGCAGTGTAGGTGGTGAGGCTGTCCTGAGCTATTTCCCTGAAGATTCAGCATTTAAGATACTCAATGCCCTCCCAACTCCAGCGGGTACTCCAAAAGGATATGAAGCAGCCGCTAAGGCACTTCTCTTCAGTAACATGACCAAGATGGAGGTTTCAGTTCGCTTTATCACTCACGGAGATGCAATTGCCGCGGAAGATAAACTTAAAATGGCTGAAAAGTATGACCTCCGTGGTGTCGCTTTCTTCAAGATTGACGGTGAGGAGGATCAAGACATTTGGGATTTGTTCTAACCTAAACTCCCACTTTAACTAAACAGAGGCCGTCCCTTAGGGGACGGCCTCGAGTCGTTTCAGTCCGACTAGTGTGTTTGTGTCCATGTCCCACTCAATGTCGCTCGTTTCATGCACCTCCTTTAGAGAAATTACTCCAGCACTTGCTTCCAAATGATACATGAGGAGTATTTTGGTAAAACTTAGATATACAGCAGTGTCTACAACTAAGCGTAGCTTTCTCACAGGGTATCTACCGAGCGCAGTTAAAAATATGTACTTCCATATTTCGTCTCGATACGTACCACTAAACACATACATGAGCATAGCAAGTGGTACCAGTGGTGCCGGTACTGAACATCTGAAACTCAGGCTTGGTTCGAGCATCTTTGGGGTTTTTTTGACGTTGTACCAACGACCACCCTCTATGAGAGTCAGAAAAAGGTTCTCTCTGCTATATAAATCTTCAAGTTCTAGTAACTTTATTGGGTTAAGCAATTTGGTTTTGAAAACGCTATCATCAAACCCAGCTTTCGTGACAAGTTCTTGGAACGTCGGAGGATTGCTTTCAAACATCACAGGGCTCCCTTTGGTACTGTTTTCACAGCTAGTAAACTTCATGTCATACTACTTGTCAATGCAACCTGTATGATTGGAATCCTCGACTGCAATAACTTTTTTGTGTCGTGCGAACGGCTTTTTCGGCCTGATTTACGGACGAAGCCAGTCGCGGTACTGTCTTCAAACGATGGTTGTGTCGTGGCGCGCAGTCAAGAAATCAAAGATTTGGGTATCCCGATGGGGGTGCCGTATTTTCAAATCAAGGATATTGCGAGTAAAGCTGGGGCAGTATTCTTTTCTTCTAACTTCACCTTATACCGTGATGTTTCAGCGAGGGTGATGCAGGCACTCAAGGATGAGGTGGGCGCAATCGAAAAATACTCGATTGATGAGTCATTCTTTACGATGTCAGACTCAATTACTGAGGCGGAGCTACTTGGTATCAGAAATCGGATTATACACGTAACAGGTATTCCGGTCTCCATTGGTGTGGCGAGCACGAAAACTATTGCGAAGCAGGCCAGTAAACGAGCTAAGAAGGGAACTGGGGTGTGTATTTTGAACAACCAGGACTGGGGTGTCGTGCAAAATACTGTTTTATGTGGCGAGGTGTGGGGGATTGGTCGCCAAACCACGACTAAGTTGCGTAGCTTAGAGATAAAAACTGTCGCTGAGCTACTTCAGGTACCCCGAAGCGAGATACGGAAGCTGTTTGGCGTGGTCGGGGAACGGATTGTCGCTGAACTCAGTGGGGTATCGGTGCTACCGGTAGAAGCTGGTGTGCAAGAAGCGAGGCAAAGTATCACGAGCTCTCGTTCGTTTGCCAAAGTAATCCAAAACCAATCAGAGCTTGCGAGTGCTATCTCTTTTCACGTGGCTGAATGTGCCCATAAGCTTCGGCAAGAAGACCTCGTGGCTCTTAAAATGATTGTGTATCTCCGAGCCAGTCGGTTCAGCGATTTTGGCCACCGGGGAGGCGTCAAAGAGATAGTTCTGCCTGTCCCGACGAATAAAACAAGTACCCTTACCAAGCAGGCTCTTAACGCCGTTGAGGAGTTATATGATTCAGAAATTCCGTACAAAAAAGCCGGAGTAGTACTAAATAGTGTCATGCTCAAACGATTTGTACCGACTAGTTTATTTGGTGAAGAGTCAGCTGAGGCAGATAGCGTACTTGATGAACTCACTGATAGTCTCAACAGTAAGTTTGGAGCAGAGAGTCTGAGGCTCGCTTCGGTTCGAACCAAAAATGGTTACGTGAGCGCTAAGCTACGTTCTCAAGCCTATACGACACGGTGGAGCGATATCCCCAGGGTACAGGCAAAATAAGTGTCTATGAGTCAAAAAGACACAGAATTACGTGTCTGATATGTACCTTTAAAGACAGTAATTAGCGGTGACCATACATAAGCCTTCAAATGGTTTACTAATTGAACCGGAATTTGTGATAAGAAAAAGACACTTATCAACACAATACATAAGACAAAAACACAATGTCTTTATATACTATATGTAGATCGGGATAGACAGTATAGAAACGTTTTGATGTAAGGCTCAAGTTTTATATCACCAAAATATTTCTTCTCCACGCTGTCTATAAGCCGAGCAGATGACGCGCGTATTGTTTTCGCGAGACATCAAGTTATTTACAAATTAAATACAAAAAGAACATGTTCGTATTATCTAATCGAGCTAGCTCTGCAAGTCAAGTGATCGCGACACTTCTTGCAATTGCACTAGTGATGTGGGCCATCGGCTTCAATCACTTTGCACAAGCAGCTAACCTCACCTTTGTCAGTAACACTCTTACTGACTCAGATCCAAGTGCATTTTCGGGTCACTTTATTGAATTTACAATTCCCGCAGCCTCATCGCTCGGAGCAGGAGATGACATTGTCATTACCTTTCCAACGGGATTCGCTAGTGTGACTGACCTAGTGAGCGGGGACCTAGTAGTACGTGTTGACGGAGGAGCTGCCGAAACTATTGGCAACTTTGACTCAACTGGTCAGGTAGTAACTTTTGACGGAGTTGTTGCAGTGGCAGGAGAAACAATCAGTGTTGAAGTTGCTGAAGGTATTGTCATCAACCCTGCTGTGATTGCTTCATATGAGTTCATAATCACTACTCCGGTTGACCGAGGAGAAACACAAGTTGCTATTGTTGACAACGTTCTTGTAACAGCCAACGTAGCGACACAGTTTACCTTCACTATCGGTGGAATGGCTACTGGTACTTCAGTTAACAGTGAAGCGTCAACCATTACTGGTTCTACCACAACTATTCCTTTCGGAACTCTCGTTGCTGGAGTACCACAAGCAATTGCTCAACGTCTAACGGTAACTACCAATGCCGACCGAGGCTTCGTAGTAACTGTTGAACAAGATCAAAACTTACTCTCTTCTAACGGATCTGACATTGACGCTTTTGAGATGGGTTCATATGAGAATACCCCGTCACCATGGTCTGCTCCAATTCCAAGCATTAGTGATGAAAATACTTGGGGGCACTGGGGTCTTACTACAAACGATGCCAACCTAACGGGAGGAGCGTTTGCAGCTAACGACTTCGTAGCTGCCAGTACAACACCACGTCTTATCTTTGACCACGATGGTCCATCTGATGGACTTACGCAAAATGCCGGTCTCGTTGATGTGCTGTATAAGATTCAGATCACTGCCCTCCAGGAAGCGGCTGATGACTACAACACAACACTTACCTACATCGCTACTCCTACGTTTTAACCAAAACGTTTAAGTACAACAAAAGCCCCACAAGGGGCTTTTGTTGTATTTATGTACATCTACATACGCAATTAGTACCTGCTTAGTGCTAGAATGAATAAATTATTCTAACCTAATGTATATGTCGAAAGTTTCAACTCGCCTTGGTTTTATTGCTGTAGTTTCTACCTTACTTTTCTTCGCTCTGACCACGTTTTCGTTTGCGCAAGGTGAAACCGGAATCTCTATAAAACCGGCTTTGGTTGAAGAGACGGCTGACCCTGGTGAGCAGTTGATTTTTGATATCTCAGTTACTAACCTTAGTGAGTTTGAACAGACCTACTACTTATCTGTTCGTGACATAGTGGGAGCCGGCGACAACGGAGCACCTATCTTTGCTGATGAGTCTCTTGAGCTTACCGGTTTTGAGATATCACAGTGGGTTACTCTAGGAGCTGAAGAAATTTTGGTTGCTCCAGGAGCTGACAAGATTGTGACCGTAACGATTAATGTCCCGACTGACGCTACACCGGGTAGTCACTTTGGTGGTGTGTTTACTTCTTTGGTTCCACCTAAAATGCGAGAGTCAGGAGCAGCGGTTGGGTACGACGTAGGTAACATTATTAGTATCCGGATTGCAGGCGACGTGCTCGAACAGGGAACGATTCGTTCGTTTTCTACTGGAAACTACATATATGGCAATTTAAATGTTGATTTTAATGCCCGCGTCGAAAACAGCGGAAACACGCTTATTCGTCCGTTTGGACCGCTTGAGGTTTATAACATGTTTGGTCAGAGAGTTGATACGCTCACGTTTAATGAGTCACAAGCTGGTGTGTTCCCAAAACAGACGCGAGAATTTACGATAAATTGGACGGGAGAAGGACAAGGTTTTGGTCGGTATAAGGCCAACCTTAGTCTTATCTATGGTCCCCAAGGACAACAACAGACGATGTCCAACACGGTTACGTTCTGGGTGTTACCGATAAATATTATTTTGCCAGCGGGAGGCGTACTGGCTGTGCTACTTTTGATCGTATACATAAGTGTAAAAATGTATGTGCGGAGTCAACTACGGATGGTAGCTGGTGCCTCGCGAAGAATTGCTTCAGCTCGTAGGCAGGGTCCTGGTGCGTCAGCTTTTCTTTTGGTTTTTATTTCTATGCTCACGGTGACCGCGCTCTTCTTGATCCTTCTTCTGGTGCTGTTTGCCTAGGTACACTGCAGATTGGTCTTGTAGCATCGACTTGGTATACTACATATATATGAAAGATTCACTCTATCACACCATATTACGGGTGAGTGCACTGACACTAACTCTCGTGCTTTTGTTTGTAAGTGGTTTCTTGGCTCCGGTTACTAAAGAACTATCACAGAACGCCGGTACCTACTTAGCCAATGCAATTGGGATCTATGCTGGAGTCGAACCAAACGAGTTAAATGTTATAACCGCAGAACTTACTAAGCAAAAAACCGAACTTGATGCTCGTGAAAAAGCTCTGAGCGAACGAGAAATCAATGTGGATGTCGGTTCGGGAGGGAGCACAGATACGTCGACGTTTATTTTGAGCGCCATACTTTTTATTATCTTAGTTTTGATTATTCTCAACTATATTCTTGACTACCTGCGCGCCCGGGCGGTGTCTCAGTATGAACAAGCAACTTAAAGGCGCACTCATTGCTTTGGCGGCAATAGTGCTGACTACGGTCAGTCTCGAGGCTAGTGACTTTATTGTGGTACGTTCAACGTCTTTGCTCGGAAACGTTACTACGGGAGTAGTTTCAGTGTGTGGTGCTGGAGAGGTTAAGTTGCAGGTTAAAGAGAGAACAATCTGTGTTGATGCTTTTGAAGCAGTACCATCACCAGAGTGTCCGTACCAAAAAATTAATTCACACTCACAGACGGAAGAGAGTTTAGCCAATCGCACCTGTAAACCAGAGTCCTCAGCAAACCGTGATCCTTGGCAATACGTTTCATTTACGACCGCTCAACAGTTGTGTGCGCGAGCGGGTAAACGGTTACCAACAGCCAGTGAATGGTATCGCTACAGTTTGGGTGTACAAGACGAGACAACTTGTGTCTATAGCAAAACAGCCCCGCTTAAAACAGGTGAGAGTAATTGCGTCACTCCGCTTGGTGTATATGACGGGGTGGGGAATTTATGGGAGTGGGTAGAAGCCACAGTTGCCTCTGGTACGTATGAGGGAAGACTCCTACCCGAAAACGGCTACGTAACAGCGGTTGATAGTGAAGGGGTAGTAACTGAGACCGACTTTTCTAAGAGTCCATCCTATGGAAATGATTACGCTATTACAAGTGGTCCTGGTACAACGGGCATAATCAGGGGAGGATTTTATGGGAGTGGGGAAGATGGAGGATTGTTTGCTATCAACACGACCGCTCAGCTCTCGCTGGCTACTGCTGGTATTGGTTTTCGCTGTGTACAAGACATAGAGGTACGCTAGGTCTTATTTGTATACTTACTTATATATGAAGCATATGCTTACCTTTGGTCGGGGTTTACTTGTGCTGGTTGGAGTGATTGCGCTTACCAGTATTTCAATTGACGCAACAGATACTCTAAGAGGGTCGCAGAGTGCGCTGTCTCGCTTGGCGACAGAACTTACTTCTGATTCTTGTCTACCAGGAACTATTTTGATTGACGAGGGTGGGGAAGTTTTTTGTGTTGATGAGTATGAAAATAGTTTTAATGACTCATGCCCGTATACTGCGTCAAAAAGTATCTCTGAGTCCCAGGTGAATGTTGAACGAAGTGACTGTATGACGGTCTCAAACGAAGCCATCATGCCAGCCACCTACGTCACCTATCATCAAGCACAGCTTTTTTGCGCAAAACGACACATGCGGTTACCGACGCCTGAAGAATGGTTTACAGCCTCACTCGGTACACCAGACTCATTGCCTTGCAATGTAGATGGTGCAAAAGTACCAAGCCGAGGTGACTCGAGTTGTCGTTCTGTCTATGGAGTAGAGGGTTTAGTGGGGAACGTCTGGGAGTGGGTCGCTGGGGAAGTTACAGATGGTGTGTACAATGGTACAAAGCTACCTGACTCAGGCTATGTTTCAGAAATAAGTCCTCGCGGTATACCGCTTACTTCTAGTACTACGCCAAGTGAGCAGTTTAAGAGTGACTATGTATGGAGTGAGGAAGTGGGCACCTTTGCCTTAATGCGGGGTGGCTACTATGGCAGTAAAACTGATGCCGGAGTGTATAGTCTCTACGGTACGTCGTTACCGTCTTATGCCAGCGAAGCGGTCGGGTTTCGTTGCGTACATTCCCTGTAGCTAACGTATACTACGTATAATGAGATTCACTAAAGTCATCCTCATCATGTGTGGAGCGGTCGTACTGACGGCTTTTGGGATTGATGCGAGTGATACCGGAGCAGGCAAAAACCAAACACTGCTCGCCCAACTTTTTATGGCTTCAGAAACAAACAGTTGTAGAGATGGCATGACCTTCGTTCCAGCTGGAGTAACCTTTAGTTGTATAGATACCTACGAAGCAAGCGCTGATGCTAACTGCCCTTTTCCTCTAGTACGTAATGAAGTAGAAACAATAAGCAATGTCAGTAATAGCTCATGTAAAGCAGTTTCTACAACTGACACACTGCCGTGGACAAATATCACAAGAGAGCAAGCCGAAGTCGCGTGTACGCGAGCTGGCAAGCGTCTTCCCTCAAGTGAAGAGTGGTATCGCGGGGTACTCGGTACACCAGAAATATCCTGTAACGTGGATGGGGAGGTAGAGAAGACGGGTCAGAGAACTGACTGTACGTCAGCGGTTGGTGTGTACGATGGTGTGGGGAACGTCTGGGAGTGGGTCGCTGGTGATGTAGTAGATGGACAGTACTTGGGTCGCACTTTACCAGTCTCTGGGTATGTAGCCCAAGTCGATAGTCAAGGGATGGCACTGGTGACAGAGACGACAGCCAATGAGTTGATGGGAGAAGATTATTTTTGGTCAAACAACGAAGGGGCGTTCGGAATAATTCGTGGTGGTTATTATAAAAGTAAGAGTGACGCTGGTGTCTACACCGCTCAGACACACACCTTACCTTCACAGTCGGGAGTTGGGATCGGCTTTCGTTGTGTCAAATAATACGTGTGTATAGAGCACGCCAGTAGCAGACAGAAGTAAGATACAATATATATATGAATTACACGACGAAACGTGGTGTTTTGTATGGTTGTTTCGTGCTAGCTACTTTTGTCGGGCTTTTTTTTCTCCTTCCGTATTTTAGTTTTGCTCTCAATATCAATTCATATAAAGATGTAATTTCAACCTCAGCACCAGATACCGGGGCTAACCACACACTCAGCTTTCAATTACTGACGAGCGTCGCTCCGAGTGGAGAGATTTTAATTGAGCCAGACGCTGGCTTTACCACTTTGCTTGCCAGTAGTACCTGGACAGCTCGTAACGTCGAACTATATGTAAACGGAGTAGCACGCACCGCCAGTACCAGTGGCGACGCTTCAACCGATGAGGTGGTTATAACCGGCGGTTCACCTGGTTCAATACGCTATGTGCTCAATCCCACTGTCGGGATTCCTGATAACGCAAATATTGTATTTAGGATTGGTGACCATACCTCACTTTCCCAAACTGCCTCGGTTTCTTTCAGTACGACTACCGGCACGACTACCATTGGTGACGATACGCCCGGACTCATTAATCCAACTGACGTAGGAACGTACCGACTCAATCTAACAATTAACGGTGGAGACGAGCCAGCGTATGCTGGGTTTGTGGTAGCCATTGTTGAGCAAGTCGGTATCGATGGAGTAGACACTACTGAAGAGATACCCCCGTTACGCTTTAACGGTCAGCCAACCGGACAGATTGGAGGTACCACATTGAGTGTGGAAATCTCCCTTGAGACAGATGAACTCGCTATCTGTAAGTATAGTCTTACAACTGATACAGACTATGCGTCGATGCCATTTACGTTTGAACTTACCGGGCAGATATCGCATTCTCAAGTAGTAGCAGTTATACCGGAAGTACTGAACGTTTTTTATGTTCGTTGTTTGGACGATGAAGGCAACTTTAACTCTGACGACTTCCAGATCGCGTTCTTGGCTCCACCACCTCCGTCGGGAAACCCAAATGCTGAAGGAGAAGTAGAAGGTGACGGTACTGGTACCGGTAACGACGGTACCGGATCTGGGTCTGGCGGCGGCGGAACGACCGGTGGTACCGAAGGGGAGTCGAGCACCGCCGGACAAGAGTCAGGTAATGGTGGAAGTGGTGGAGGTTCAGGTGGCGGCGGCGGAGGTGGTCGTGGTAGTGAAGGTGGTGGTGGTTTTGAGACGACCGATGGACCATACCGGAGTGGCGACGCCCAAGTAATTATTTCTGGGTACGCGTTCCCGAACAGTACCGTAACCGTTTTAGTTGATGGAACGAGTGCCGCGACAGCCAGAGCAGCCGCCAGTGGTGCATATGAGGTTACGATTGATCAGATTGCGCGCGGTGGGTACACCTTTGGTGTCTATGCCACCGATAGTGCGGGAACAAAATCAAGTACCTACAGTACGTCCTTTACCGTATCTGGTGCCAGGGCTTCTAGTCTTTCAAATATTAATATTGCACCGTCTATAAAAGTCACACCAAATCCAGTTGACCCCGGACAGCAACTCACCTTAAGCGGTTTTGCTATACCGAACTCTACCGTCACTATTGAAAATGATAAATCCGGTAGCGCCGCTTCAAAGCAAACCCTTACAGCCACTGCTGGTTCAAATGGTGCGTGGTCGACCACTCTTAGCACGGCTGGCTTCTCGCAAGGTACCTATCGAGCCAGAGCTAAAGCGGTACAGACCGGAGGCTTGTTACTTTCGACTAACTTTTCAAATTATACCCTCTACGGTGTCGGACAGTCAGCTGAACAACCACTGTCACCGGACTTAAATCGTGATGGTAAAGTCAACCTCACTGACTTCTCCATTTTACTTTTCTGGTGGAATAGCGATGGTGGAACGTCTGACCCTCCAGCAGACATAAATCAAGACGGCCGGGTGAACCTGACTGACTTCTCTATTCTATTGTTTAATTGGACAGGGTAGGTAGTTAGTATTTAACGACTTACTAGCATGCGAGTTCCAGGAATGTGTAAAGCAAGGAGCGTAGCGACTATGCTTTTCATACGTAGGATTTTCTACTCCTAATGAAAATCCTACGCTGTGCTTTAGGAAAAGCACGTTCGGAACTAAATTCGAAATAGACGCTACGCTCCTTTTCTCATTTAAATTGGACGGGTTAGGTATTTAATTTCGCTCACAGCATAAAATGCGAGTTCCAGGAATTGTGTAAAGCAAGGAGCGTAGCGACTAAGCATTTCATACGTAGGGTTTTCTATTCCTAATCGAAATCCTACGCTGGTTACTTAGGACACTGTGGGTAAGTAGTATAAAAAATTTACTCTGACACTATATAATGTATACGTATGTCCTTTTTGCAACGTTTGAAAGGTAGAGGAGTTCGCTCAGGTGAAAAACTTTTATCGAGTGATGAAGAAATCGCACTTAATAAAGTGGTTCAGCTTGATGTGGATGTGTACCAAACCGAGCGAATGATTGTTGTCTACGCCCAAGCAGCGGGCGCTGATATGTCTGACATAACTGTGTCAATTGAAGGTGATGCTGATATTGTTTTGATAGAAGGAAAAAGACTCCGCCCTGAATTTTTAGCTTTTCCTAAGAAGAAACCTGAAGGAGCGTATTTTACTGAAGAGTGCGTGTGGGGTGATTTCTACCGAAGAATTATTCTTCCAGAAAGTGTCGACATCGAATCGGCTGATGCCAAAATTAAAAATGGTGTCCTAGTGCTAACACTACCGCTCCTTAAGGCCGAAGAAAAAGAGAAAGTACAACTTACTATTAAAAAGCCACGTAAGCCGTCTCGAGTATAATTAGTTTCGTATGGTTCTTTCACACCCAGGTACAGCAAAAATGCACAGTGTTTCTCAAACGCTTGTTTTTTCAATAGTGTGTTCTGTCTTGTTTTTGTTTCCGAGCTTTTTTGCTCACGCTGCCGATGTGCTTCTGGCTCCAGCCTCGGGTTCGTATTCAGCCGGTCAAACGTTCACTGTCACGGTACAGGTTGACCCAAAGGGAAAGCAAGTCAACGCGGTTGAAGCTAACTTAAAGTTTGACCCAGCAGTTCTTTCAGTTGTCTCTACTGGTAAAACAGGTTCAGCTTTCTCTCTCTGGACAACTGAACCAGCTTTTTCAAACACTGCCGGAACCGTTACATTTGGTGGAGGTAGTCCAACACCGTTTGCAGCACGGTCTGCACTGATGACCATTACGTTTCGAGCGGTAAAGGAAGGTAGTGGTGCCGTTTCGTTTACTAATGCCTCAGTGTTAGCGGCAGACGGCAGAGGAACAGATGTATTTGGCACGTCTATCGGCGGAACTTTTGCCGTTGGTGGTACAGCTCCAACCCCGACTCCGACTCCTACACCAACCCCGACTCCAACCCCTACGCCTGCACCAGCTGAAGAGGAAGAAGAAGACTCAAACGCAGCGATAGCGTTTGGTGATCCACCACGCGCACCTGAGGTAGGTTCACAAGCCTTCCTTGATCCTGAAAAGTGGTACAACCTCAAAGCTGGTCTATTTGCCTGGGAACTCCCGTTTGACGTCACTGCAGTAGCAGTTTCGCTCGCTACTTCGTCAACCTTCATTCCAAGTAGTGTTGAGGCTAACATTATTGATCCACCAATAGAAGATTTCAACTTACTACCTGAACTTGTACTTGATGGTGTTCAGTACTTGAGTGTGCAGTATAAGAACCAAGTTGGTTGGGGAGCAGTCAACAATCGTAAGATCATGATTGATACGACGCCACCAGAACCGTTTACCATAGAAGTTCGAACTGGCACTACGGCGTCTGTATTTCCAACTCTCGTCTTTAATGCAAATGACGTCACTTCAGGTATTGAACGCTATGAATTCACGATTGCCGATAGAGAGCCAATCATTATTACTCCCGACGAAGCAAAGCTTGGCTACCTACTTGGTGAGCTTGAAGATGGTACCTATACCGCAAAAGTTACTGCGTTTGACATGGCTGGGAACAGCACTGTTGGATCAGTCGCAGTTCTTATCACCGCTGGTTGGATTAAGCCACTCGAGTCAGAAGAGAAAGCTTCCTTCTGGGCATTCTTTACCGGCAAGAACATTTTGATTATCATCCTTTTGATCATCATCCTCCTGCAAGCTATCTACACCTATATGAACAGTAAGCAGAAGAACCTCACTGAACAAAAACTGCGAAAAGAGACCAAAGAAATTCAAGATCAGATGGGTAAAATATTCTCAGCTCTTCGCGATGAAATCTATGATCAGATAAACCTCATCAACAAGCGACCGAGACTGTCTGTGAAGGAAAAAGAAGCTGTTGAGCAACTAAACCAGGCCCTCGAAGTCTCCGAGACCTTGATTGAAAAGGAAATCAATGATGTGAAGTCAATTCTCAAGTAGTTGTACACTATTTAGAGCAAGATACCGCGCGCTTACAAGTAAGCGCGCGGTATACTTTATAATAGCCAGATACTATATCTGGTGGTTATGTTGAACGAATGAAAGGAGTACAAAAAATCCTAAAACCTTTTTACTTGTGGATGTTTTTACTGTTGGGCACCATCAGTGGGTTTTTTGTGTATGCGGCAGCGATTGATACGACTGTTTACAAAGAGGAGTCGCTCATCATTATTCCTGATTCAGTAACCACAACTGACTGGAAAGGTCTCGATTTTGTTCTCTCGCAAGATGTACGTAAGGATTCGCTTCTACAAGATTTTTCTACCACTAACTCTGCCTACCTACCAATTGGTAAACATGCTGAAGTTGAAATAGTGTCTCCAACTAAAGAAGATGAAACTGGTGGAAGAAATGAAGTGCCGGTTGTAGAGAATGATGGAGAGAGTCCAGAGTCGACAGAAGAGATTAGTTCGCCTGAACCTGAACCAGAAACTGTTAAAGAAGTACCAGTGGCAGAACCACCAGCTGAAGAAGAGTTAGAACCAGAGCCTGAAGCAGAACCTGAACCGGAACCAGAAGCTGTTGCAGAGGTAAGTGCTCGACTACAACTTCCAGTCGTTTTTGCTTATGATGTGATTGAAACTGTATCGCGGTCATTCCCGTTTGTGCAACTTTCAATCGATACTGAACCAGAGGCTGAGTCTGTTACTGAAAACTTTGAACCAGAAGTACCACAAACTAACGAAGATGTGCCTTTGGTTGATGAGTCTGAACCAGTTACCGACGAAGTGACACCGGAAGTTTTAGAGGAATCTAATGTCCCAATTGAGACTGAGTCTGAAGTAGTTGATGAGACTATAGAAACTGAACTGCAAACCGACTCAACAGTTATTGACAGTGAGGTTGTCGGTACAGAAGTTTTGACGACTGAAGAGTTAAGCGAAGAAGCGTATGTTCCATTCGAGATGGAACCCTGCCTTGATTCAAATGGCTGCGTTACGAAGTCAATTAATTTTAGCGGGTTTACTCTTCCAGAATTTGACGCTGGGTCAGTACTCGATTCAGCGCAACTACGTCTCTCTCTCGCGGGTAGGGAAGCACACACGCAAGTAAATGGTCCTCAACGATTTTTAATTGAGTATTCATACGCAGAAGACCCTGATTGGAAGATTGCTTCTATAATTGATATTGAGGACGAAGTTTCAAATAGCCTTAATGGTGATTATTTCTTGACCTCACTTGAAGTACCTAAAACATTTGCTGAGTTGTCACAACTTCAAGTGCGTGTTTCATACCAAGGAAATCCCGAGGGTGTTGAAGAGCTTTACTTAGAGAGTATTTGGCTCGAAATTACTTCAGGCTCATTTTATGAGTCTGGCCTTATCCCTGAAGATCTTTCTGACACGCTCACAGAAAATCGGGACTTGCTTCTACCTGAACTCCACACGCTAAGTAATCCTGACGTTGATCCAGCTTTAAGTAGTCTGCCTTCATTTACCCTTTCATACGATCCGCAGTCTGGCTTTTTCAATCGCATCTTTAAAACACTGTTTAGTGAAAATACCTTTACCGTACAGACGATATCTATTACAGACCACCAAGGTACGCTCATCAATGTTCCGTTTGATATTGTCTACCATGACGAGACTACCTGGACTATGAATATGCTCAAACAGCCTCAAAAACTGCTACCTGGAGTGTATACAGTCAATGTAACAGTAGTTGAGAATGACGAAGTATTCACTGACTCATTTGAGTTTTACTGGGGACTCTTAGCGGTCAACTCTAAGAAAAGTATGTATTCCCCAAATGAAGAAGTAGAACTACATCTGGCGGCACTCACGAATACTGGCGATACAATCTGCGACGCTGACTTGTCTCTCCGTATCATCGATCCAAAAAACAATATTTTTGATGTACCCGTAGAAAAATCAGGTGCGTGCGGACCAAACAATGTAACGGACATACCAGATTATGTAGCATCGTTTGCTGACACAGGTGAGTGGGGTGTCTATACCGTGCAAGTAGAACATAAAAATGTAGACGGTGAAGTTGTGCATAAGATACGCGATTCGTTTGAAGTGCGCGACTACATTCCGTACGATATTGAGCGTACTGCACCGACTCGAATCTACCCACCGTCACCGTATACTGTAACTCTCGATATTACTGCCAATCGTTCCTTTACGGGAGACATTGTTGAGCGTGTACCAAGAGGCTTTGTGTTTGCTGACACGAGTGGCGCTGAGGTGACGACGCTCGATGAAGCTACCTTGCTTACCTGGAAAGATGTGACGATGGAAGTGGGAGACACGCTAGAACTCAGGTATGTTTTTGATGCACCTGATATCAGTCCGTATATGTACCTCCTTGGTCCGCTCGATATGGAAGGTTTTAGCGAGTTACGTCAGTGGCAGATAGCGTCTGACGCCATCTCATCCGTGGCTTGGCTTACGGCCACCGGAACTGAGCTTGGCTCTAACCTAAACGACCTGACGGCGGCAGCTCTTTTGTGGAGTACCAGTACAGTCGATAGTTTTTACTTTGAGCACTCAACCTCTAGCACACCCCAACGTTTGTTTATTGAAAAGGACGGCGATTATTTAGTGTCAGTCACACTACCTCTTGAACGAAATGACTCAGTGAACACAGAAAGAGCTCGAGTTGGTTTCGATGTACGAGTTAACGGCATAACGGCACCACAGGCGGTCGGGCGCAGTGGTCTCATTTACAACATTTTGTCTACCAATCGCCAAAATGAATCCTCCAGTCATGGTAACTTCTTGCTCACTGATTTATCGGCCGGTGACTACATAGAAGTCTATGCCCAAGCTTTGACTAGCTACGTCACGCAACCAATCACTATCACAGGGCAAGCAAGTATGTATGTTGAACACATCCCTTCGAGTGCGAATGTGTTTGCTGGAACTGCGACAAGTACGGTTGCTTCAAGTAGCTTTAACACCAGTACTTCTTCGCCACTCGTGTGGACTGAAACACGTCAAGACAGCACCTTTAGTCACTCGGATTCAATGAATCCTGAAGACATTACCATTACCGCCACGGGTACCTATATGGTGTTTGTGAACGTCCCACTTCAGTCTGCCGGCAGTGCTTGGAAAAACGTCCTTGGGCGCGTACTGCTTGATGGTACGCAAGTGCCTGGTGGAGTGTTCTCACAAGGTGTGCACACCGTTACTGCTAATGCTGACATTTATTCCTCAATTCACTGGTCGGGAGTGATCACAGCTAATGCAGAACAAGTACTCACTATCACTACTGAACAGGAAGCAGTAGCCGGAACCACGACAGTCCCAGCCGGCTTAGTAGCGTCGGTGTATGTGCAAAAATTACCTGACGAGGACATTATTGCCGTACGTGGGCGTGATCTTTCTGGAGGTCCATTCTGGAACGTTGACCCAGCTCAGTCCGTTTTGTTTGATACACATTTGGCGTATGATAGTGACGTATTTTCACACTCTACCACTACTAACACTGACGAGATTACCGTCAATGAAGGTGGAGATTACTTGCTTGTCTATAACGACGCGCTTGTGATAGCTGGCGGTACAAACAATGTGATTATAAATGTGCTGGTAAACGGCACAGAGGTGCTTGGCGCTGAAACGAAGTCCCACTATGTCTCTAACGGCGGTGGCGGAGGGTTCAATCAACAAGACTCTTCGGGCTCACTGGTATACAACTTAGAAGGTCTTTCGCCTGGTGATATAGTCACCATTGAGGCACTTCGTGACGCCAATACCACAGCAGCCAATGATAGAGCCGATGCCCTTTTAATGCTGTGGAAGAAGAAGGAGTTTAACTTCCGCCCAGGAGCGGCTACGTACTATAATGCACCTTTTGATAACATTCGTTTTTCCTCTACGACACCGTATTTTGACTTTAGTACGAGCGACCCAGATGAGAGTTCCAACTTGGTGTATGAATTTTCAATTGGCACCACGTCTGATTTTGTTGGTGCGATTTCTCGAGTGTCAGACGTAGACCCAACCGGATTTTCAAATACTGCCTCAAGTACTGACACGAGTCCATTTACTGAAGGGCAGCGGATACGATATCAACTCCAGCCGGCAGATGAACTGGTAAACAACACGACGTACTACTGGCGGGTACGCGCTAAGGATGTTAGTGGTTCGGACGAATTTGGAGACTGGTCAACTACGCAAAGTTTGACCGTAGATACAACCCAACAGGTTCCTGATTGGTATCAAACCCAGGATGCTCAGTTCTTGAGTAACGACCTCACCGGTGTAGCCTCAACCGAGGGCGGGGGAGCGGTAGTCGATATCCAGGAAAACTCTGAGATAATGGGTATTTACGGTAAGATAACCGACACGACACTCAAGTATCGCTTCTGGGATGGTGACGAGTGGTCTGATCCAGCTAATGGTCCAGACGTCGGGAGTGATATTAACTGGTCAGAGCTTTCAGCTGGGACTACTCGTGATGAGTATGTAGCAGTGACGCTCACGAACGATGGCGACGTAAACACTATGGTATATAGTGCCTCAACCACCAATTGGGGGAGTCAATTCGAGTTTGTAACCGACGTCAATACTCCAGCCAGACGTGGTATAGCGGTCGCGCATGAAACCGTTTCGGGTGACGCCATGGTAGCAGCCTGTAGTGCTGGAGCTGACCCGGTGATAGCAGAGTGGGATGGTGACGAATGGGCAACCAGTACACTCGATGTGACTTCAACAAACAACTGTAACTGGCTCACTTTGGCAGCTGACCCAGTTTCAAATGAACTCATTCTTGTCATTAAGGGAGCAGCTGACAACTATGAGGCCTTTGTGTGGGACGGAGAAGATTGGATTGACTCACATATCATCGGTCGCGTGAGCGGTGGTGCTGGTGGAGCTTCTGTAACGACGTCTGGACTAAATGTCGTGTATGAAGAGTCAGGCGAGCAAGCGATTGTGGTGACAAGTGATGGTAACGACAATGAGTTTGTGTATTCGGCTTGGGATGGGTCTGATTGGACCACGACACTTCCGGTACCTATCTCAAATACAGATGACTTTGAAAACGGACAGCTGGTACGTGATGAAGGAAGTGATCGAATTGGTCTCTGTTTTGGTGACGATGACAACGTCAGTGGTCCAGACGTGCAGGCGTTCATTTGGGATGGTGATACGTGGGGCAGTGAAATACCAATTGAAACGCTTGGCAAAAACGCAACGACACGCTTCTTTGACTGTACTTTTGAGACGGTAGCAGGACGGGATGGAAACTTCTTGGTCGCGTACACAGACACCACCGCTGATGAATACCAATACTATGATACGGCGTTGTCAGGTCCGGCGAGTATGGCTGACGTAACCGACTCTTGGTGGGTACAAACTGAACGGGCCGAAGACGGTACTATCGTGGCGTGGATGTATGAAGATGTGGGTACGGACCGAATCGTTTCGACGGTGTTTAATGGCACGACGTGGTCAAACCTAGAAGTAATTGAACCGGCACCACCAACCGTGATTGTGGCTCCGCACTCGGAATCGTTTGCTATGGCGGCCAAGCAGTTTAGTTTTGCGCAAGGAATCATTGTGACGCAACCAATAGATTTTTCTTCGGTCCCTAGCCAGTCAGCCTGGGGTGACTTCTCTTTTACGACGACTGAACCAGTTGGTACCAGTGTGAACGTCCGCTTTAAGTACTCGTCTACTACTGTTTGTGATACGTACATCCCTGACGTTGCACTTGTCGGCAATGATGATGGTTTTACGTCGGCTGATTCACCACTTAATATCTCAGGCTTGAGTACAACTACGTATGATCAGATATGTCTTGAAGCTACTATACAAAGGACAGGCGCTGTCTCAGCTACCCTTAACGACTGGAATGTTACCTGGGTCCGTCAGCCAAAACTTATACAAGACCATTTCAGGTGGTATGTGAATGGAAGTTTCTTAACCCCAACTGATGCCTGGCCGGCCGGTATTATTGACTTGTCTGAAGATACATCTATTTCCTCTGGCGATGCCGTCAGTATCAATGAAACGATTCGGCTCCGTATGTCACTCCGTGGTCAGAACATAAATACACCACTTGGGTCTGAAACTTTTAAGCTCCAGTATGCCGAAGGCTTGACCTGTTCGCCATCACTTGACTGGCAAGATGTGGGTGGCGTGGGCAGTTCAACCGCAGTCTGGCGTGGCTATGAAAATGCGGTCGTTGGCGATGATTGGTATAACGCAAGCTGGGGAAGAAGAATTAAAATAACAGTAGATAATTCTCAAGTTTTAGAGGGGCTCACTGACTTCCCGGTCTATGTGGATCTAGGTGACTTACCGACATCATTTTTTGATAACACAGAGAGCGATGGGCGTGATATACGTATCACTGAAGCAAATGGTACGACAGAGCTTCCGTATGACCTGACCGTATTTAACCCGTCTACAGATACTGGAGAGTTACACTTTAAGGCAGATTTGTCTTCAACAACTGACACTGAGTTTTTCATATATTATGCAAATAGTTCAGCACCACAACATCTTCCCGGTGACACGTATGGGTCGCGAAACGTTTGGACCAACAGTTATAGTCTTCGCTATGCTCTTGATGACTCACCGGTTGCAGCCAGCCCACAGTTTAAGGATAGTACAAGTAATAGTAATGATGCTGTTGCTCGGGCCACGTTTACCTCCTCAGACCTGGTAACTGGAAAGCTTGGAAACGCGATTGAGCTTGATTCAACAGACACCGATGGAGGTATTTTTGAAAACTCTCTTCTCTATCCGGGTACGTTTACGGCGTCAATGTGGTGGCGCAGTTCTACGACTGGCTTTGCGATTGCGAGTTCAACCGGTGTCAGTGAAAAAATTGGACCATTTACTACCGTCGCCGGTAAGTTGTTTGTTCGAACAACACTCACAGCTTCGAGTGACAACACTGTTAACTTCCCACCACACTTTGCCTGGAATCATATTGTTGTTACTCGAAACAGCGCAAATAAAGTTGATATGTATGTCAACGGATCCTCCACACGTTTGTTTGCTGATGTAGCGCAAACTGGAAACTCGCAGTGGCATGCCTTTGGTGGTCAGTCTGGACAGGAGTTTCATGGTTTACTTGACGAACTTCGTTTTTCAAATGCAAATCGAAGTAGTGGTTGGGTACGCACAGAGTACAATAACCAAGCCAGTCCAAGTAGCTTTTATGCACTTTCTGCAGAAGAGCTCATTAGTGATGGACGTAACTTACCTACTACTACACTTGCGTCTTCTACGTATGCGGAAACCTATGAAGAAGAGAATCCAACCCGTGAGAACAAAAATCTGATTGTGGTGGGTGACAGTGCTGAATGGGATTTTGCACTTCAGAATAATGCGGGTGTAGAAAATACTAACTACTGTTTCCGTATGGTCTACGAGGACGGGGGTGTACTTAATGCGTATGAAAGTTATCCAAGACTCATCACCAATGCACCACCACTTGTACCAGAACTCATAGCCCCATTTGATAACGAGCAAACAGCATCGACAACGCCCGTTTTTGAATTTGTTGCAACCGATGAACTCAATGACTTTGTTTCCTATGAGATAGAAATTGATACTGATAATACTTTTGCGTCCCCTGATTTATCTCGTGAATCAAATGCTAATTTCGAGCAGTTTACCAACCTCTCTGATCCGTCTCAACGTGGACTCTACACCTCGAGTCAGGTAATAGAGTTTGTTCCGGATGCTGGTTTAAGTCCTGGATCAACGTACTGGTGGAGAGTGCGGGCACGCGATGATGATGGTTCTGGAGCGTATGGTGAGTGGTCAAGTCCACAAAGCTTTACGATAGATAGCGGAACGACTATAACAACCTGGCATCAAACAACCGAAGAACAGTTTGATAGTAATGAACTCGATAATGCTGATGCAAATCCGGCTGACGACTTACGGATAGCTACTAGTTTCTCCAGTGCCACCATAACAAGTTCGGAAATTGATTACGATGACCGAGAAACCGGAAATGCCTGGGGACAACTTCTTTTTACCGACAATGAGTCTTCAGAAGACATAAAGTACTCACTTGAATACCTGGTGTCTGGAAATGAGTGGGCACTTATTCCTGATACAGACTTGCCTGGTAACGCTACTGGGTTTGACACAACGGGCGTGAATATTGCCAGCTTAAACACCACGCTGTATAACGTAATTCGTATTCGGGCGGTTTTGACAGGAAATGATAGCTTTCCAAGACTAGAGAGTTGGTCTGTTGCCTGGGGTGAGCGTATAGAACCACCTACCCACGAGTCACCATTTGATAATACGAAAGTAAATTCACTTACTCCGTCACTACAATTTGTAGCCATCGACCCACAGGGACATGATATGGAGTATGAGGTGCAAGTCTCACAAACTTCAGATTTTACTGCTTCAACCACGTATGTCTCAGATGGTGCTGGGTTTACCAATACTGAAGATATTGGTGACTCTTCACCGTTTACGTCTGGTCAGCAAATTGAGTATGATTTCCAGTCAGCTCTCTCAAACAACACTACGTATTGGTGGCGTGTTCGTGCAATAGATATAAATAATCAGAATGCCTACTCAGAGTGGAGTGATCCTGAAAGCTTTACCACTCAAGATGGTCTTACAGTTTCAACGTGGTACCAAACTACTGGTGATCAGTTTGCTACTGGTGATAATCGAAACATTGAGACAACTGCGACACAGGCGCAAATTACTACCACTATTACCGAGGCGATGGTTGCCTATGGCGAGTCTTCGACACTTTTCCCTCGGTATCGTATTTGGTCAGGTAGTGAGTGGAGTGAAGCAGAAAATGCTCTGAGTACCAATGCTCTCGTTGAGTGGGCCGAGCTTAAAGCGGGTACAAAACGAAGTGAGTATGCACTTGCGACACTGGGTACTGATGGCGACGTTAATGTGCAAATCTATGATGGTAATGCGCGCACCTGGGGCGACATGAATGAATTAGTAACTGAGATACCCGTAACTGGCTATCGAGGAGTAGACATTGCCTACGAGACTGACTCGGGTGATCTACTTGCAGTTGCCTGTAGTGACGATGATGCAGTGTTTAGTGTCTGGGATGGTGCGAGCTGGAGCACTACCACGTCGCTTAGTCTCACTAAGGCGACTGATTGTCAGTTCATCAAGATGGCTTCTGACCCAGACTCAGACGAAATTATTACTGTGTTTAAACACGAATTTACGGGTGATCCTGACTATGAGGCACTTGTGTGGACCGGCTCTAGCTGGAGTGCGAGCAATCTCACCTTTGGTGCTATCAGTCAGGCGGCTAACGAAGGTATTACAGTAGAGTATGAAGAGTCCGGCGACCAAGCGATTGTTGCGGTCGCCAACGGAGGAGGTAATAATTTTGTGTATAACACTTGGAACGGTAGTAGTTGGTCAGGTAACCTAACAAACGCTCTCCAGGATGACTTCCAGCACGGTGTCTTGAAGCGTGACGTGGGTACTGATCGGATGGCACTCTGTGGTATCGACGTAGACGGACAAGTAACCAGTACAGTCTGGGACGGTTCGGCCTGGGGAACTGCCTATACCCTTGATACTGCCGGAAATAGTCAGGCGGGGCGACCAGTCAGTTGTGAATTTGAAACGCTCGGTGACCGTGATGGCTATATTATGATTCCATACTCAGACACCGCCAATGCGCGCTACCAGTACGGATCGACCTCGTATTCAGGAGAGCTTGATATTACTGGCCTTAACTTGAGTAATGGTGCCTGGACAACGCAGACAGTACGTACCAATGACGGTCTAATCCTCGCGCTATTCTTAAAAGAAGATGGGCCAGCACCGACTGATCAATATCTTTTTGCGTACTGGGACGGTGCTTCGTGGCTTGGTCAGGATACACTTAGTAATTTGCCATCAGTTACCACCACACCATTCCATGAGTCTATCTCTATGGCCGCTCAGATTTTCCCGAACTTCGTCGACGGCACTATACGTTCAACGTCTATTAACTTTGCTGATGGCGATAGTCCGCGCTGGCAAGAAGTGTCGTGGACAGACAGTACTCCTGCTGGAAGTACGGTTGAGTATCGAGTCTACTATGAAACTGCTACGGGAACTTTTGCCCTCATACCCGAGAGTGCGTTATCGGGGAACGAAGATGGGTTTACCACCAGTCCAATTGATATTTCTGACCTTGATAGTGATATCTATTCTGTACTTCAGCTTGAGGCTGAACTTATCTGTGATGAGGATAACTGTCCAAGTGTACTTGATTGGACTGTTGAGTGGTCTGAGGGTATCAGTATTTCTGGACTCGCGCTTGAGTATGACCAAGCAACGGCGCTCTCAACTGGTACGATAGCAGTGGCAGTAAACGGTGATTTACAGGATGGTAAGACAGCCAATATTTCGGGTACAATTGGTTCACAAGAGGAAGTTTTTGATACGGCAGGAACAAGTACTTTCTCAGTACCGGCTGGTGTTAATGAACTCACGGTAAAGTCTTGGGGAGCGGGTGGCGGTGGCGGTGCAGGAGGTTTACGGAACGTTGGAGCGGTTGGTGGCGGTGGCGGTTTCATGCAGGGAACGCTTAGTGTGACACCCGCTGAAAATCTCACCGTTGCAGTTGGTGGCGGTGGATCATCGGGTTCATATGGTGTACCGGCTGGTGCTGGTGGTGGCGGTGGGTACTCAGGTGTGTATCGCACTTCAACACCACTTATAGTAGCCGGCGGAGGAGGTGGAGGAGGGGCTGGTGCTGGTGGTATAGGCTACGCTGGAGTCGGCGCTGAATGTGCAGTAACTGCAGCTGCTGCAACGGCTTGTTTGCCACAACTTCCAGCTGGTACGGCTGAACATGACGTACTCATCGCAGTGCTTCATTCACGAACAGATACGGCTCACACCTGTACTACTAACTGTACGGGTTGGACAGAGTTTTCTACTCAGGCCGGTGGTAACGGTCGTTTGTCAGTCTGGTGGTACCGACAAGGTACCACGACACCAACCGGACCAACCTTTGCCGGACCAACTTCAGGTTCGTACACTGGTCGAATCTGGGCTTTTAGAGGGGTGGCCCAGTCAGGTAATCCATTTGACCAGGTAAGCTCTAACACTACGCAAGGTGCGACAACCAACTACGCTGGATCAAACCTCACGAGTACCGTGTCCAACTCCATGCTGGTAATGGTTGGAGGTTCCGTTGACGATCAGGCCTGGGGACCAGGCGGTGGTTCTTGTAATGTGCCATCTGGAGCTAATGGAGATTTTTATGCAGTCCATGCAGGCAGTAATAATAACTCAATCTTCCTCTGTTATGACGGTACACCAAGTGGTGGTACTGGTTCTCTTGGTGTACCAAGTATGACGCAAGCAGCTTCAGTGGCTGGAAGATGGTTTAACTTTAACCTTCGAGCTGAAACTTCAGTTGGGGCAGTAGCAGCGGGCGGTGGTGGAGTGGGAGGTGGCTTAATCGGTGGCGATGGTGGTTCTGGCGACACCGCATTTAGCGCTACGGGTGGAACTATTTCCGACTTGTTTGGTTTTAGGCACCATGTTTTTACCGCGAGCGATACGTTCGAAATCTTAAGTGGCACACGACCAATAGACCTGCTTTTGGTTGGTGGAGGTGGAGGAGGTGGCGGATACCAATTTGGCGCTGGCGGTGGTGGCGCTGGTGGTGTTCGAGTCTTGCAGAATCAAGCGCTCGGTGTCGATACTTACACCGTCACTATTGGTGCAGGAGGAACTGGCGGAGACAATACTGACACGTCGGCTGGAAACGGTCAGTCTGGAGGAGACTCTTCATTTGATGCCGAAGTTGCGCTTGGTGGTGGTGGTGGACTTCGTGGAGCCAGGCCAAATGATGGTTCAACTGGTTTCTTCGGTGCTTCAGGTGGCGGTGGCGGTAGTACTATTATTAACGGTGTTTCTCATACTGGCGGTACGAGCACAGCTGGTCAAGGGAATGACGGCGGTACCGGTGGTGCCTCAAATGGAACTGACAATCAGTCGGCTGGAGGAGGAGGCGGAGCAACAGCTGTCGGTAGTAATGGTACCAATGGGACGGGAGGTGCCGGCGGTGCTGGTATAAATCTTGGCTCACTGTGGGGAACTAGTGTCGGTGCCAGTGGTTGGTTTGGTGGTGGTGGTGGTGGAAAGCGTACGAACGCGGGCGGTGATACCGCTGGTGCTGGTGGTATTGGTGGAGGCGGAGGCGGTGTTGGTGACAATAACGGTACCACCGCAACAGCCAATACCGGTGGCGGTGGTGGTGGTGGAGCAGGTACCACCGCAACGCAGTATGGTGGGACGGGTGGTTCTGGTGTCGTGATTGCTCGCTATCGTATTCCATTCCTTGGAGGGTTTGGAGGTACACAAAGTGCTGGTGGTGTAAGTGGTGGAAATGGTGCTTCAGGGTCAGCCTTTTTGGGTGGCGCTGGCGATACGGGAGTAAGTGGTGGAGCAGGAGGGGCTGGAGGTTTCTTGGGTGGCGCGTCTGGCGGTACTGGTAATAGCACGAGTTCTGAAGCTGGTGGTGGAGGTGGTGCTGGAGGCTACTACGGAGGCGGAGGTGGTGCGCGAGGTAACGCTGGACTATATTCTGGGACTGGTGGTGCTGGCGGCTCTTCGTACGCTATCGCCACCGCGACAGCGACTAGTACGATAAGTGGTTCAGGAAATACTGCTGGTAATACTGGTGACTCAGACTATGGTGGGACAGCTGGCACAGGCGGAACTGGAGGTGCACTGTCAACCGACGGTGTTTCAGGTGCTGACGGACGTGTAGTCATAAGTTGGGTTGGTTCTACCACACCAGGCACGTGGACTATTCCAAACGTGAGTGCTCAGGTTGGCGACATAATCACCGTGTTTATAGTGGCACCTGACGGCACGAAAGAAGCAGTCGCAGTAACTAAGTATGACGGTGCAGGAGACATTTCAGGTATGCAGTTAAGTGAGCGCCACCTGACGCTTGGTTCAGATGATGAGCCTACTATTTCCAACCAAAACCTCGAGGTGTATAAAAACAACGACAACCCAAACATTTTCTTTGATGTGTCTGTGGCAGGTGTACTTAATCTCTGTGCGGAAGCAACCTGTACTGACAGTCGCTTGCGCGTCCTTGCGAGCACCACCTATCAGCCAGGCGCAAACGGTAGTGTGATTAACTTCCAAAATAGTGGCACCTTTGCTCCAGCCACGAACACCTTGCGCGTTTTAAATAGATGGCAACAACAAGGTACGTTCCTACCGGACTCTTCAACGATTATCTTTACTGCTACCTCTGGCACACCGACTTTAGAAAACGCCACTACGTCGTTTGTATTTAATAATGTAACCTTTGGTGAAACGACTGGTACGGCATCCTGGACCATAGACAAGCCACTAGATGTTGGTGGTGCACTTACTGTTAACTACGGCACACTGGCGCGCGGTACATCGACAATTATGGTTGCTGGTAACCTTTCCCTTGGTGCAAACGGATATATAACTGGCCTTGCCACCACCACTTTTGATGGAAGCGGTAGTAACACCTGGGGTGATGCTAAGGCGAGCGCCTCGAGTACCAACATCGGACATGTGGTTATCGATGGAACAGGTAAGACAATTACTTTGGCTGGGAATGTTGGTGCACAGACGGTCACGATTGGTGCCGATGATACGCTTAACAGTTCTGGTTCGCCTTTTAACATAAATGTTGTGTCAGCTTGGACTAACTACAATGCTTTTATCCCGCAGTCGGGTACGGTGACGTTTATTGGTACCACCACAGGCACCATCGCGCGTGGTACGTCAGCCTTTAACAACCTTACCTTCAGTGGAGTAGGAGGGAATTGGTCATTTGCTACAGCTACTCTTGCCTTAAACGGTAACTTCACGATTGCTACCGGTACCGTTACGCTACCAACGGGCACGACAACGATTGCTGGTTCATTCTTAAATACTGGTGGTACTTTTGCACATAACAACGGTGAGGTTCGTATGACCAGTACAGCAGGAGGTCGTACCATCACACAAAGTGGCACGGCGTTTCTAAACGCCTTCTATGACCTCGTGTTTGCTGGCTCAGGCTCGTGGAGCTTTAATGAAGCCAATGCAACCACTTCAAGACAGTTCAGAATTCAGTCAGGTACAGTTACCTTCCCAAGTGGAAAACTTACCGTCGGTGGTGATTTTCTCACGACTGGCTCCGGTGCCTTTGCTCACAATAATGGCGAGGTGGTTTTGCTGGTCCAGGAAACAAACAGTGTTCGAGCGAATACATCTTCATTTAACAATGTACGAACCGTTAGTGCTGCCACTGGCTCTTGGTACAACGACACCTGGAATTATCGTGTTCCAGTGGTGATTCAAGAATCACAAATTGATGACACACTTACCAACTTCCCAGTCTATGTAAACCTGGATGACTTCAGTAGTAGCTTCTTCTCGAACGTGAAAGCTGACGGTGGCGACATCCGCGTGACTGAAAGCAACGGAATAACCGAGGTGCCAGTTGAAGTTGTTTCAATTGACACGAGTGGTACGACTGGAGAAATTTACTTTAGAGCGACATCACTTGCTTCGACAACTAACACTACCTATTACGTGTATTACGGAAACACAACTGCTACCACTGTCGCTTCAACCACAGCCTATGGTGCTCGAAATGTGTGGAGTAATAGCTATGTACTGGTGTCGCATATGGACGACTTAACGACCAGTATCGTAGAGAACAGTGCTGGGGCAGTAAATGGTATAAAGACAAACACGAGTGGTACAGCTGTTCCTGGCAACCCGCCAGAAGTTTCTACAGGTCGAATATATGAGGCACAAGACTTGAGTACGGTACCGATTCAACACACAGGTAATTTCCTCAATAGTCAAACCCAGTATAACGTTTCGCTCTGGTTCAACCCAGACAACATCGCTGGTTCAGCTCCTCAAGAAACAAATGTATATGGTCACAGTTTATACGGTGTTTCTTCGGCTGGTAACTACGATTGGGTTTCGATAGGAGGTAGTACAGCAGGAACCTCAGCAAATAGTTCTGAAATCTGTGTTCGTGCATTTACAAATTCAACGACATGTAATGTTACCTCGGGGACTAATCTAACTGCTGGAAACTGGTATTACCTGTCTATCAACGCAGTCCAAAATAGTACACTTACTGCTCGTGTAAACGGTACAACGCGAGGTACATTCACAGCTGGTAATTTGGCACCTAATACAAACTTCACCATTGGTGCACTGCGTCCAAACCGAACACCACCGATTGTGTTTGATGGCCGGATTGATGAAGTACGTGTGTCCACTACAACTCGCACTGATGCCTGGCGTGATGCTGAGTATCGAAACTTGGCAACAACGACAACTTTCTACACTGTTAGTACACCAGAGACAGGGAGAACACGTACGTTTGCTGATACTAATGCTACTATCCTGGGTAACTTAGTGCTCGAAAACGGAGGAGACGCCACCTTCCCAACTGGTGTACTCGGTATTGGTGGTTCGTTTGATAACAATGCTGACTTTACAGCAAATGGCGGTACAGTACGTTTCAATTCAACAGCTGGAGCTGAAACTATCGCTGTTGGTAGTTCGACCTTTGCCACGCTGGACTTCAACAGCGCAACTGGAAACTTCACCGTGACCGAAAATGCCACTGCTACGGTAGCTATCAGTCTAACGAATGTATCTCAGTTTACTTTACAAAGTGGACTGCGTTTAGCAACTGCTGGTACGTTCTCAAATGCTGCCAACGGTTCAAATACCACCTGGACTGGTTCAACACTTGCTCTCTTGGGTAGCGATCATAGTATCAATACCAAAACGAGTACCGGTGACGCGTACGGCACGCTCCAGACAACAGGTGATACAGATATCGCAATGTGGAATAGTACGTCAACCGTGTACGACACCGCCAGCACTTCCTCAATCTACTCCCAAGACCATAACGGAGTAGATGGAGACCTCTATATCTTTGGTAATTACGTACGCTCTACCGGTACTGAGTACTGGAGTTACGCCACTGACTTCGATGGCACCAATCTTGGTACGACATCTGGTCGTCAAGTAGACGTTAGGGTGGCTACCAGCAGTACCGTTGGCTTTAGTAGTTCAACGCTTAGTATGCAGGGAAGTGCAACCGCTTCAACCACTATCGATGCCCAGACGGGAGCTTTTAGCTTAAATGCCAGTAATACAACAATAACTGCTGAATACTTTACTGTGGCAGGTACAGACGCTAGTGGTTTTGGTCTACGGGCCTCGACGACGCTCAGCACCTTCCGTGACGGGTTCTTCACTGTCACTCCTGGTCGAACTGGAATAACCATCAGTAGTACAACCGTGTCGCATAACCCGTCAGCTCAGTTCTACCGGATTGGTTTTGCAACCACTTCAGCAGGTACTGCCTCAAACGTTACGTTAGTTGGTACCTCAACATCGTTTGTCTGGTTCCGTGAAGGCGGCGGCGGTCTCTATGGTGAAGCGTATGATGCAGGCGACGCTAACCCAGGGTCTGTCAGGTGGGATGATAGTTCGAACTCAATTGTGGTGTCTGGTATTGTCTACGCTGACGATGGAGTGACTCCACGAAGCTCATCTACAGTTGTCAGGATTGTGGTTGATGGTGGTACGTATACCGCAACAACCTCAAGTACTGCTGGTACGGGAGCCTATTCATTCCCAGCCGTAAATTATATTGGTGACCCGAAAATCGTCGTGTACCTCGATACTAATGGTGGGGTAACAGGTAGTGTCGTGACGAAGACACCAACGAGCAATATCACGAACATGCACATCTATGTCAACCGGGTTATCACGAGACACCAGGACATTTTGCCTCTTACTGCCAGTGATATGCAGTCATTTGATTTTGACAATGATACTGACCTCCGCTTCATTGCTGCCACTACTTCACTCACGGTACTGCCAAGTACTGAACTCTTCGTGTTTGCCAGCACAACGTTTGCGCCGGGTGGTAACGTCACGCTTCTAGGAAACGGTAGTAGTACAAGTTATGAAGGTACGCTCCAAATAGGAACAAATGCTACGTTTAGGGCTTCAAGTACCGAAACTCACACGCTGGCCGGTCGATTTGTGATGGCTACTACCTCTACGTTTACTTCAGCCTCGTCTACCTTTATTTTTAACGCGACCACGACTGGCAAGAGTATTACCTCACCAAATACCGTAACCTTTAACGAAATAGCCTTTACGGGAGTGGGAGGTGGTTGGAACATAACTGCTCCACTGACGGTTGTGCAAAGTATGCAGATTGCCACTGGAACCGTGACTGGTACAAGTAATATTTCACTCCTCTATGGTTCACTCTATGGAGACGGTACTCTCTCGTTTGGAAGTGGCACTACCACACTAGCGCGCAGTAACACGTTTGGAGGAATGCGAGCTTGGACACTCAATAATCTTGTGTTGGGTAATGGAGTAAATGTAGGCACAACAACACCGGTAACAGTTGCGACAACGACAATTCTCGGGCGGTTAACTATCGCCAGTGCACACTTCTTAGATGCGGGTAGTACAAGTTGGAACTTAAACGGCTCAGGAACAGTGTTTGTAGAAACTGGTAATTTGCTCGAAGGAACGAGCTCCTTTAGGTACAGTGGTGCCAGTTCAAGTATCTTGTCTACGACGTACTACAACCTTGAGCTCAATGCTGGTTCACCAAACCCTGTTTATACCGCAGTGGGAAGTGGTATCAATGTACTCAATGACTTGGTGGTAGGTGGTACCGCTAGTACGACAGTAAACTTTGCCACGAATGACCCAGTTCTAGCGGTTGGAAATGATATGCGTATCCAACCAAACGGTACGTTCATTGCGAGCGATAGTGGTCTCTTCACCATTACCGGCAGTTATGACAACAACGGAGTCTTTACTGGTAGTAACGGTACGACCACGTTTATCGGTAGTGGTTCTGAAACAATTTCCGCCGGCAATTCAGCTTTTAGTAGCGTGAACATAAATGGGACTGGTTCGTTTACCATCACCGAAAATGCTACCAGTACCGGAGCCTTTACACTCACGAACCACGCAAACTTTACCGTTGCGAGCGGTCAAACACTTTCTTTTGGCGGAGCCTTTACTAATACGCTTGGAGGTGGCGCTACTACCTTTGCGAGTAGCACACTTCACTTCTATGGCGGTAATACAAAATCTATTAACGCCTCAACCACAAGTGATAGTTATGAAACGCTATCAGTTGCATCAGGTACTAATGTACGTATGTGGAATAGTAATGCGATTACGTATGCCGCTACTGGAGGTATTTACTCACAAGACCATAATGGCAATAATGGATTACTACATATCTATGGTGCGTATACCTCAAGTGCTAACAATGATTATTGGAGTTACGCTACTGACTTTGATGGGACGAGTCTCGTCGGTGGAAGTGAACGTCAGGCAGTGGTAGCTTTGGCTTCCAGTGCAAGTGCAAGTTATTCTGGCGGCAGTCTCACCGTACTTGGTAGTACTACTGCTACTACGTCTATCACCAACCAAGGCAGTGGAATCTACGGTCTTACAATTGGAGGTACCACTGCCACTAATTGGAACCATGTTTCGATTCGTGACATAAATAGTTCAGGAGTGGTATTTGGTGGCTCACCAACGGTAGCTAACTTCTCAAACACCGACCACTTAGTGAAAATTAATAGTGCAACAGCCGTTACTGTCGGAGGGTCTGTGATAAACGCTAACGAAGCCAAGAGCTTTACCGGAAACATTTTTGAAGCAGACCTCGGCGTAACTGGTGCAGTAAACGTTACTGCAACAGGTACTGCAGTTAGTTCATGGCGCTTTACCCTTCATTCGGGTGATATTGCTGGGGAGGCGTATGACTCTGACCCACAAGGAGACCCAGGCTACATAACCTGGGATGACTCCGCCGCTTCCATTACGGTTTCTGGAACAGTCTATAGTGACGAAAGTAGTACACTCTCAAATGTATGCGATGGAGTTACGCAAAATATTCGTCTCGTTGTTAAGAGTGAGACCACTGATAAGGCGTACGATATGACCTGTGACGCAACAACTCGCGTGTATAGTACGAGTAGTGTGGCCTATAGTCCGAATGATTTACTTGTCGTGTACATTGTTGGAGAAACAGAAAAAGCAACCAGCGCTACTACCGAACCAATTTCCTCCATCAATAATTTACATCTGATTGAAAACCGAGTTATTGTACGTCATGAAAGTACCAATCCGCTCACAATTGCGCGAATGTCGCTCTGGGACTCTTCAGATGATTCTGATATTCAGTACACCGCCGTCAACGCGACGCCTGACACCCTTACTATCCCAGCAGACCGCAAGCTCCTTATTTGGACTGGTAAGACGTTTGAACCAAATGGTAACGTGACAGTCAGTGGTGGTGGTAGCGGTTCCGCCGAAGATGGGACCCTTGAAGCCCAAACCAATGCGCGCTTTAGAGCAAGTAGTACGGTAGCACAAGTACACTCAATTGGAGGGAGCTTTATCTTCAATACGGGAGCGGTGTTCGAATCAGCTCTTTCAACCACCAGCTTTACGACGACAGGAAGCGGGCGCACAATCGATGTAAATGAAGGTGCTTTCAGTAACGCTTCCTTTAGCGGTAGCGGTAGTTGGAATGTGACTGATCCAACACTTACTGTCCGTGGAAGCTTACTCCAATCAGCTGGGGCACTCACTTTCGGTACAGCAACGACTACCATTGGACGCTCCTTTAACGCGACAGGAGGAAGCTTTACTATCAATAACAGCCCACTTATCTTTACTAGTACAACGACAGGTAACACCGTTCGTTTTGACGATTCACCGGTAGCCTCTATGTACTTTACTGGTACCAGTGGAGCCTGGACACTGGCTGACACCAACGCTACAGCGACTCAATCGGTAATAGTTGAACGAGGAACGTTGACTTTCCCAAGTGGAAACTTCGCTATTGGTGGTAGTCTTCGAAATGTAAGTGGAGCTTTTGTTCACAATACGGCAGACCTGATTATGACCGCCACTACGTCAGCTTTGGTGCGAGCAAGTAGTTCAGATCTCTACGCTATTCGATTTGCTGGAGCTGGTCCATTTACGCTTGAAGATGTCAGTACTACCTTCCGTGATAACTTCACTATTGCCTCTGGCACCGTCACTGTCGGCACCGGTACACTCGCTGTTGGTGGTTCGTTTGATACTACTGGTGGGGTATTCAATCACGCTTCCGGTACGGTGCTCCTTAATGCATCAGCGGTGGGTAAGACAGTTAATCCTGGTTCTAGTCCGTTTTATAACCTACAGATTGGCGCGCCAGCAGGGGGGTATACCTTCTTGAATGCTACAACCACTAATAATCTCACCTTTGCGAGTGTGAGCAACTTCACCCAGCAGTCGGGTAGTCGACTCTACGTTGGGGGTGTCTTCAGTAACGTTGTGCAGAATGCTTCAACCACCTGGACTGGTAGTACACTGGCTCTTGGTCCAAACCAGGCCTACAACGTAAATAGCCGAACCAATTCTGGCGACACCTACGGTACGCTCACGATTGACGCAAATAGCGACATTCGGTTCTGGTATTCAAGCGCCGCTACGACTACCGTCGCTTCTACAGCTTCGCTCTATTCACAAGACCATAACAACACCAATGGCGCACTCTATATCTATGGAGACTTCGGAATTAGCTCTACCACTGAGTACTGGAACTATGCTCGTGATTTTGACGGCACTGTACTTACTAGTGCTGAGCGTCCTGTCGTGGTTTCTCATGCTTCAAATGCAACGACAACTGTCTCCGGAGGTACGCTTGAGATGGTTGGTGTACTCGGCAACGTCACGACGATTCAAAATCAAGGAGCTGGATCATATACTTTTATAGTGTCGGGCGGAACCTTCGAAGCAAATCACTATGAGTTTAATCACCTCAACATAAGTGGTCTACAGCTCAGTGGTACACCAACTATCACAGATTTGTCAGATGGATATTTTGAAGTGGCAGTCGATACTACGTCACTTATTACCTTGTCTTCAACCACCCTAAATGCCAATGCCTCGAAAATATTTGATAATGTTGGCTTCAACGCCGTCGGTCCGCTGTCTGGAAATAACATAAATCTAGTCGGAGAGACCAGTAATGCTTGGCGTTTCACCAATAGTTATGGAAATATTGATGGAGAAGGTTTTGACATTGATGGTATTGATGCTTGTGGATCTATCCGTTTTGACGACAGTTCTTGTCTCCTTACTGAACAAACACACGTCCGTTGGCGCTACGATGATGGGGGTGAAGGTGCTCCTGATAGCGAGTGGTACAATGACAGCTTTGACTACCGCAAGCGTATCAGAGTCGTGAACGAAGATGCTCAGAGCTACGCTTCAACTGCGGTAAAGGTACAGGTTACCTACGATAGTGATATGCAAGCCAACTTCGAGGACTTGCGCTTCACGAGTGATGATGGACAAACACTTATTCCGCACTGGGTAGAAAAGTATACCGCCAGTACCGACGCACAAGTCTGGGTGAGGGTACCTACTATGACGGCGAGCGATAACGCAACAGTCTTTATGTATTACGGTAGCAGTACAGCCCCAAGTGTCAGTTCCGGGTTGTCTACTTTTGATGTGTTTGATGACTTTGAGGATAACGACATTTCTGAGTACAGTGGGGCAACATCATTGTTCCAGACCACAGCATCACCTGTTTATGGTGGAAGTTATGCCCTTCAAGCTTCCAACCCGCTTGGTAGAACTCAAACTGGAGGTATCTACCTAACTGACCAAACGACCGAGGAAGGTCAAATAATCCGCTTCACGCAGTACGTTGGTAGTGATAGTAATGATGCCTGTACACTGTTTGGCGTCCAGTCTGGTACATTAAACTACGCATTTTGTATGATTCGATTTGGTGTAGACCGCATCGCGTTGGTTCAAGATGTGGAAGACAGTGATTCTTCAGGTACTAAACTTGCGTCTTCGTCCGCATCGTTTACGTCAGGCTGGTATGAGGTTGAGATTGACTGGCGAGCTAACAACACGGTGACTGCCTATATGTACAATTCTTCTGGATCGCTTGTCGCTTCAACTTCAGCTACCGGTGTCACGAGCTATGATGATGGTGGGTATGGCTTTACGTATTGGATAAACAACGGAGCGTGGGATAGCTATACTGCTCGTCCAGCCGGACCACGTCGTCCGCAAGTGTTTACCGGTATTGAGCAGACTTTCGGTGGCGCCACTTGGGCCGGAGCACTCGATGCACCAGCCAACGTCTTCCAACCAGGCGATACCGCTCGGCTACGTATTGCAATCGAAAACTCTGGTCTCGATATTACCAACCAGCAGTTCTTACTTGAGTATGCAGAAAAGGGCAATGCACCTAGTTGTGAAGCGGTTGCGGCTGGAGATTTTGATCCTGTACCGAACCAAGCTTCCTGTGGTCTCTCACCAGTGTGTATGCAGACCTCAACATTCATTGCCGATGGAGACGCGACAACCGATCAGTTGTTTGGTACCAACGGTACCTTTGCTCCTGGTGAAATGGTGGAAAGCCCTTCTAGTAAAACAGGTGCACTTGATGTTGATCAGGATAATTATACCGAAATAGAGTATGTACTGACGCCAACCGTAAATGCGTCTGATGCCCTTTGTTTTAAAGCAACAAATGATGGAACCGATCTTGATTTCTACGCTACGGTGGCGGAACTTGGTCTTCAGTTTGATCCGATCCTAACGGGTATGAGTATTAATGGTGGTGGGGTGATTAGACTTACCCCAGGTACGACGACTCCGATTTACGCGACGGGTACCGTGAGTGACTTTAACGGGTATCAAGACATTGTTTCAGCGACTACTACCTTCTACCGCAGTACCTCAAGTGCGGCCTGTCTCCCAGATACTAATAACTGCTACATTGCCACGTCAGCTTCATCAACCTATAGTGCCATCGCTTCAACGACCTGTAGCTTTACGTTGTGTTCAGGTAACAGCTGTACACTCTCCTGTGTCGCCCATATGTATTACAACGCTGATCCAACCGATATGGGTACCTTTGAAGGTCAGGAATGGCTAGCGTTTGTCGAAGTTGAAGATGCGGGTAATGGCTATGACTTTGAAACAACACCAGGGGTTATCCTCGAGACACTTAGGTATATCGACGTAAGTAACGGTATCGATTATGGAGAGCTTACTCCGGATACAAACACTGGTAGCTATAACGCCTCAACAACTATCATCAACCTAGGTAACGAAAACCTCGACATCAACATTGAGTCAACTGACCTCTTGGGACTTAGTGGCTCATCAATTCCAGCCTTTAGACAGAAATTCTCTACCTCTACCTTTGATTACGATACGTGTGGACTGGCTTGTACAGCGCTCTCTTCGTCTTCACTTGTGAGTGCTCCGCTTGATTTACCAAAACCATTACTACCGGCGCCATTTATTAGTGACGATCTGTATTGGGGAATCTACGTACCGTTTGGTACCGGAGCGAGTGCGCACCAGGGAGTTAACACCCTCTACCCAGTAGCTGAGGATTAAGTGGTACGATAGTGATACATGAAACGGAGTTTCGCTTCTATTTTTTTGACGTTCTTTTTTGTCGCAACGGTAACGTATGCGCAATCGAGTGACGTCAGGCCCCCAACTATCTCTGGAGTACAAATTGAGCAGGTGTCGCCAACTGAAGTAAACATTACGTGGCAGACCGATGAGGACGCTGACTCACTCGTTAACTACGGACTCAAACCCGATTACGGAATTGTGCGTATTCCCGACCCCAGTCGAGTAACGCATAGCGTGACGCTCGATGAACTCGAGCCAGGCAGACAGTATTACTTCCGCGTTGTTTCAGCCGATGCTGAAGGGAACCAAGGTATCTCGGCTGATTACAAAATTCAGACTGATGCCGAGCCGTCAGAAAACTCTGGCTCTGGAGCAGGGGAGGGGCAAGCAGAAAGTGCTGGCGAGGGTCAAGGATCAGGTCAAAGTCCGGGACAAGGAGGGAATCAGTCAACGACTGAAGAAATTGTCGAGCAGATTGAACAAATAACCGAAGTTACTCAACTCCAAGAAATTCTGGAAGTAACGATTCAGGCAATTCAGGGTATAACCGACGACCTTACTATTATCGGTCCGCCAACTGTCATTCCTGAAACAACGACCGCCATTGTCCGTTGGACCACTGACCGCGATGCCGATTCCACAGTGTTATTTTCAAGAACAAGTGGTTTCAATGGTACAGACTATGCCTTTTCTCAATCAAGTACCGGTGGAGCCACGCGAGACCATGAAGTACAGCTCATTGGACTAGAGTCATTTACTGACTATAGCTTCAAAGTGCAATCAACTGACGCTCTTGGCGTACTCGGGGAAAGTCGTAATTTTACTTTCAAAACTAAGGCGTCGTTACCAGATATTCGCAACCTTCGTATCGTAAAAGTAGAAGAAAGTTCAGCTACGATTGCTTGGGAAACTACTGTGCCAGCTAAAGCACTCATTGAGTATCAAGACCTCACGACCGGTGTACAGAACTCAATCGGTCGACCGACCCTAGCGACGACGCACCAAATGCGTATCGCTGACCTTACGCTTGGTACTCGCTACGTTGCCTTCGTGGTGGCTGAAAACTCCGGTGGTGACCGTGTCCGCAGTCAGCCAATTACCTTTATTACGACCCGTGACTCAGCGCCACCAATCATTAGCAACGTCACAAACGAATCAACCATTTTCCCGGGCGGTGAATCGCGTATTCAAACTATTGTGGAGTGGCGTACCGATGAACCTGCGTACTGTACGATGACGTATCGTGAAGGAGTGGCCGGTGGTGTCGACCCAGTGACGCTAGAAGACGAAGAAATTAACTACACTGAACGTCACGTGAAGGTGATTATCGATTTTGCTTCTGCCACTGTGTATCAGTTCTGGCTTAACTGTACTGATGAGGCTGGAAACGCCATCCAGTCAGAAAATTTTGTACTCTTTACACCGGTCCAAGAGAAAAACATTATCGACTTGATTCTCGAGAACTTTGAGTCAACATTTGGATGGGTAAAGAATATAACGGGGTAATACATGGCATCTCAAAATCTCTTTGGGTTAAGGCAAGACACCAGCGTACATTCCTTACAGGAACTGTACACCTTTTGGATATTTCTGTTCATTACATTCCAGAACTTTCTCAAAAGGTCTTGCGCTGTGAGTCCCTACTCACGACTCACTCCCTCTGGGGTCGTCTGTACTGGGTGTTTGCATAAGGGAAATATTCTCGTGGCTTCGCCACTTGGTATTTCCCTAAAATATAACCGGCTAACCGTATGCACAGTCACTTCCACCTATATATTGTGTTCTGTGTTCTAATGAACTAAATAGTTATGGCAAAACCGCTCATTGTGTGTCGAAATCTCGACATCATCTACAACAAAGGAAAATCAAACGAATTTAGAGCACTTCAAAATGCTAGTACTGACATCTATGAAGGTGAGTACATTATTCTGTTCGGTGCGTCTGGTTCAGGTAAGTCTACCCTCATGTATGCCATCCAGGGCTCACTGCCACCAGGCGGAGGAACCATGCTTATTGGTGGGGAAGACATTTACAATATCCCGGTTGATGACCGTATCTACTTTCAACGATACATCATGGGTATTATCTTCCAGTCATTTAACCTGATTGGGTCTCTTTCGGTACTCGACAATGTAGCCCTGCCGATGATTTTTGCTAACGTGAATAAGCCAACCCGCGAACGTCGCGCACAATCGCTTCTCGAGCGGTTTGGTGTTGGTCACGTCTCACACAAGATCCCAGCGATGCTTTCCGGAGGTCAGCAACAACGTGTTTCAGTAGCACGGTCGATGGTTAATGACCCTAAGATTCTTCTGGCTGACGAACCGACCGGTAACCTCGACTCGGTTTCGACTCAGCAAGTAATGGACAAAATTGATGAAATTAACACGTTCGATAAACGCACAATTATCATGGTGTCGCACAACGCGGCCCACTTGAGCTACGCCCACCGTGTGTACTACCTCAAAGACGGTTTTATTGTCCGTGAAGTGGTAAACCCACAGCGTAAGCAAATCAAACCGGTAAAAGAGGGGGAGACGATTGTAACTGAACTCGAACAGCTCGCCCGGCTTTTCCCCTATGACTCAGTTGATACCCTTCGCGTAAAAAGTTTAGTAAATCTCCTCACGCAGGAGTATACCTTTGATCAACTTGAGCGAATGGAACGGGTGATGAGCTTCTTGATTGAAGGTAAGGTGGATAAAACTGCCGTCATAAAGGCCCTAGTCCTCCCGTACGAACAAGGTGGTGTCGGGATACCGGAAAAAGATGCGCGAAAAATGGTACATATCGCTACTAAGATTGTTGGACAAGCAGAGGATATTCGGCGCTTCAGAAAAAAGCATACTGATGACCATGTATTTTTTGACCAGCACCGTCTTGCTGAACGATTGCGCGACCATCTTCTCCAATCATATCGTCTCGCTCTTTCAAAAAAGCAAGATGAAAACTTGGTTGAACTCATCGCTGACCGAGTGGTTGGTGTGAGTGGGGAAGATGAATTTAATGCTGAGCTCATGAAAGGTGTGAGTGTCGGTGGGTTAGCTCTTTCAGAAAAAGAGGCCGATGACCTCACTCGCTATTTTGAAAAAATTATTGCCCTTGGTGTGGATGTAAGCTACAAGTCGTAGAGAAAGTTTTGCTATACTGACCATATGAGACTCCAAGATTTGGCCCAGCTCTCCACGCGTGCTTTTAAAACCAACCCGCTTCGTACCTGGTTAACTATTTTAGGTATGGGAGTGGGTACTGGTGCGGTGGTGGTTTTGGTGGGACTTGGTTTCGGACTCCAACAGATTATTTTGGAGCAAATTGTGTTTGGAGAAACATTGCTTTCCCTGGGTGTATCAGCCACTGGTGCACAAAACTTACGTCTGACACCGGAAGTGGTAAACGAATTTAAGCAAATGGATAACGTGCTCGATGCTGCGCCACTGGCTCGTTTTCCGGCTTTGGTAACCTATAAAGGCCTCACTGGTAACGTATTCGTGCAAGGCGCTGAACCGCCCTATATGCGCTATGGCGGAGTGACTGCCCAAGAAGGAGAGGTGTTTACTGACGAAGACTTGGGGGACACCAATACCGTAATGCTTTCACCAGCCGTATTGAAACTATTCGGCATTGAAGATATGGAAGGCTTTGTCGGTGAAAAAGTTCGCTTTCGTATTTTGGTTCCCGCTAACGACGGTACTGACACTATTAATGAAGTGGTGATTGAAAAAGACTACACGGTACGCGGTATTACTAAAGAAGAAGGGGTGCTCAATGCTCTTATGATGCTTCCCGAACTGCGTACGTATATTGGTATCGAAGAGTTCGAGCGTGTCCAGGTTCGTGTCGAAAGTAGCGAGTTCTTGCCAGTCGTAGAAGCGCAACTGATTGAAATGGGGTATCGAGTAACGGCTTTGTCAAAGACCGTTGAGCAAGCATCGAAAATCTTCCAAGGAGTTCAGGCTGTTTTAGCTACGTTTGGTGGTATAGCTCTCTTGGTGTCAGCTATCGGTATGTTTAACACCATGACAGTGACTCTCCTCGAGCGAACCAAGGAAATTGGTATTATGCGTACTATTGGTGCTGCGCCACAGGACATTAAGTGGCTGTTCGTCTCTGAGTCTATCGTGGTGGGTTTTCTTGGGGGTATATCGGGGATTGTGATGGGGGTGACCCTTGGTTTGGTGGTAAACCTGCTTCTTAATATCGCGGCCAGTCAATTCGGCGGTGAATCAGTTAACCTCTTTTCCTTCCCAATTCCATTCCTCATTTTCATTGCGCTTTTCTCCGCGACGGTGGGTTACTTAACAGGAATTTTCCCAGCGAAGCGGGCGGCGTCTTTGAACCCACTTGATGCGATTCGCTACGAATAGGTAAGTCGGAGCACCCGAAAGCCTCGCGTACTTTATGTGTATAACTAGGCATTTTTCCAGTATGGATTGGGTACAATAAGATGGAACCTTTAGTAATTTATGTCGTACAACATGCAAGAGCTGTCATTTACAAGAACAACCGCGGGAAAAATTACGGTACTTACCAGTATCGTCGGAGTAGCAGTGTTTGCTGCCGTTTTCCTCTTTAACCTAGGAGCACAAGAGCTTCAGAAAGTTGAAGCACAAAGTTTAGCTACTACCACGCTAACCGTGCTCAACACTCCGCCACAATGGACGGTGGACGCACAGGAACAACTCGGATCATCAACCTCTACCCCAACTAACTCGGGCACGCAAGTCTCATGGGTCGCAACTGCAACAGACCCAAGTAATCAGCCATATTTCTTGCTTTTGTGTGATACCGCAAACACCCCAACCGCTACTTCTGCCACTACAACCCTCGGCACGAATCCACCACGCTGTAGTGCGACATCAACAGTTCGTTGGGCAGTTTCAACTTCTACTGTAAGTGGTCAGCAAGCGCGAGCAGCTACTACTACACTAGAATCTTTTGCTGAGCAAAACACTTGGTACGCCTGGATTTGTGACGACGACTTTATTCTTCCTCGCTGTAACAGTCTCTCGAAGCAAGGAACCGGTACGACATCTTCACCGTTTTTGGTAAACCATAGACCTAGAATCTCGAGCTTTACCAATGACTCGCCAACCTTACCGGGAGCAGTCGTTACCTTTAGCTCCTCATCGTCTGATCCTGACGTGGTTTCTTCACCAGACAGAATTCAACTGTTTGTTTGTTCAACCAACTCCTTTAGTACCACTACCCAAACTTGTAACGCGACAACAATTGCCACTTCCTCTCTCTTAACAAATAACGCATCAAGTAGCTACACTATTCCAATTCCATACGTTGACCAAAACTACAACGCCTTTGGTTTCATTCTTGATGAACATGGACATGACGCAAACCCACAAGGAGGACTCTCCGCTTTCACTGTAGCGAACGCGACTTCTACCATTAATCCCGGCGATATTACTCTGAATGGTACCAGTACACTCATTTTGACGGTAGATGCTGGTCAAACGACTGGCTTCACACTCGACTTCACTGTAAATGATAATAATAGCTGTCTAAACTCAGCTAGTACAACTGAGATTATCAATTACCAAGCCTCAGTCTTTAGAACGACGATTGGCTCATCTACCTGTAATGCCAATGGTACTTTTAACGCTAACAATTGTTATCCAAGCGGTGTGGGTACCTCAACCTGGAACCTGTCATGTACAGCATCTTCGACGAGTTGTACTGGAACAAGTGACACGACTAAGCTTTATAATTGTACGTTCCCGCTCTGGTACGTCGCTGATCCAACCGATGGTAGTGCTACAACGAGTATCCACTTTGCTACCGACTGGTCAGCCGCCGTATCTGCAGTAGACGATGACTTTGCCACAAGTTCGTTCACAACGGGTTCTATTGGTAAAGAATTGCAAGCCTTCCTCGCCTTTGCCCTTGATACGCTTGCCATTCCGTATGGTCAGCTTGAGCCAGGTAACTTCACACCGACCTTGACTGCATCCACTTCATTTAGAGCAACTGGAAACATTGGTCTTGACCAACGTCTGTCTGGAGAGGCTATGTGTAATACCTATACAACAGCGGTAAATTGTCCAAACTCAGCCACTTCAACCATTCCTGAGTATGAACAAGTGTTCGCTACCTCAACTGTTGGCTACGGAGCAGCATCAACCAGTGGTAATGTACTTTCTTCATCATCACCTGGAGTATTCCTAGACCTCAACGTACCAAAGTCTACTTCAACCAGTGTCCAGGCAACTGCTCGAACGTACTGGGGTATCAACGTTCCGATTTCGATAACCTTCTCAGGTTCGTACACAGGTGAAAACACATTCATAGGTGTAGCAAGTAATCCACTCCAATGGTAATACGAAGTAGCAAATAAAGTTTATAAGAACCGCTGCTATCAGAACAGCGGTTCTTGCTTTATTTCAGGTTATTGTCGATAATTAGTGAAACTTATAACTGGCAAAATGTATCGTCTCTTTTCATTATCATCAGTCATAATTTTCTTTTTCGTGCTCACGGCTGAAGTGGCTCTGGCAGGTTTTGGAGTTACACCTCCGTATGTTCGTAACACGAGTCTTACTCGTAATTCAACGTATGAGCAGCAAATTTTAATTGTTCGTGGTGACCCGAACGTTCCCCTTAAGGCGTCTATTTTAGTTGACGCGCCTGGCTTCTCTGAATGGATTGAAGTTGTTGAAGGAACAGAGTTTGTCCTCCCACGCGGTGAGCAAAAAGTACCAATGACGGTTCGTGTTCGAATACCTGATGATGCTGAGTTTAAAAACTACACAGGTTCAATTCGTATCAAGACCGGAGCGGTAGACGATCAGGTTAGTGCTGGAGCGGTAAACATTTCTCTCGGGGCACAGATTGACCTAGAACTTAACGTCATCGATAAAGTCATCAAAGACTTCAAGGTACGTAAAATTGGTATCAGTGACTTAAACGAAGGAACAAAGATTGGGTGGTTGTATTTTCCGGGAAAGATAAATTTCTCAATCGTACTTGAAAACACGGGTAACGTTGACGTAGCGCCGTCTAAAGTTGTCTTCAGAATTTATGACGCCACTGGCTCAGTCTTGCTCGAAGAGACAAAGAACAAAGGCAAGATAGAACTCGTAAAGCCGTTTGCTGTGGAAGAGGTTGTCGCCTACTTACCAACTTTTCTACCAAAAGGAACCTACCTCGCACGCTACCAAATATTTAATGACGATGAATCAAAGCTTGAAGGCGAGCTAAACCTCAGTATATTGCCGTACGGCACCCTTCAAGCAGCTGGCTTTGGGTTTAGTGGTCTTTCTCTCATGCATAAGGCATCAGTGATAATGCCAATTGTGGCTATCTTAGTTATCATACTTCTGTTTTTCATTTCAAGACGACGTAATCGTGTTCGTTAAACAGAAATAGGGTATATGATCTTATTTTCTAGAAACATATTTCTGGTAGCACTCATCTTTGTTTTGTTGCCACAGCAATTACTAGCACAGTCATATATTGCAACAACGACACTCAGTTTAAGTATTTGTGGTGATTCAGTGATAAACCCTGGCGAAGAATGTGACATACCATCCGAGACTGGTGTCTATAGTACGACTATTGTTGGGCGACAATGCAATGTTAACTGTCAGTTTGGTCCCTACTGTGGAGATGGAATTTTGCAGACGCTGTTTAGTGAAGAGTGCGATGACGGTAACAACGATGACGCTGACTTCTGTAGTAGTACCTGTACGATTGAACCAGCTGGTTCAGGTGGTGGTGGTTCCTCTGGTGGTGGTGGTTCCTCCGGCGGGAGTAGCCGAGACCTGGGGGATACAGAGATTAGTGTCACGGGACGGGCGTATCCAAACCAGACGGTCAACATTACGCTTGATGGTAATTCTGTTGGATCAGTTCGTGCTGACTCTCAAGGACGATTTGATTTTACTACCGCAGCTTCCCCAGGAACAGTTTCGATGGGTTTTTGGGCAAACGACAATCAAGGTACTCGCTCGATAACGCTCAACAATACCTTTGACGTTACTCAAGGAGCCATAACGAACATTGCAAGTATTTTACTTCCACCGACACTCCGCGTGAATAGTACCCAAATCGATCCCGGCGCAACAGTCACGTTTAGTGGTCAAGCGCTTCCTAACGCCACGGTACAAGTCCATATCGACGGTAGTCGTATTGTACAGACCACAACGGCTAACACACTCGGTGTATGGACGCTTAACTACGCCACAAATGCACTCACGCCAAAAGCGTACCCAGTAAAAGCCCGCTACCAGATCGGAGTTCCACCACTTGTAACTGAAAGTAACTTCAGCTCTACCTTACAACTCTTTGTCGGTGTGGAAGGGCAGTCAAGTACACCGTCCGACCTCAGTCGTGACGGCAGGGTAAACCTTACTGACTTTTCTATTCTTATTTTCTGGTGGAATAGTAATGGTGGTGATTCTGACCCTCCGGCTGACATAAACAATAACGACCGAGTCGGAATCGAAGACTTTTCTATATTGCTGTTTAATTGGACCGGATAGGAAAATGAGCAAAGGAGCGTCGCGACTATTGCGAATTTTCTTCCCAATTCGCCCCTTTCCTAGGTCAGCGTAGAATTTTCATTAGCAATAGAAAATTCTACGTATGAAAAACATAGTCGCTACGCTCGTTGTTTTTCACAATTGCTCCCAGGCGCACTCCAACCTTTGCTGAGCATCACTAGTTCTTACTAATTATTTAAATCACTCCCGTGGCGACTATTGCGAATTTTCTTCAGCGCTATTTTATTCCTAGATAAAACATCGGCGCAATACCACATAATTTCAAAGTAAATTTGCGTAGTAATTATAAATTTTCTATAGACATTTGCTATTTTGCTGTCAGAGAAATATAAATTGGCATTTTTGTGTATAACTTGCACCCGTAAAAATGTACTGCACGCTACAATGTAAATGTATTTGTTACAGAGGTAACTCATTAGATGGTTACTGCACTTAGTTCGCGTACTATAGTGGGCACTTCAGCCGGGTGTTATGTAGCAAATATGCTTATGGACATTTATCAATAAGGAGGTGTGGAGACCAACTTATTATACGTACCACAACACCACAGTGGTATTGACTCACATACTAATGATGTACAACTCGTTTTTATAGTGAGGGACATAGGCTAAAAACAACGTAGAGCTATGCTTAAAACGGAAAAAACCGTTACGCAGCTCAAAACTATTGCAATGGTTGCAGGCCTCGCGATTATTTTATGGTCGCTTGGACTGCCGTATATCCAGCTTGCTGGAGCCGCTAATGTTACAAACTTTAGCGACACACTATCAGACTCAGCCCCAAATGCATTATCAAATCATACACTTGTGTATGAAGCGACCAGCGGTGTTGCAAACGGTGAAACTATCGTCCTTACGTTCGAAGCAGGCTTCGACCTACTCGCGGTAGATTTCAGTGACATTGATCTCTCAGGAGATACCTTCGGTCCATTTGACCTCGCAGCGACCTGCGGAGTTGGTGTCGAGGCCAGCGTGGCCACTTCATCTGGACCAACCATTACACTTGATTTGTGTGCTGGTGAAGGAGGAGTAATCGCTGCTGACGAGGAAGTAACTATTCTCATCGGTCTAAATGCATCTGGCGGAGACGCACAGATTAGAAACCCAGGAACCGCTGTTTCTTATGACATCACTCTTGATAGTGGTTCAGAGGACAGTGGCGCAACAATTGTTGCGATTGTTGCCAGCGTTACTGTGACGGCTGCCGTAAATACCATCTTTACCTTTACGGTAGATGGTGTAGGTGGAGGTCAAAACGTAAACGGAGTAACAACTACTGGAGTAAGTTCTTCTACAGGAATTGCGTTTGGAACGTTGTCTCCGGGAGTAGCTTCAACGGCCGCTCAAGATCTTACAGTTGAAACAAATGCTAGTAATGGCTTTGTAGTAACGGTACAGACTGACGGTCCACTTGAATCTTCAACTGGAGCAGACATCGATTCATACAATGAAGGGTCTGACACAGACACTCCATCGGGTCCATGGTCAGCACCAAACGGAGTTATAGGTCAAGAGAATACGTATGGTCACTGGGGTATTACTTCAAATGATCAAAATACACAGGGCGCTCGAGCATCAGATTTTGCTACAAGCACCTTCTCTGCAGCGAGTACAACTCCTCGCATCGTAATGGCCCATAATGACGTTGCTGACGCAAACGAGCCAGGAATTGGTATTGCGCGCGTAGGGTATCAAATAGAAATTACTTCGCTTCAAGAAGCGGGTGATGACTACACGACTACACTAACGTACGTTGCTACACCATCATTCTAAGTAGAAGAAAAGGTACAAATCTCTCATTGCAATAGTAGAGCTACGCAAATAAACCTATCTCCCACCACGAGGTGGGTTTTTTGCTGTTCACATTTTTAGTCACAAACTGAGAGAGATTGTTGCTATACTAAAGGAAATGAAACGCGCAATTTGCCTTATTCTTTGTAGTGGTATTTTTCTAAGTAGTGGCAGTTATGTGTCGGCAGCTACGCTTTACATGGACCCAAATAAAATTGAGCTGATGCGTGGCGACACCAGTGTTTTTTCTCTTAGACTAAATACTGACCCGGGCGAATGTATAAACGTTGTTGATGCCGTCATAACCTATACAGAAAATATTGAACCGGTTGATATTTCTCGCGGTAATTCAATCTTGTCTATCTGGGTAGAGGAGCCAAAAATTAACAAAGAAAATCGAACCATTACGTTTGCTGGCGGGATCCCTAATGGGTACTGTGGTCGGATAGCTGGTGACCCGAGACTTACGAACAACTTGGTAGATATTTTGTTTATGTCACCGGGTCTTTCTATTGGAACAACAGAAAATGGCAACTTGGCCAAGATTAACTACGGTGAGCAAACGCGTGTGCTATTAAATGACGGCTTTGGTACTGAAGCACCACGACAGCTCTTTGGAGCAGAAATCACTCTGTCACCTAATGCTGGTTCGCAGGTCAATAACGAGTGGCTTGATAGAGTGGAGGCCGATGAAATTCCTCCCGAAGACTTTACGGTAAGTCTTGAACAAACACCAAATGCTTTTGGCGGAAAGTACTTTATTGTTTTTAATACCACCGACAAGCAAACCGGTTTAGCGTACTATGAGGTAATTGAGGAACCGCTTGAACTCATCAATCTTTTCAGTTGGGGTGCCGCCGATGCTCCGTGGAGAGAGACGCAAAGTCCATACGTGCTAAAGGACCAGACACTTAACAGTACTATCCGCGTTCGGGCGGTGGATAAAGCTGGTAATGAGTATATGGCTACTTTGATTCCAGATGAATCAAGACGAGGCATCCCAATGCCATACCTGCTTATTTTTGGAGCGATACTGGTGCTTACGGTTGGCCTACTAACTCTCGGATACGTTCTAATTCGTCGATTCAAGGCTAGAAAATCAGAAGACCACTCTTCAGACAATGATACGCTCGAGGAAGATGAAGTTGAAGAATAATATGAGTGCGTATTTATTTAAAAACATATATTCAACTGTCTACCTAGTCGTACTAATGGTGTTTGTGTGTTTAGGTTTTACACTTCAGGCTGAAGCTGCAACACTATCATTTTCACCAAGTACCGGTGTATACCAAAGTGGTAAAACGTTTACCGCTAGTGTTGTCATAAATACAGAGGGTCAATCAATCAACGCGGCAGAAGGAACGATAAAGTTTAACCCCGGCGAGCTATCAGTAGTTAGTGTAACGAAAGGCTCGCTTTTTAATCTCTGGACAGCAGAACCAACGTTTTCTAATTCAGCTGGTACCATCTCATTTAGTGGCGGTAACCCAACTGGGTACAAGGGATCAGCTGGTACGGTACTGACTATTACGTTTAGGGCAACAGGGAGCGGTTCAGCTAAAACTTCCTTTGGTAGTGGGGCTGTTCTGGCAGCAGACGGGAGGGGTACTAACGTACTTTCTACCATGGGTAGTGGCAACTACACGATTAGTTCACAAACTACTACACCGACTGAAGAAGTGATTATTGAGTATGTAGCTCCCGCGAATACTCCCGGGGCACCAGTTATAACCTCAACTACTCACAGTGACTCAAGTAAATGGTACAAGCAAAAAACTGCTGAGTTGAGTTGGAAACTACCGGCGGGAGTGACGGGTGTACGCACCTCGCTCGATACGTCGCCGTCTGGGGTACCGACTAAAGTCTACGACAGTCCGATTTCAAGCATCTCACTCCCTGACCTAGACGAAGGGGTTTCGTACTTTCACTTACAATTTCGAAACGCAGATGGCTGGGGCAAAATTACCCATTATCGTCTCGCGATAGACTCTGAAGCACCTTCTGCCTTTACCTTGGCAGTAAAGGAAGGTTCAGATAGCGCTAGCCCAACCCAGACGCTTTCGTACCAGGTAACTGACGAGTCGTCTTCCGTCAATAGATTTATGCTTCAAATAGACGGTGCTGAAGCAATTGAGTATATTGATTCTGACAAGAAAGGTGAAATTATTTTGCCGGAGCTTAAACCTGGGTATCACACCATTGTTGTAGAGGCCTTTGATGAAGCGGGAAATGGCACGTTGGCTACGATTTCGTTAACGATTGAGTCATTTGATAAGCCAGTCTTTACCGAGTACCCAACGAGTATCGACAACACTGTTATTCCAGTCATTAAAGGTAAGACGCGTCCGCAAGCGACTGTTAAAGTCACCTTTACACAAGTCGGTGTGGGAGTCTCTTCAAGTGATACCGTTAAAACCTATGAAGTCGGAGCGGGAGAAAATGGCGAATTTGTTGTTATTCCTGACGGTAGACTAGGGTATGGTGTCTATGAACTCAGCGCCATTGCGTTAGATACAAGCGGTGCCCAAAGTGACATATCTGAGATAATCCGAATAGTAGTTGAAGAGCCGGGTTACGTACGTTTTGGCACCTTTGCTATCAGTGTACTTTCAGTGGTTATTCCACTTTTGGCACTCTGTATCCTGCTGTTTGTCAGTGTGTGGTTTATTTTGGTACGAACGAGACTGCTTAAAAAGGGAGTGGTGAGAGAAGCGCATGAAGCAGAAGCCATGCTGGTACGAGAGTTTAAAGAGCTACGAACGCTACTTGATTCGCAAAAGGAAGTTTTGATAGCTTCTCGAAAGGGAGGTAAAATGACTAAGTCTGAGTCAGACCTCATAGATGAACTCGCACATGCCCTGCGGGAGTCTGAGAATCGAGTCATGAAAGAGATAGAAGATGTTAATAAGCTTGTCGAATAATCAGAATGATATGAATAAGGATGCGTATATGAAAATTACTTTGTTGGCACTCGTCGGCTTTTTTGTAGTCGCAGTTGTTCTCTATATTGGAATTCAACAACGACTTCTTGGATCACTGACGAGTATTATCCAAAATGAAGAACAACTACAACGCGAGTACTCAACGCACCTAGCCAACAATACAGCCCCAGGTGATGTCGCCAGTTATTACACAGACTGTAAAACTGAGTCACGCTCTGAGTATGAGCGACTTCTTTCAATCATAACAACTTTGTCTATACCTGAGCTTGAGAAGCTCGATCAGCTTTTTGTCGAATGTGCGTATTTTTATCCAGTCCAACAAGGTATAGTCTTGACTAAGCTTAAAGACTTAAACAGTACCTATACCAAACACATTGCGCTCTATGATTCACTCTGGTTTGACAACGTGTACGCTAAAAGAGCGGACGTATGGGAACAAATTATTAAAGAAGAGTCATTAAAACACGATTTGACCCGTGAACTCGTAGCTATCCAGAAAAGTATTATTGAAGAACTCCGTAAAGGGACTCCTAAAGAAAATGAAGCAATTGAGTCACAGCGTAGTCGAGCTGACGAGATTTTGGTAGGAATACTTACTGCTCGTAACGAGTTAAATAGACTGCAGACAGAACTTAGCTATTAGTAGCATCTATGAAGCGCATACTGCACTTTTTCTTTCCCTGGATGATAAAGTCAAAATCGTCTACTGTTAAGTATGCGTTCCCACTTTTCTTTGGTATTGCCACCTTGCTTGGCGCTTCTGCCTTATTATCTGAAACTGATACCTACATTATCCTTGAAGCCGATAATGAAGAGGTGATAGCTGGGCAAAATTTTGCCATTGATGTATATGTCGTAGCTCAAGTGCCAATTAATGCCGTTGATATACGAGTCGCGCTTCCAGTGAGTCAGGTAAAGATGCTGGGTGTCGACACGGGTGAGTCAGTTATTACCCTCTGGACCAAGCAACCATATTTTGAAAACGGCACTGTGTATTTTTCTGGCGGTACGTACCGTAAGGGTTTTGTCGGAAAACATAAAATTGGCACCATTAATGGCCAAGCACTCACCTCTGGGTTAGCCCACGTTGGCGTAACCTACGCTGACTTATACGCTGGAGATGGTACGGGCGATAAGGTAACTGTAACAAGTGCGGGTGAAGACAAGACAGAGCTTAAAATTGCTCGAGAAGATGGGACTTTTTTACCTAGCGCTAGTCTAGAGGGAACCGCTCAGTTTGGTATTGTGGGAGATATTGATGGCGACGGTAAGGTTTCCTTAAAGGATTTAAGCGCTTTTATGAATGCCTGGCAAACTAAGTCAGCCAATCATGACTTTGACGGTGATAACAAGATGACATTTCGTGATTTTGGCATTATTTTGTCTAAGTTTTTCTTTCAATAGTGTTGATAAGTGTTGAAATAGATAGCCCAGTAATAGAGTAAACTATAGTAGTGATGGGAAGTCTCTAAAAAAGACGTATTTTTTTGGTGGACAAACATGAAAAAGAAATGTAGAGAACCTGATAGTACATGTAATGCATTACTCTACCGTTTTGTATTTAAAGGCATATATGCTTCATATGTCGTATTTTTGCTATGCGCATCTTTTGTCTTATCTGGTGTTCATGTTGTTTTTGCCAATGAAGCAGACCTCATTGTCCCAGAAGAAAGTCCACCGCTTTCAGTCGAAGAGTTTATTGCTACAGAACAAACTCCACCAAGTGAAGTAGTGGAGGATTTTGCGGTAACTGATGATCCAGTAGCACCTGATGAAGCTGAAGCCGCTGAGCCTGAAACGATTGAACAAGAACTACCGACCTCAAACGAAGAGGTGTCAGACGTTGTAGTACCTGAAGAAATTGAAGATACTGTATCCAGTGTTGATGATACAACTCCTCCCCAAAGTGACATTGGTGGAGAGATTTTACCTGACGAGGTTGTCGACACTGCTTCTTCTACTGCCACTTCTACCGTAGAGGTAGAGACACCGCTCATGGTAGAAACAAATAGTGATAATTTCTACCAATTTAATAAAGACGAATGTGTACGGGTTGAGGACGGCTCATTTTACTGTGGAGAGGTTGAGGAGAGTGACGCAAGCGAAGTTTTGGCTGATAGTCTTTTTTCTGCACCAGACTCAGGTGGTGACCTAGAGATATTTCTTCGCTACGATGGTGAGGAAACTCAAGTCAGTCATAATGATGAAGATGATGCCGCCCCGTACTACGACGCGAAGTCCCACACGATAGTGTGGCACAGGCTAATAAACGATCGCTACCAGATTGTCGTCTATGACATAGAAGAGGCGAGTGAGTCAATTCTCACAAGTACGAAAGTGAACAACATGGAACCGTCTCGGTATGGCAACAAAATTGCCTGGCAACGCTGGGTTGACTCAAATTGGGAAATAATTTTCTATGATGGAAATGAAGAAAAACAAATCTCAAATTCTATTACTCACGACGTCGCACCACTAGTCTATGAAAACTACGTACTGTGGAATAGCACCAGTATTGAAGCCGGACAACAGATAGTTATGTATGACATATCTTCTGGTGATTTAACCTATATAAAGGATGCTGATGGTGCGGCGGTACAAAATCCAAGAATGGTACTGGTATACGAAACAGCACATGCAAACGGTGACGTGATTACTAAAGGTTTTGACCTCCAGTCGCAAGAAGTGGTTCCGCTTGGAGCCTTGCCAAGAGAAGTGCCAACAGAAATTCCGGAAAGTGATCAAACGGGTGAGACAAGAGCCTTGATACAAGGTAAATCATCCGGAAAGGATTCAGAAATTGTTGAACTTGACCTAACAAACGGAACAACGTCAGCTAGTGGGCCAGCACCGGAACCAACCGCCACTAGCTCAACAGCAGAAGTAATTGCGGTACCGGTGACGCAAGTAACAGTGACTGAGCCAGTTGACCTCGTTATTCCACAGTATGTTGCGACTTCGTCAAGTGAAACCCCACCACGCATACCAGAGGCCATTAGCGACATAGTAATCCCCGCATTTTCAAGCAGTGACACTGAATAGATAAGGTACAATACAGTGAAGTGTATGAACCGAACACGGCTGTTTTATAGTGAGGATAAGAAGCGCTTTAAGCAAGTAATTGTATCAGTGTGTCTTTTTGCGTTACTTCTTTCAGACGTTGCTACCATATTTACTCTTATTACACCAATACCTGCCGAGGGTGCGGAAGTGACGATAACGTCGGTTGAAAGTACGACTGCAGCGAGACATTTACATAGCGGTTCACAATCAGTGTTTATATCTGACCAGGAGGGGTACAAATTTTTTGCAGAATTTATATCGGCGGGAAACTCTGAGTGCTCGTACGTAAAAACAGAAGATGGTGGTGACACCTGGGGTGTCGCGCAAAAGGTTGACGACCAAGGAACCGGAACAGACTGTCTTGGTATTACCGTCCACTATGATAAATGGACCCCGGGAGATACTGGTGACTATATCCATATTTTGACCATGGATAACGGTTCAGACGACTTATTTTATAACCGTCTTGATACAACTGATGATTCACTTTTGGCGGGAGCAACTGCTATTAACGTGACCCAAACTGCTGGCTACCCAACGGTGACATTTGTAGACTCAGATAATAAGTCGAGTATTACTAAAAGTACGACTGGTGAGCTATTTATTTCTGTTGACGAAGGAACACTGAATGGTTCAAGAGTGTACCGATGTAGTACCGCCTGCGATACGCCGTCTAACTGGTCTGAAGCAGGTACTTCTCCGCAAGACGATGTGAACGATTGGTCACTTCTTACGCCGCTTCTGGCTGGAGAAGTTTTGTTAATTAACTGGGACTTATCGGCCAACACCCTTAGGTCGCGTGTTTGGCACACCTCATCTAGCTCGTGGAGTACTTCATGGACGACAATTACTAACATAGCAGAAGAGAATACGACGTATGACGTTGGTATGTCCGCAGTAACCGATAAAAATGGCGTTGTTTATCTCGCACATACTGCAGACAACACCACAATTGGTGGTAATAATGATGACGTTAGAACTAAGCGATACGATGGATCATGGGCTACTACTACCAACGTCGTTACAAATACCTCACGAGGGGTTACTCAGGTAGCCTTAGGGCTCGATTCAAACACTAATGATGTCTATGTGGCATACACAGCGAGAACGACGGCCGCTACCGCCAGTACGACCCGGGTCTATTGGCATAAGTCTACTGATGGAATGTCTACTTGGGGCAGTGAGCAAGGACCAGTAAATACTCCGAGCGGTGACCTGTATGGTATAGACTTAAACAGAATCTCTAACGAACGTATCTACGCGTCTTGGTATAGCTTAACGGGTAGTCATATACGAGGCGATACTTTAGCTGACGTTTATGGTGGTGTAGCGGTAAGTGCGACGAGTACGCAAGTAACAGAAGTGCGAGCAAGTTCAACTAACGTCTATAGTGGTGGTACATTTGTCCTTCAAGAAAACTCTATCGTACGAACCATCAACTCCATTACGGTAAGTGAGAACGGATCGATCGATGCCTCAACCGGTATTAGAAATACCAAGCTGGTGTACGACCTGGATACATCTGCTCCGTATAACTGTGTCAGTGAAAGTTACGGTGGTAGTGAACTGCAGTACGGTGACACTGATACCAATGGTTTCTCTGCTTCAGATGGAGTGTCTGCTTTTAGTGATATCGGGATAACTATTAGTAGTACGTCGGCCATGTGTTTGTATGTCGTACATGATGTAACAAGTGAAGCGGTCGATGGTGACACAATTAACTTTTATATCGACGACCCAAGTACAGATGTTGAAATATCAGTTGGCGGAGTGGTTGTCCCAAGTACGATAATAGATATTTTTGGTACAACTACGGTGAAAGATGATGTCCTTACCCAAAGCCACTATCATTTTAGAAATGATGACGGGAGTGAGACGACAGCTACCTCAAAAACTGGCGGCTCTGAAGATACTGAATTAACTGCACTCCAGCAAAATTCACCCGTACGGCTTCGTATAGAAGTCTCAAACGAGGGATCAACAACGTCACTCCCAACCTCACTTCGCCTTGAGTATAGTCTCTCAACTTCAACGTGTAGTGTGGCGACCGGTTGGACCGATGTTGGGGCAACGAATGACGCAATTAATATGTCAAACACTGGTAACTTAACGGATGGCTCAAATACAACCGACATTCCCAATGGTGACGGAGGAGTTTCAAACGAAAATACAACATTTTTAAGCAGTAATGGTGGAGTCCGTGACACTAGTTCACAAACCGGACCACTTACCTTTGCTTCAACTACCTTTGTTGAGCTTGAGTACTCAATTGTTGCTTCAACCAGTGCACCGGAGGGGAGTGCCTACTGTTTTAGGTTGACTGACGCCGGGACGCCACTTGGAAACTATGTTGAATACCCACGGGTCACCATAGACTCAGCCGTAAGGCTTTCAGCCTTAGGGAGTCAGATAGCCAATACAGTTATTCCAGGAACTGCGGTATATATTGGAGGCGCCTTTGTCCTTGAAGAAAATGTTTTAAGTCGAGATGTTACGAGTATTACCATAAAGGAAAGTGGTAGTATCGATGCCACAACTGGCCTTACTAACACGTCTCTTTATTATGAGACTGATACATCGTTGCCGTATGATTGTTCAAGTGAAAGTTATGCTGGTGGTGAAACCGCATTTAGTTCAGCCGGCACGTTTACTGGAGCGGATGGAACGGCGACATTTACCGACACGGTAAACTTTTCAACCAGTAGTACCCTTTGCTTGTACGTGGTAACTGACATTACTGAGTCAGCCGTCAATGGTGAGACACTCGACATTAGCATTACTAACCCTTCAACGGATGTATTAGTAAGTGGTGGGGCAACAGTTTCGCCGGGCGCTCTCGTTGACATAACCGGGAGTACTACGTTAAATGGGGCAATTTTAACACAGACACATTTTCACTTTAGAAATGATGACGGGAATGAGACGACCGCTACTTCGAAGACTGGCGGAGTAGAAGACATAGTGCTTACTGATTTTCCACGTGAGGTTCCCACCAGAGTCCGCGTGCAGGTATCAAACGAAGGGAGTGCGAGCTCCGCCCCCGTCGCGTATCAGCTTGAGTACGGCACAAAAATTACTACCTGCGAAAATATCGGAACATGGCTCAGTATGGATTCTGTTAATGCAGCGTTTGAGGTGGTTGACTCAAGTAACTTAACTGACGACACTGATACTACTGACATCACTGTCGGGACCGGTGGTGTAACGAATGAAAATACAACTTTCCTTACACCAAATAGCAGTGTTGAGGAGGGAAGTGCCCTTAGTGCGACAACCACACTGAGCGACACCGAGTTTATTGAACTTGAGTACGTATTTCAGCAAACTGATAAAGCCGGCTATAACACCAGCTATTGTTTTAGACTGTCTAAGTCTGGTGTACCACTCAATGCCTACGACAAGTACCCCGAACTAACAACGACAACTAAAAAAGACTTTAAAGTTCAGCGGGGTAGCACAACTGTCACCGGTACTTCTGTCACTATCACAGCCGGAGTAGACTACGTTGCGCCAAGTTCTACTTCCTCAGCCTTTATTCGTATAACGAACTCTAACCATACGGGAGCCGGAAGAGTCAGTGGCGGTGGTAACCAATTTGCTCGCGATGTGTCTACCTACATTTCTAACCCAAGAAACCTACTGACTTCAGTTACGTTTGTGAGACCCACTGGTGCCATTAACAACACGAGAGTTGACTGGGAAATTGTCGAGTATGTTGGTGACGTTGGTGGTGATAACGAGATGATTGTACGTGATCAGTACATCGTTGACTATGGAACCACCGCTACTGCCACGTCTGGTCCAGCTGTGTCTGGTGTAGTGAGTAACAACGATGTTGTTGTGTTTATTACTGGTGCCTTTAGTCCCGACGCTAGTCAAAATGACTATGAAACACTGCAATCTACTTCAAACTGGGCGACCACTACTCAGCAACCTACTTTTACTCGAGGGGTAGCGGGAGGTGATGCAGTTCGTTTGAGTTACGCAGTTGTTGAGTTTACCGGTGTCAACTGGAAAGTACAGCGCATACAACACACCTATACAGCAGTTGGTTCACTTGAAACGAAAGACATTACACCAGTCAATAGTTTAAGTCGGGCATTTATTCATACGCAAAAGCAGATGACGAATGGCCTTCAATCTATGGCAAACTTTGGTCACGAAGTGTGGCTGTCGAGTATTGGTGTACTTTCGTTTCGTCTTGATGGTGCCGCCACAACAGCTTCAGGTCACACCTCAGTGGCGTGGGTTATAGAGAATACTCAGCTTACCCTCGGTGCTATGAAAGTCCACCGGGATGCAAGTGGGTCAACCTCAGGTGGGGTTGAACCACTCAACCTTTCACTCGCCATTGGAGCAACTTTGGCTGCCACCACCACCAGTTCAATCTTTGCTAACTCTCGACTCTCTAGTAACGGAGCCAACTTCCCTCAACCAATTGCTGGTTTTTCAATTGCCTCAACCACCAACATTCTGCTGTGGCGGAGTGATTCCGGTAACGTACTTACTTTTCGCGTGGAGGTAGTTGAGTGGCCAGTAGCAGAACTTTCGTTTAGACAGAACTACTACCAATTTTACGTAGATAATGGAAGTAGTACACCAGAGGATATCTGGCCACCCGGACCGACAGACCTTGATGAAAATGCAGCCGTCACAGGAGCGTACGAACCGATAGGTGAAGGAGAACAGATACGTATTCGTATGACACTTAAAGTTGCTAATGCGACGTTCCCTGACAATAATCAGAGTTTCAAACTTCAATATGGGAGACGCACTACTCCATCATGTACAGCAATTTCTTCCTGGAGTGATGTAGGCAACGTCGGCAGTGGTGCCGTTTGGCGAGGCTATAACACGGCAGCTATCGATGGTTCAACGTTACCAAGTACGCTGATATCAATTGCTGACGTAGCAGGTACTTTTGAGGAAGAAAATAACTCAGCCGTAAACCCAAATACCGTACTTGAGACTGAAGATATCGAATACGATTGGGCAATTGAACACAACGGTGCCCTCCAGCGCTCTGACTATTGTTTTAGAATGGTGTATGCGGATGGAACGCCACTGTCTGTCTACTCAGAGTACCCAACCCTGCGCACAACCGGCTACACACCAGTTATTTCAAAGTGGCGCTGGTATACCGATGAGAGTAGTGCTACGCCACTTATACCACTGGCTGGTGAAAACGTGAGCCCGATAGATGTCGTAAACAGTGAAGTTCTTAAACTACGCGTGACGCTCCGGGAAGTAGAAAGCGCAACGGGTGAAAATGTTAAGTTCGCTGTGCAGTATTCACAGTACGCTAACTTTAGCGATGGCGGTACGTTTATTACAAGCACGACCACGTGTACCAGCTCTTCAACGTGGTGCTATGCCGATGTAGCTGGAATTGATAACGAGCTCATCGATGAAGCAATTCTGTCTGATGCTGAGTCGTGCGCGTCAGCGACTGGAACCGGCTGTGGTACCTATAACGAAATCGCCTCGTCTACTAGTTTACTGACCCAGGATGCCCTTAGTACCCTTGAGTTTGAATACGCGATTAGGCAAGGTATTCCACGAGTCGGAGGAACCTACTACTTCCGTCTGTATGATACGGTTAACAATGAACCAATTTCTGCCTCCTCCTCTACCTTCCCGAGTCTGATCACTGAAGGTGCACTCTTATCTTTTTCGGTAAACGGATTACCATCTGGTACTACAACTGAAGGTATTGTGACAGATGCCACTACCACTCCAACCTCTCTTTCGTTTGGCTACTTACCATTTGATGATGTTCAATATGGTGCCCATCGGTTGAGTGTCTCAACCAACGCCACTGAAGGGTATCGATTGTTCGTAGTAGCTGACCAACAGTTAACTGACCTGTATGGCAATACTATTTTGCCGATTTCTGGTACCAATACCGCTCCGGTCAGTTGGGCTACCGGCTGTTCAGTCTTAGCAAACAGTTGCTTTGGTTACCACGCTGGAGATGACGTTCTGGAGGGAGGATCAGCACGTTTTGCGCCAAATGATACGTTTTCTAGTATCAACACTAGTTTGGGCGAGATTATGTACAGTACCGTGCCGGCGAGCGATACTCATGATATTGTATATGGGATCTCAGTTAGTGAACGGGCGCCAGCCGGTGCGTACCAAAACAATATTTCCTATATAGCGGTACCAGTGTATTAAAATAATAGTATGAATGTATCTCTATCGCTCTCTATACGTCTTCTAATCAGCATTGTTTTAGGTCTGTTTCTTTTAAGCACTACGACACTGACTTTTGCAGCTAGCTATTCGGTGTCACCACTCGTTATCGACCGAACTGTCAGTCCACGTGAATCAGAAACAGTGCCAATTACTATTACCAACTCAACTGGTGGGCCGGTCCGTCTGTATGCAACCGTAAATACTATTAATGTAGACGAGAATGGCGCCATCACAGAATTTGTCGAGCCTTCGATGGTTGACACTACCGTTACGGTCACCTCGTGGCTTCAGATTTCACGACAGCGGATTGAGCTACCGGCTGGAGAAACGTTTACCACTGAACTAACTCTAAAAATCCCTGCCAAAATAGAGCCAGGCGAGTATCATGCGTTTATTGGTTTCCCTGATGCGAGTAATCGGCCTGAAGCGGAAGCACAAGTGGCAACGGGAAATGTTCCGGGTGTAGTGGTACGGATAGCAGTGGGGGATGATTCCTTCTCACTTCTACGCATGAGCAAGTTTTATATCGATCGGTTTATCACGACAAAGGCAGACCGCACTGCAGTAATTACGCTAGCCAATACCGGTACCCAGCCAGTAACTCCAACCGGTGAAATAATTTTTTATAACACCAAGGGTATTGAAGTAAATGCTGTCCCACTTACAAGCGAATCAGTCACTATCCTAGAGGGTGGAGAAGCGAGTATTAACGTCGACTTACCGAGCGATTTGCGTTTTGGTAAGTACAAGGCCTTTCTTAACATGCAGTACGGCAACAATCAAACCGCTCAACTGCAAGACACAACGTTCTTTTACATTATCCCGATCTATCATTTATTGGCCATTTTTATGACGTTACTCGTCTTAGCGCTTATACTTGCACTTAAAGTCCATCGCCAGTATGCTCGTGTAACTGATGATGATTTTGCTAAGATAGGTGCTATACCTATGTATGTGCGGGGCGTAACGTCAGAACCTCAAGACCATGATATTGACCTCAAAAATCAGAATAGTAAGTAGCTCAAAATTACTGCTTTTAGTCATTCTCTTTGTTGGACTACTTGGTTTTACTGGAGTAGCTCTCGCTCAGTCAGGCCTCTCAATTAGTGTAACGCCAAGCTTAATTGAACTATCTGTCGAGCCTGGTCGAACCTGGGAAAGCTCAGTTAAGGTTATAAATAATAACCAGTTTGATTTAACTGTCTACGCCAACGTTGTAAACTTTGCTCCACAAGGAGAATCTGGCCAAGGTGCCTTTTTGCCGATCGAAGCAGGCGGTGACAAAACTACTGTTGCCGAGTGGCTTACGGTCAGCTCTGACCCGATTGTCATACCGCGTGAGTCAAGTACAGAAGTACCTTTATTACTTACTGTTCCCGCAAACGCCGCACCGGGCGGACATTATGCGGCTATCATGATTGGTACAAAACCACCTGAAAGTAGCAACATTACGGCAGTGAGAACCTCACAAATTGTCACCGCATTGTTTTTTGCTCGAGTCACCGGTGACGTGATTGAAAACGGTACAATTCGATCATTTCGTCCGACCGACTTTGTGGTCGGTAGTCCTACAGCAACGTTTGAACTGCGCTTTGAGAATAACGGTAACGTCCACCTGCAACCGCAAGGTGAGATTGTTATTAAAAACATGTGGGGTGCAACACGAGGCCTCATACCTATTAATCGAGAAACGCATTTTGGTAATGTGCTACCAAATAGTATTAGAAAGTTTGAATTTACGTGGAGCGGAGCCTTTTCGCTCACAGATATCGGTCGCTATACAGCTGAGGTTGCTTTAGCGTACGGTGAGGACGCACGCAAGTTTTCCTCCTTTAGTACTTCGTTTTGGGTTTTACCCCTTAAGGGTATAACCCTCGCTCTTATAGTGCTATTTGGACTTATTTTCTTCCTCCGTTTTGTCGTACGTTCTTATGTAAGACGAATGCTGGTCTTAGCTGGTGTTGATCCAAATATGGGAAAACGCGTGCCAGTATCTCTACCAAAGCTGCCTGGTAAAGATGTGCGGATTATAAAAACAGCCATGCTTACTGCTCCCGTTAAAAATGGGTTTAGTGACTTCAAGTCAAAGATGCGAGCCGTCCCGATACTTAAAGATAAATTCTATGCGGTGCTAGAGTTTATCTACCAATACAAACTATTTTTTATTTCAGTCCTGGTTTTTATTGTTCTTGTCGTTGGTATAATCTTCTTCTTCAAGAGCGTCCTCACGAAAGAAGTTCCGTATGAAATAACCGTCGACCGGGAAGGTGAAGACGTCACGCTCTCCTCAGAACAAATCGAATTTGATGCAAACAATTCTACAGAAGATATACAGACTGAAACCGTTGTTTCAGACTCAAGTTCACAACCGTTTACCCTCATTCTGACAAATGCGAGCGGAAAGTCAGGTGTTGCTGGTACCTTAAAAACAGAACTTGAAAATGATGACTATGTAGTTGATGAGCTCCGGTCTGACTTAACTGGTGTAAAAAATAGAACAGTAATTATTTACAGTAAAGAAGTTGAAGAGTCAGCCTTAAAGCTAAGTGAGCGTTTAAACAACGCACTCCTATCGGCATTGTCAGACACAACCGGCCCACCAGAAATTGAAGTTCTCATCGGTACAGATTATCTAGAAGAGTAGTGTATACTTGAACTACTTATCGGATAATATTGTCCCTATGAACAAACAATCTATAATTGCTGGTTTGGTTATTTTTGCCCTCATTGTGGTGGGTATGTTTACCTTTACCTACCTTAAGAAAAAAGAGTTAATGGCCGAACTACCAGCTGAAGTTCCTACTCAAGAACAAACTATAGCTGAGAAGTATGGAATATCTCAAATCGACACGACGCATTACTTTATCGATGGCAAGCATACGTTTGTCGGTGAAATTCTTATGCCTACTCCCTGCGATTTACTCGAAGTTGAAGCTCTCGTGATGGAATCTTTCCCGGAACAAATCCGACTCGATTTTACCGTGATAAACACCGCTGACGCCTGTGCGCAGGTTATCACCCCGCAACGATTTAGTGTTGAAGCAGTTGCTTCCGCTGAAGCTAGTACTACCGCCTACTTTATGAACGAACCTGTCCTCCTTAACATAACTCCAGCAAGAGCGGGAGAGACACCAGAAGAGTTTGAAGTGTACATTAAGGGGTAACACGTGCTTAGACGTATGTATTTTTTTAGCTCTCCCAAAGAATACTATGCATTTGTCGGTGCGGTGTTACTCGGTTGCGGGCTCGTCTTTGGTGCTTCCTACCTGAAGTCAGAAATCAAAACCGTCGCCTTAGCAGACGGAATGACAGAAAACATCTCTCGTAAAGAAGCTCTTCGTCATGTCTATGGCAACAAAAACGCGGAGGTAACAGTGGTTGAGTTCTCAGACTTTTCGTGTCGCTTCTGTTCACTTGTCCATGAAACTCTCCGGACACTGGTAGACGAAAGTAACGCAAACGTTGTGTGGGAGTATCGACATTTACCGATTCTGAGAGAAGAATCCTTTACCGCTGCTTTGGCTTCAGAATGTGTTAGTGAACTCAAAGGCAATGACGCTTTTTGGCAGTTTGCTGATACGATTATGGCAAGTCAGGCCAACCTAAACGATGCGTACATTAAAGATACCGTACTCACTCTTGGTATCACAAACGATGAGTATACGAGTTGTCTACAAAATGAAGACTTGCGAGCGCGGGTGGAGTCAGATGCGGAGTTAGCCAGGTCTCTCGGAGCCAGGGGTACACCGTACAGTGTGGTTATCTCTAAAGACGGTACGAAGACACCTGTTTCGGGAGCTCTACCTTTGTCTGAATTTAAAGCACTTATCAACTAGTATCTTTCTATGGTAACTAAGAAAAATCTTGTACTCCTCGCGTTCCTTGTTTTTATACTGGGAGTGGTACTTTTGGCTACTATATACATAGCGCGTTTAAATCAAGAGCCCAGTGAAATAGACTCCTTACTGAACCTTGACCAGGCAGGTGTGTTTCTGGCTGAAAATGGTGACGATATAAGTTTTTCAAATTTTGATAACAAAGTACGTATTATTAACTCTTGGGCGACGTGGTCACCGTATAGCACTGAAGAACTAATTGCCCTTAATGAACACGCCAAAAATTATCAAGACAAAAATGTCGTCGTACTAGCGGTGAACCGAAATGAACCGCCTGACAGAATCGAAGCGTTTATGAATACGCTTCCGGAGCTATCACATATTACTTTTGTGCGTGATACTGCTGACCAGCTTTACGGTGCGTTTTCTGGGTACGCTATGCCCGAGACTTTGTTCTATGATGCGGAGGGTAATCTTATATTTCACAAGCGAGGTGTTCTCACAAAAGATGAACTGTACCAGTACACTGAGGCGTCTATTGTAGGCCTCACAGAATAGATTATGGCCGTAGAGATGGAAAGTTTACTCATTGGATCATTTCTGGCTGGCCTTTTGATGTTCTTAGCACCATGCACTCTGCCACTAGTTCCAGCGTTTATAGCTTTCTTAGGAGGCAATACAATTTCCGCTCAAAAAAATCGCTTAACAGTACTTAGAAACGCTTTCTTATTTACGAGTGGGTTTACGCTGATTTTTGTATTGTTTGGACTCCTCGCCGGCCTATTGGGAACGAGTTTTGGTCCGTACCGATCATTTCTAGTGCAGGTAAGCGGAGGACTGATTATTGTGTTTGGACTCACACTACTTGGACTATTTGATATACCACTTTTAAATCGGACGTTTACGCCACAGGTGCCAAAATTTTTTACCGTTGGCACTGGCCGTTCTGCCTTTATCACTGGTGCACTGGTTGCTGTCGGCTGGTCACCGTGCGTTGGCCCACTCTTGGCAACAGTACTGTTACTCACGGCTAGTACGGCTACTGCTTTGTCTGGAACAATCCTTCTATTTGTTTTTTCACTCGGTTTTTCAATACCTTTTTTGTTGGTAGCAGTCTTGTATTCACGAGTAAACCAGATTCCCAAGTCACTCCTTTTGGTGTCGCGCGTACTAAGGTATGTTGGTGGCGCTTTGATTGTTGTTATTGGGTATTTGCTTCTCACTGACTCACTCGGTATGCTTACTAGTATGACGGAGTCATTTTTTGAACTATTTGGTCTGTCTTCATTACTTAATTTCTACTAACCTTGTATGACTCCATTTGCCCAAGTTCAAAATCATGTTCAGAGTGCTACGACTGCGCTCAAGTATGACGAAGCGACTCTTGCAAAACTCACAAAGCCTGACGCCGTACATGAGCACGTGCTCCAGGTAGAGACTAGCTTAGGTACGCGTTCACTCCCAGCCTATCGTGTACAGTTCAATAACGCACGTGGGCCGTACAAGGGAGGGATTCGTTTTCATGCCGACGCTGACAAAGACGAAGTACAAGCGCTCGCTCTCGCGATGGCTGTTAAGTGTGCGGTTGTCGGAATTCCCTTAGGGGGAGCCAAAGGAGGCGTTAGTTTTAACCCTAAAGAGTATTCCAAGAATGACCTCGAGTTAATTAGCCGAGCCTACGCTTCTGCGTTTGCTTCGGTACTTGGTGTTGATAGTGATATACCTGCACCAGACGTGAACACTACGCCAGAGGTGATGGCGTACATGCTCGACGAGTACGAAAAGATTATTGGAAAAAGCGAACCAGGTATGATTACTGGAAAGCCACTCTCATTGTGGGGGAGTGCTGGAAGAGGGATTGCTACCGCACAAGGTGGTGTGTATGTACTTGAAGCGTACCTGAAGACTAAAAACGAATCACTGTCCAAAAAAAGAATTGCGATTCAAGGCTATGGAAATGCCGGTGCAGTTATCGCTAGACTTCTGTACGAAAAAGGAGCTCTGATTGTCGCTGTTTCAGACAGTCAAGGTACCGCCATAAACGAAGCCGGATTTAATCCAGCCGAATTAGATGCTCTCAAACGTGAAAAAAAGAGTGTACTGGAAGCATCTGGTCAAAACTCACCAGATAGCAGTGCCGTACTTATAAGTGACGCCGACATTCTTATTCCTGCGGCTCTTGATAATGCCATCACCGAAGCAAACGCGCCACAAGTTACAGCAAAAATAATTCTTGAACTAGCCAATAATCCCGTAACCCCGGAAGCAGAGGCATTGCTTACAAGTAAAGGTGTCGACTGTATACCTGACGTCCTCGCGAATGCTGGTGGGGTAACGGTATCGTATTTTGAATGGGTACAAAACCGTCAACAGTTCTACTGGTCGGAAGCAGAGGTTTTGTCAAAGCTACAAACAAGAATGGAGCAGTCTTTTGCCGATGTATTGGCGCTTAAAAATGCCCAGCCAACAGAAGCTACTTTCAGGCAAGGAGCCTACGTACTTGGTATTAGTAGGATAGTGGAAGCCATGAAAATTCGTGGAAGAATATAGCTATTCTGGCTATTGTAAATAGAGCAATTTTGTGCTATAGTCTTAAATAGGTACGTTCAAACGCTTTTCGCGCCACCCCAAACTTTATTTGGAGCTCTTCTACAGAAGGGTTTCGGTGTACGCAATCATATTCAACTATGAGAAAAGCAATTGGTTTTGTGATAGTACTATATGCCATCACAATAATAGTAGACTCAGGATTTGAGTCTTTCGAAAAGGCACTCGTTGCTTCTTTTAAACTTGTTGAAACGGCGGCTTACGTTTCAGAGAGTCAATTAGAGACACGACTGCCAAAAAATCAGTGACACACCCGGACCTTTCAAACATTCGTTTGTTAGGTCTTTGTTGTTTGTACTTATCCGTGTAGCTATAGTATTATGTAACTAAACTATGGACCTAAAACGTATAACTGAGTACATCTTCTTTTTTGGTTTGCTACTTGTCGTCGGCTACATAGCGTGGTCAATGATGTTTCCTTTTGTGGCAGCATTGGTACTAGCTGCCATTATTGTAATTCTCTGTTACCCAATCTTTGAATTTATTTTGCGCTTCACACCGAGAAATAACCGTTCTATTGCAGCCCTCTTGAGTACCCTGATTGCATTTTTTGCTATCGTTATTCCAGTTTTCTTTCTTTCGACACTTCTCGTTGATGAATTTGTTTCTTTCTATAAATCAATCGAAGGAACTAACGAGCTGGCAATAGACGGGGCATTTTCAAAAGTAGAAGCACTCGTGAATACCTACATCCCCGGTTTTGAACTAAACATAACCGAACAGGTTAAACAAAGTGGTGCCTGGCTTGCGAGCAACATTGGCGCTATTTTTGCTGGCACAATATCAGTGGTGTTTATTTTCTTGATCTCACTTATGGGATCTTTCTACCTGTTTCGTGACGGTAAAGAGTTCGTTGCTTGGGTAGTCGAAGTAAGTCCATTGGCTGATGGGCAAGATAAGCTAATTCTGGATAGAATTAGCCGAGCCATCCGCTCCATCGCTACTGGAACTCTCCTTCTTTCGATAGTGCAAGGAGTGGTGGCAGCTATTGGCTTTAGTCTATTTGGTATTGATCGACCGATTCTATGGGGTTCAGTAGCAGCCATCGGTGCGCTCCTGCCTGGTATTGGCACGGCTGGTATTATGATCCCGTTTGTTTCGTACTTAGTGTTTGTCGGCAATATGGGCAACGCGATTGGTCTTTTGGTCTGGGCAATTGCTTCAATTGCCATTATTGACAATGTTCTTGGACCGTACCTCATGAGTCGCGGTAACAACCTGCATCCGTTTGTGGTTCTACTCTCAGTGCTTGGTGGCATCTCTGTTTTTGGCCCGATTGGATTTATCATTGGGCCTGTTGTCATGAGTTTGTTCGTAGTTCTTCTAGAAATCTATATGCAGATAGTGGCAGTCAGTGAACGAAAAAAAGTAAAAAAATAAACTATGCTAGAGCGTGCACATATTGAAAAGTTTCTTATGTTAAATGGGGTCAGTCCGACTGCTCCTGATGAAGAAATAAAGTCTGTTTTAATTAGTGCTTCGTGGCAGGAGGACGATGTAAACGCGGCTATTTTAGTTCTTAGAGAAAACACCGAAAGCAATCAGTCTCGTGTCGATAGTGTTCATCGTATCTTTCACACCGACGACAAGCTAAAGCCAGAAATGGTGTCAGCTCTTTTAGGTATTGAAATGGGTGTTAGTTCTGCCGACATTGAACTAAGACAGACTCAGCGCAGAGGACTTACTTTTACTGAGATATTTAGACTCATTGCTATCTCGATAGTTCTCTCCGCAGTTGCTTTTTTGCTTTCAATGTGGTATTTCGAGATTGGTATTTTTCACTTCGCTGCTGTCTAAATACTCTCGCGCATGACTAAACTTCTATATGGTGGCCTTGTTTTTGCTGTAGCAATTGTTGCTGGCAGTGGTTTTTCAGTTTCTGGAGAAGGGTATGAGTATGGTGCGCTTAAGAGTGAGCTTACTATTGTGGAAGAAGAGGTTTTAGATGTAGAAGGCAACCGAGCTATTGTATTTGTTGGCGACGTACTCCTGGCTCGTAAGGTAGAGCGCTACATGGAACGCTTTTCTCATGAGTACCCCTTCATGCGTCTTGACCCGTTTAGAAGCGATGAGTATGTAGTGGCAAACTTTGAATCAAGCATTCCAAGCGTACATGTCCCGACACCGTTTTACTCTCTGAACTTTTCAACAAAAAGTGAGTATGCTAAAGCTTTGCGCACCCAAGGCTTCACGCACGTCAGTCTCGCTAACAACCATAGTTATGATACTGGTCATAGTGGCTTCATGAGTACGACAGACGTCCTTACGGCGTCTGGCCTGACTTCGTTTGGTGTGCCTGGAAAGCTTACGGCTTCAAGTACAGCCTATGTTACGCTCGGTACTTCTACCGTAGCGCTCATAGGTCTTGAAACTCTATCTTCAGTCCCAACTGATGAAGAACTTAAAAATTTTCTTGGTGAAGTCGATGCACAAAGCGACCTCATGATTGTCTATATTCATTGGGGAAACGAGTATGCGCTTAGGCATAGTAAAAGCCAGGAAGTGTTTGCAGAGAAACTGGTTTCGCTTGGGGTAGATGCGATTGTCGGTCATCATCCCCATGTTGTTCAAGATATTGCCCTTATTGATGGTGTGCCTGTCTTTTATTCACTTGGTAACTTTGTTTTTGATCAGTATTTTAGTCCTGAAGTCCAACAAGGTCTCCAACTTACCTTTGAAGTATCTCACGATGTACTTTCGTATTCGCTTACTCCGGTGACGAGTATCGATATGCAGAGTTCACCTCGACCAATGACCGCTTCAGAAAAGAAAAGTTTTTTGACTACTCTAGCTAACCGGAGTGATATTGAGTTAAGAGACATGATCACAGACGGCAAAATTGTTATTCCGCGGTAAGCTTGCAATTACAGCAAAATTGCCTAGTATAGTCGCATGATAAACAAGTTTGAAGCAGTAGGAATTGGGGCCAGTATCTTGGCAATGATAGTAATCTTGATGGTGTTACAAGCTGAACCAAAGGAAACTGAGACGAAAGCTGAAGTGGTGAAGGATGAGGAAGGTGAAGTAGTAATAGTAGAGGAAGGTGGTGAAGATGAACTAGCGACCGCTTTAATAGAATCAGTTGGAACTTCAGGTGATATGGAAAAATTAATTATCGATGATGTAACAGTAGGTAGTGGGGCAGAAGTAGTAGCAGGAGACACAGTTGCGGTCCACTATGTTGGCACACTGCAAAATGGCCAAGAATTTGATAACTCTAAGAAGCGTGGTGAACCATTTATGTTTACGGTTGGTGCTGGACAAGTGATTGCTGGTTGGGAGCAAGGCGTTGTCGGCATGAAAGTTGGCGGTACCAGAATCCTAGTTATTCCACCAGCGCTTGCCTATGGTGAACGAGGAATTGGCCCCATCCCTGGCGGAGCAACTCTCGTGTTCTCAATTGAACTGGTTGAAATTCAGTAATGTCTACTAAGGCAGTTACATTTAAAGTAGAAGCACGTGGTAAAGGTACTCTAGCGCGAGCGGGAGTTATTTCTACCCCGCATGGAGATATACAAACGCCGGCATTTGTTGTGGTTGGAACCAAGGCAAGTGTGAAGAGCTTGATGCCCGAAGACATGACGCAGTATGTTGGCAATCAAGTAACGCTCGCTAATACCTACCATCTCTTTCTTCAGCCGGGGCATGAAGTTATAAAAGCTGGCGGAGGACTGCATACCTTTGCAAACTGGCAGATGCCAACCATGACCGATTCGGGTGGTTTTCAGGTATTTAGTCTTGGTGCCGCCTTTGGCAAAGGGGTGACAAAATTCGCCAAAGGTGACGTCGATACCGAGACGAGTGTACCTGCCAAAGCTGGCCTCAACGTCTATAGCCAGAAGTTTGCCGAAGACCACGGTAAGCTCTGTATTATTGATGAAGAAGGTGTGACGTTTACGTCACACATCGATGGCTCGATGCACCGCTTCACCGCTGAACGCTCGATAGAGATTCAGCACGCTATTGGTGCTGACATCATTATTGCTTTCGATGAGTGTACGGCGCCGGCTGCTGACTATGACTACCAGAAGGAAGCGATGGAAAGAACGCACCGCTGGGCCAAGCGCTCAATCATGTCACACAAACAAAACTATGAAGCGCTTAAGAAGCAAGGGCTTTACGGTGTCGTGCAAGGCGGACGGTTTTTGGATTTGAGACAAGAGAGTGCTCGAACGCTTAGTGATATGGATTTTGATGGCTTTGGTATTGGCGGGAGTTTTTCTAAAGAAGACTTAGGCGAGTCACTCAAGGTAGTAAATGAGTTATTGCCTGAAGATAAACCAAGACATCTCCTCGGTATTGGTGAACCAGAGGATATTGTAAATGGTGTTCTCATGGGGTGCGATACGTTCGACTGCGTGGCACCAACTCGGATTGGCCGAACTGGTACCATTTACGTACAAACGGGCGTTATGAAGACAACCCCATGTGGTACCTTTACCTATCCTGAAACTAAGAAAATAAATCTCCTTAATGAAAAGTATAAAACTGACCACACTCTGCTTGATCCGCTAAGTGAAGGCTACGTAGCAGGGAAGTACACCAAAGCCTACGTAGCCCACCTTTTCCGCTCTGGTGAAATCCTCGGTCCGCACTTGGCTTCTATTCACAACCTCAACTTCATAGTCAGTTTCACTAAAAACTTACGAGCACAGATACTATTGAAATATTCTTAAAACGTAGTATATTATTAAAACTATGTTATCTGCTGGGGTTATAAAAAAGAAAGTTGCTACTTCAAAGAAGCAAATGCCAGTATCTTCGATTTCTGTTGTTTATAAGAGCCAACAAGGTATGTGGCGTGGATTTGTTGTGCCATATGACGTTACTTATGAAGGTAACTCAAAGAAAAAAGTACTTGAGATACTTCAGAGCATGAGAGATTTGTACGTTCAAGGACTGTATAGATACAATAGCCCAACCCATTTGTCTGACGTGCCACTTTCAGACGATGAAGATATAAAAGTTTTTAATCGTATTTCTCCTGAGCTGCTGAAAAGAACTTTGACTGGAAACTTCAAATTTGAGTCAAAAGATTTATATGCAGAAGCTCAATTACCCGCTTAATGTATATATTAAAGCTGTTGAAGCAATCCTAGAAAGAAAGGGCTTAAGTCATATTAAGTGTTATGAAGGAAGTAAAGGTAGTGCTGTTCATTTTGATCTTTTTGTAAAAAATGAATTAAAACCATTAGCTATGTGGCAGGTACATACTGAACATAAATCCAAAAGACGAATCGTCTCAAAAGAAGACTATAAAAAAGCTTGCCGTCATCTTGGTGTGACATTAGAAGATTTTGTAGATGTCCTTAATGAAATTTAAACTCGCAACCGACAAAACACCAGCTGGAGACCAACCAAAAGCCATTGAGGCCTTGGTTAAGGGTATTCGTGCCGGCTATACACACCAGACGCTCCTTGGTGTAACTGGCTCTGGTAAGACCTATACGGCAGCGAACGTCATTGCGCAAATTCAGAAGCCGACTCTGGTCATCGCCCACAACAAGACGCTAGCGGCCCAGCTCGCGCAAGAGTACCGTGACTTTTTCCCGGACAATGCCGTTCATTACTTCGTCTCCTACTATGACTACTATCAGCCTGAGGCGTATATGCCAACTTCTGATACCTACATTGAGAAGGAGGCGCAAATCAACGAAGAAATTGACCGCCTTCGGCACGCTTCGACTCAGGCGCTTTTAACGAGAGACGATGTGATTATCGTCGCTTCGGTTTCGTGTATTTATGGACTCGGTGCACCAACTGAATACCTGAAGCGTCACATTAAGTTTGAAAAAGGTTTTCAAACGACGCGAACAGAGCTTCTTCGAACACTGATTGATTTATACTTTGAACGAACCAACGCTGACCTTACGCCCGGTCAGTTTCGGGCGGTCGGAAATACTGTTGAAATCATGCCAACGAACGAACGGGTTATTTTCAGACTCAGTTTTACGGCTAACACGGTCACTTCTATCACCAAGATAGACGCCGTCACGAGAGAAATTATCGAAGAGTCGGAAGTATTTTTTTTGTTCCCCGCTAAGCACTTTGTTACGCCAGAAGATGAACGCAAGGTAGCTATCGAAGACATTAAGCTTGAACTTGATGAACAACTCAAAAAATTTAAAGCGGAAGGCAAGCTCCTTGAAGCAGAGCGTATCAAACGTCGAACCCAATACGACCTGGCTCTACTAAGAGAAGTTGGCTACTGCAATGGTATTGAAAACTACTCGCGTCACTTCGATAGACGTAAGGCCGGCGAACCGCCACACACACTGCTTTCATATTTTCCACACAAGGAAGATGGTACACCAGACTTCCTTACCATTATCGATGAATCACACGTTACTATTCCGCAAATTAACGGCATGTATGCTGGCGACCGCTCACGCAAGGACACGTTGGTAGAGTTCGGTTTCAGACTACCGAGTGCAGTTGATAACCGACCACTTAAGTTTGCTGAGTTTGAGAAAAGTGTTGGTCAAAGAATCTATACCTCAGCTACTCCAGGTAAGTATGAGTATGCTGAATTAGAGCGTAGCGGGGTAAAAATGATTGAACAAATAATTAGGCCAACTGGTTTGGTTGACCCGATCATCGACGTACGACCGATCATACAAACAGCTGATTACCCAGGTCAGATTAAAGACTTTATTGATGAAGCCATTACGGTGATACAGGGTGGTATGCGCGTTCTTACCACCACACTGACTAAGAAAATGGCTGAAGACTTATCTGAATACCTAACAGAGAAGGGAGTTAGTACCAAGTATATTCATAGTGATATTCAGACACTAGAACGTATCGACATCATGATGGATTTTCGAAAAGGGAAGTTCGACTGCTTGGTGGGGGTGAACCTACTCCGAGAAGGTCTCGATTTACCGGAGGTCGAACTTGTTGCTATTCTTGATGCCGACAAAGCTGGTTTTCTCCGCAGTGAGACCGCCCTCATTCAAACTATCGGCCGAGCCGCCCGTAACGTAAACGGTAGAGTAATTCTCTATGCTGACCAAATGACTGACGCGCTCGAGTACGCTATTTCTGAAACTAATCGACGTCGGGAATTACAACTAAAGTATAATGAAAAAAACGGTATCACTCCGACCACTATCGCTAAAGAAATCCGCTCGATCGCTGATCAGCTCCGTACCAAGCATGACGAGACTGTTGAAACCCTCCTCAAAGTTGATGTGGCTTTATTTAAACAAAATCCGAAGAAAATCATTAAGGAAAAGCGTCGACAAATGGAGGAAGCGGTCGCCATTTTGGACTTTGAAACTGCAGCTATTATACGAGATGAGATTAAATACCTAGAAACACTATAGTTCTAGACAGGATTAAAAGGGTGATATACTAGTCATATATGAAAAAAATACTTCTGGTTGAAGACGATGCGTATATCCGAGACATTACAGCGACAAGACTCCAGGAACATTCATTTGAAGTATTTACTGCCGGCACTGGCGAACAGGCATTAACCCAAATGGACACTGTCGTTCCAGACTTAGTCCTTATGGATTTAGATCTACCTGATACCTATGGCCTCGATATTTTGGCTGAAATGAGAGATAACGATTCACTAAAGCTAGTGCCAGTGATTGTGTTTACCAACAACGATGCACCGGAAATTATAGAAAAAGTTATGACCTCAGGTGCGCAAGATTTTTTCAATAAAGCGATGACTGATTTCGATCAGCTCCTTGAAGTGATCCAAAAAAACATAGGAAGCTAGCTCGTCCATAGTTATCGACAGTTTAGAGTAAGGAACTCAACCTCTTTCCTGTATACTTACCAGTATGAAATCCACTCCAAAAGTGGCTAGAGAAACTAAAGTCTCCAAAAAAGATTCAGTCAAAGCTGAAAAGCTTTCTTCGTCTAAACCAAAAAAGAAGCTTGTACTGAAGACAGCCAAGTCTTCTTCTAAGAAGGCATCCACCGTTGCTATTAAAAACAAAACTACGGTCAAGGAGCGGATGTTGAGCAAAATGTCTAAAGTGGAAGCCTTACACGGCTCGAAGAAGACAGATCCTGTAAAGTCTAAAACGTTTAAAGAGAACAAGTCAAAGGCTTTGGCTATACTGTCACCTTTTAGGTTACCGTTTGACGCTCAGATAGTCGCTAAACAGACCGCCCGCTACGGAGGTATTACTTTTGTCACTGTTGGTGCTCTTTTTGCGTTGTTTTATGCTCAGTTGATCCAGCTCCCCATCAATGCCACTAGCCAACTTAGTCAAGCGTGCTCTTCATCCGATGTGACGTGTATTACAGAACAAGGAGTAAACTTGCTTGAGCGAAACAACGACAATATCACTGAACCAAGTGGCGTACTACAGCAACCGACCATAGCTAGTACTACACCACCCAAAGTGCCGACCATCTCACGTCCGCCAGCTATCTTTACGATTGGAGCCACAGAACCATACCGAGGTATTTTACCTATAAACCTCACTGTGGCTGAAGCTACTTCAGTTCGTATTTCTGCCTACTTTGAAGGCTCGGGTAGAAACATTAACCTCGGTAGTGCTCGGCAAGAAAATGGTGCCTGGGTGTATACCTGGAATACAACAAATTTTGATAATGGTCGCTACCGACTCAAAGCCTTGATAACCAATAAAACTGGCTCATACGAAGCAGTCCATCCAGATCGAGTCGTGATTGAGAACGTTGTTGTTACTGAAGAAGAGGAAGACATTGAAGCAGAAGAGCAGGCAATCAGTCAAAACAACAACACTCTTAACTACGAGTATAATTTTGACAAAACAAGTATTACTTTGTCCCAGGAGTTTCCTGATCCAAAAGTTTCTGACAATGTAAAAATTTACTTTGTTGACACGACAAACAGCCAGAAAAAGTTTTTAAATGAATCACACTTCTATAGCTACCTACTACAGGCTAACGACTCTGGAGCCTTTACCTGGAAAGTAACCATTAAGGCGCCGAACCTCCCGAGTGGCAAATACGTAATTCGTACCGAGCGCTTTCGAAATAATGTCTTAATTGATATTGGTAAAAAAGAAATTGACTACAAAAACAGTAACTTCAACACAATTGAAGATTCAGGAGACTTAGTAAAGAACGAGACTGGAGCCGTTATCTCGGTTCGTGGAGCGCAGTCCCTCAGTAAGTTCGCAGACGTAGTAGTTGAAACATCAGATGCAACTTTTGCAGAAGTTTACGCTGTTAATACCGCTTCAGTCAACAACATCTTCCTTGGCCTCGCAAGAAAGACTGGTACAGGAACCTGGGTACTTAACTGGGATACGAAGCAAATTCCAAATAGCACCTACCAGCTATTTGCACGAATTGGTGGCTCAAAAGGTATCTACGAAACAAACCGTATCACCGTAAATATAAGAAATGAACGACAGACGACACCAACTATCACCGAGGTTGAGGAGTTAACTACCCGCACCGAAGAAATCAAAGTTATTCTTAATGATAATGTACTTCTTAAGAGTAATCTTTGGAATTCTGACCAAGGTACTTCTACCGAACCACTATTCAATGATTTCTTATTAGACTACCAAGATACGCTTCAAGAAGAGTTCCAGCGCTACGCCGCTGCTATCCGCTCTGGCAACGAAAGCTCTATAGCAGTAGCTAACACTCGTCTTCTAGGACTTGAAAATGAATACTTAAGTGTAATTGCTGGTGCCCCAAACAATGAAGAACTAGAGCGAATTTTTACAGAATACATAGCAAACGCCCGAGCTCGGATTGAAGGTGATGTACTCAAAATTGAACGTATTGTTTCAGAACGAACAAGTGAATCGATGCTCGTTGACTCTGACCGAGACGAAGTGTCTGACTTTGACGAAATTTATATTTACAAGACTAATCCCTTTTCTGCCGACACCAGTGGCAAGGGTATCCCAGACGGTGTTGCTATTTTAAATGGCCTTGATCCACTGAGTACTGATTCAAATGCCTCGATAGTCTTTGAGTCACCAAAGGACATTGGCGTTATTCGTGAAGATATTTTGAGTGTACAAAGTATTACTGCAGTAGCTCAAGATGAATCAACAGGTGATGTAACTGCAACTGTAGCTCCAGCAGTTATTTCAGGAACTGCCTTACCAAATAGTTTTGTTACAATCTATATCTTTAGTAATCCAATCGTAGTAACCGTTAAAACAGAAGCTGATGGAAGCTGGCAATACAGATTTGAAAAGGAGCTTGAAGACGGTGAACACTCCGTATATGTAGCCTTAACTGACAACTCTGGTCGTATTATTGCCCGCAGTGAGCCATTTAGTTTCATCAAGCAAGCGCAAGCGTATACAACAATTGATGAAGCGCTGTCTGGTAGTGTCTCAAATCAGACTGATTCAAATGACTACTCATTCTTCTCTTCATCACTTATTTATCTTGTTCTTTCCTTCGCGGTTGTAACAATTGGCCTCGTACTTCTTCTTCTTGGTATGTTTCTTGACAAGCGTCGCAAGGTCGAGAACATGATGCAAGAAGAAACTTTGTAACTTTATGGTTTCATACGCCATTCGAATGATTTTACGTGGCGGAGAGTATCTACGTTCACATCCACAACTTTTGTTTGTGTTGACACTTCTCGTGGTGATTCCACTTCTTTTTCTCTACAGTGGTCAGCAGTTTCTCGACGCTGGTAGAGCCAACCAAGATCGCTTACAGCGAGATAAGGTAGGTATTTTGCATGATGTGTTTGCATCACTTATCATTAGTTCAGATTTCAATAATGAAGTAATCCAAAATGAAATTGACAGAATAGCGAGAGTAAACAATGACATTGTCGACTTTAGAGTCGTCACCCTTGAAGATGGTATAGCTACTCCTATTGCCGCCCTTGATAGAGAGAAAATCGGTACCCTGGAGTCCTTCACTGACATGTTTGTTAACTCAACAGTTCGTGTAGATGAGTCACTTATATTTGAGATACCTACCTCGGATGGTCGTGTCTGGTTGTCGTATCGTTCGGTACGAAACCCAGACACTGGAGTGTTTTACATTATTCATACTGAAACCTCTCTTGAGCTGATTGACCGCCTTTTTGCCCAACGAGAACAGTCAGCCCTTTTTTCTTTGTTATACATTTTTATTTTTATCTTGGGTCTAGCCTATTGGCATATCAGGATGTCGGATTATCGCTATTTATATCTCACTGAGAAAAAGCATAACGACGCAAAAGATACGTTTATCAACGTAGCCGCTCATGAACTAAGGGCACCGCTCACTGCTATGAAAGGCTATTCAGACATGCTCGGCGAAAAACTTACCGATGATACCCAAAAAGAATATGCGTCGCGTATATCCGTTTCTACTGAACGACTTCTTGAGATGGTTAACGACCTGCTTGACGTTGCCCGTATCCAGTCAGGTAAAATTGAAGTTGTCTTGGGCTACGTTGATGTTTCAAGAGTGGTTAATGAAGTTATTGAAGAACTATCGGTTACCGCCACAGAGAAAAATATTACTCTTACGAGTAAGGGGGCTGAAACACCACACCAAGCAATTGCTGACCAGGCTAGACTGCACCAAGTTCTCACAAACGTTATTAATAACGCGATTAAGTACACACCAAAAGGCAACATCGAAGTTGCCGTTTCAGCACGACACCGAACACTTGAAATACGTATAAAAGATACCGGTATGGGTATTGAAGCCGAGGACCAGAAAAAGTTGTTTGCACCGTTCTTCCGGGTTAAAACCGCAGATGTCACCTCGATTACCGGTACCGGTCTTGGGATGTGGATTACCAAACAGTTAGTCTCAGTGATGCAGGGCACGATTGGCGTGGAGTCTATTAGTGGTGTTGGAACTCATATAGTGATTACCTTACCAACAAAAAGTGAGACGGTCGGTGTACACAAAGCAGAAGCAAATCTGTAATAAGTGGATTTTCTGCAATGTAGAGTGATAAACCTTGCTATACTATATTTAGTTAAATTAGTAAAGAAAATATATGATTATCGCATCAACATCAGTGAATTCTGGCTCAGATGACTTCGTAGTCGGCGTGTCAGCGGCCTCAGTGGCACTCAGTGACTTACAACAAAAAAAACCAGGTGCACTTCCTGTTGTTGTATACCTATTTGTTTCAATAAACTATGACTTTGCGCTTGTTATTAAAGGAATCCGTTCAGTAATCGGTGAAGAAGTTTTAATTGTTGGTTCTTCAACCGCAGGTGAAATTTCTAATGCTGGACCCGCCCCACGTCCTTCAGTCGCGCTCATGTTTTTGTATTCCGATAGTATTCATTTTACTTCAGCTATAGCAAACGACATAAGCACTGACTCGCAAAAAGCTGGGTCAGATGTTGCTTTTTCAATTCTTCAAAATTCTCCTGAAGCACTTAAGCTCGTTATGATGTTTGCAGACGGACTTAAAGGTAACGGTTCTGCGATTTTACGTGGACTCATCTCGCATTTAGGTGATCAATTTCCAATAGTGGGTGGCTCTTCTGGCGATAATGGCCACTTCGTTGAAACGAAACAGATTTTTCAAAACTCAGCGTATACAGACTCAGTAGTCGGAGTTGGTATTTCAGGACCACTTGAATTTTCTGTTGGGGTCAACCATGGATGGAGTGCGGTTGGTGCACCGAGAACTGTTACAAATGCAACCGGAACGGTTGTACATACTATAGACAACGAACCAGCACTATCTTTGTATGCCCAATACTTAGGTGAAGACGAAATTGCAAATCTTAAATCTACAACCTTAGGTGCTGTAGCTCTTTCGTATCCCCTAGGTATCAAGGATAATCAAAGTGGTGAAATGCTCCTACGGGCTCCTTTTGCTGTGCAGCCAGATGGATCTATTGTTTGTGGTGGTGAAGTAAAAACTGGTTCAATCATACAACTTATGATTGGAACAAAAGAAGACGCTATTCTCGCAGCAAGAAAAGCTGCCGAAACTGCAATGGCAGGACTTGGCAAAAAACCAGAAGCCGCTTTTATTTTTAGTTGTCACGTACGAAATACTCTTTATGCTAATCTAGAAGCCTCAAGTGCAGAAGTTAGTGCCATACAAGAAGTAATCGGATCCGATGTGCCAATGATTGGATTTTATACATATGCTGAACAGGCACCAGTCGGTGGAGTAACCCATAACATTCATAGCTGTAATCCAGAGTTTCATAACGAAACTGTAGTCCTTGTCTTAATTGCAGAAACGTAGTCTTTACTATGGATAAGGTTCAGGAATTAGAAAAAAAAGTACTAGAGTTACAAAGCATCATCACTGTAATGGACAAGTCCGCCATGATGATAGTTCGTCGTGACATAGAACTTCGTCACGCGAACGCTAAGCTAAACGAACTAGATAAAAGTAAGTCGGAGTTCGTCTCGATTGCTGCTCACCAAATGCGTACACCGCTCTCTGCTATAAAGTGGTCACAGCAGATGCTTTTTAACGAAGAGCTCGGACCTCTCAATTCTGATCAAAAAAAGATTATTACGCAAACAATGGAAAGTGTAAATGGACTGGTGGTGTTAGTAAACAACCTCCTTACCGCTGACCATCTAGAGCTTGGTAAAGGCACAAACGTAGTAAAGCGAATAAACATTATCTTGCTTATTAATGACGTCATTAAAACCCTTTTTCCTATCGCTTCAGAGCGGGGTGTCACGATTAACTTTTCTCACCAGCAAGGTGAGGTAGCACTCGATACGAATCCAGAGCGAATGAAAGACGTTTTTGCCAACTTACTTGATAATGCCATCAAGTACACCCCAGCCGGCGGGACGATTACGATTACACTCTGGATTACCGAAGTGATAAACATCACCGTTTCAGACACCGGGATTGGTATTCCAAATGATTATCTCCCAAAATTATTTGGACGGTTCGTCCGAGCTGATAATGCCAAGCGAGCGGATCCAAACGGATCTGGTTTGGGCTTATACATAGTTAAAAAGATTATTCAGGCAAACAGTGGTACAATTTCTGTAAGCAGTACTGCCGGTAGCGGTACGACATTTACAGTAACGCTACCGCTTGCTGTACATTAATAAGCAAAATATGGCCGATAGACTACTAGAGGGCAAGACGATTTTAATTGTTGAAGACAATACATTTTTATCTAACGTAATATCTCAGAAACTCTCTTTACGTGGCGCGCGAGCACTTACCTACACTAACGGACTAGAAGGCCTCGCTGCTATTCGGGTAGAAAAGCCTGACCTTGTACTCCTTGATATCCTCATGCCGATAATGAATGGCTACGAGGTACTCCAAGTTTTAAATAATGAAGGCCTTACAGCAGACATTCCAATTATAGTTATCTCAAACTCTGGTCAACCGGTAGAAATTGAACGAATCAAGGCCTTAGGTGTTCGCGAGTATCTCATCAAGGCTGACTTTGAACCGGACGATGTTTTGCAAAAGGTGTACGAAACACTTGGTCTCAAAGAAGCTTCAAGTGGTTATGAAATGTCACCGGAATCAAATGCGAGTGTCGCCCAAAGTACAGCCGAAGCAGAATCGTCAGCGTTACCCCGTGTTCTTGTCGTCGAAGACGATCCACTTCTGCGCAATCTACTAGCGATGAAGTTGTCTAATTCTAATTGCCCAGCCATGTTCAGTAACGATGGCCTCCACGTGATGGAACTAGTCGCTAGTTTTAACCCGGAAGTAATAGTGCTCGACCTTCGTTTACCTGGTAAGGACGGCTTTGAGATTCTGAAGGACTTAAAATCAAACGATGAGTTCAAACACATTCCAGTCGTAATCTTTTCAAACAACAGTAGTGAGGAAGACCAAAAGCGTACGACTGACCTAGGTGCTGCAGCCTTTTTCGTAAAAGCGATGACAGACCTCACAGAATTTATACAAGAGCTTGTGAAAATTGCTCAAAAAAAATAAGCTACGCAAGAGAGGAGGGCTATGCTATACTCTAAGCCTAACCTTCGGCTCCATCCGGAGGCAATCTGCTATATATGCCACAAAAACCAACGAAAACAACCTGGAATGGCTCTGTCGAGCAAAAGATTGTCGTTAAAGGTGCTCGTACCCACAACCTGAAAAACATCAGTGTTGAGATGCCTCGCAACGCCATGATAGCGATTACCGGACCATCTGGTTCTGGTAAGTCTTCGCTTGCGTTTGATACTATTTTTGCTGAAGGTCAACGTCGCTACGTTGAGTCACTCTCACCGTACGCGAGACAATTCTTGAGACAAATGCAGAAGCCTGATGTGGATGAAATTAGTGGTCTCTCACCAGCAATCTCGATTGACCAAAAGTCAGCTTCAAGAAACCCACGGTCGACCGTGGCTACGATTACTGAAATCTATGACTATCTGCGTATTTTGTATGCTCGCGTGGGCAGACCATACTGTATGGACGTCGACGTGGCGATTGAAAAGCTTTCGCAAGACGAAATTTTAAGCATTGTCCTTAAGTCAATCGAAGAACGTGAAGTCGAAAACGCCACCAAGGCCGAGAAGCGCGACAAGGTACTCGGTATTGAGATTTCTCACGGTCGAGTAGCTATTTTTGCTCCGATCATTGTCGGTCGTAAGGGTGAGTACTACCAGCTACTTTATGACTTGCTCGCGAAAGGGTACGAGACGGTAAAAATTGATGGTCAAATCAAGCAGTTGCGTGAAAAAATTATTCTCTCCAAGAATAGTCGCCACGATATTGACGTACTCATAGACGACATTTTTGTGAGTGAGTTCACAACTGACAAAAAAGGTTCCCATGAACGACTCTCAGAAGCCGTTGAACGGGCGCTTCATGAAAGTAATGGTCTGGTTAAAATCGAGAGTCCTGACGGCAGTGAACGTACTCTCTCAGCGAAGTTTATCTGTCCAATTGACGGCTCTTCCTTCCCAGAAGTAGAACCACGGTTATTTTCATTTAACTCACCTTATGGGGCCTGTCCGGAGTGTAACGGTCTTGGTGTCGTCGGTATATTTCAAAGTGACGTCTGTCCCGTTTGCGATGGTGCCCGCCTCCGCAAAGAAGCACTTCGTGTATTTATTGGTGGCGACGGCAAGAAGAAGCTTGGTTTCAACATTGTAGACTTCACCAACATGACAGTGGCTGAAGCAGTGGAGTTTATTTCTAACCTCAAGTTATCGAAAAAAGAGCAAGAAATCGCCTGGCCGGCTCTTAGGGAGATTATCGATAGACTCTCGTTTATGCAGAACGTCGGGATTGAGTACCTCACCCTTAACCGTCGGGCCAATACACTCTCAGGAGGAGAAGCCCAGCGTATTAGACTGGCTTCCCAGCTCGGTAGTGGCCTGGTGGGCGCCCTCTATGTACTTGATGAGCCGACGATTGGTCTGCATCAAAGGGATAACGACAAGCTGATTAAAACTCTGACTGAACTGCGTGACCTTGGCAACACCATTATTGTGGTAGAGCACGATGAAGACACTATTTTCGCTGCTGACTATTTGGTTGATATCGGGCCTGGAGCCGGTATTCATGGTGGGGAAGTGGTTGTCGCTGACTATCTCAAAAAACTTCTTGAGGCACCAAAAAATACGAGCAAGTCAATCACACTTGATTACCTGCGTGGCGATAAAAGAATTGAAGTTCCAGATAGGCGGGAAAGTGAGAAAGGTTCTATCAAGATTCGAGGTGGCAAAGCGTTCAACATCAAGAACCTCAATGTCGACATTCCACTTGGTCGACTGATTTGTGTTACTGGCGTCTCAGGCTCAGGTAAGTCGACCTTCATGTACGAGATAGTAGATAAGAACCTAAAGTCTCGCCTTGAAAAAAAGTACCGCACTCCGCATACCTATAACTGCAAAACCTTTACCGGTAGCGAGTATCTGGGCCGGTCAGTCCTCATAGACCAGTCACCAATTGGTCGCACGCCACGCAGTAACCCAGTGACGTATACTGGTGCCTTTACCCACATGCGTGACATGTTTGCTGCTTCAAACGAAGCAAAAGCCCGTGGTTGGAAGCCAGGACGCTTCAGTTTCAACGTAAAAGGAGGACGCTGTGAGGCGTGCGAAGGTAACGGCATGATTGCAGTTGAGATGCACTTCTTACCGACGGTCTATGTAACGTGCGACATTTGTGACGGTAAGCGGTTTACCAAAGAAACACTTGAGGTGTACTACAAAGGAAAAAACATTTACGAGGTACTCGAAATGACCATTGAAGAGGCAGTTGAGTTCTACAAAGAAGTGCCGTCTATCTATGAGCGTATCGCGACACTACAAGAAGTTGGTTTAGGCTACTTAAAGCTTGGTCAAAGTGCCACCACGCTCTCTGGCGGAGAAGCTCAGCGCGTGAAGATAGCTTCTGAACTCTATAAGCCCCATACCCAGAAAACTATTTACTTGCTCGATGAGCCAACCATTGGACTTCACTACGAGGATGTCCGAAAGCTGATTGAGATCCTCCAAGAACTGGTAAACCGTGGTAACACCGTGATGGTAATTGAACACAATCTCGACTTAGTGAAGTGCGCTGACTACATCATCGACATTGGTCCCGAAGGAGGGAGTGGTGGAGGGGAGATAGTTGCTAAAGGTACGCCTGAAGAGATTGTAGAGAATAAAAATTCTCATACCGGAAAGTATCTCAAAAAGCACTTGCGCTAGCCTAGACATGGCTGTGTCTTTGGCACACATGCTATAATTATTTTTTAGAGAAGTACCAAACAGAGAAGGATTGAAAATGAATGTTGCTCACCTCTTGGTGCAAGAATTCTATGATAGTTTGCCGTTTGAATGCCGGCTTGTCCTAGAGCTCAGTCAAGCACTCAACGTTCCCGATAACTATGTTGCAGTCTATTTTGCAGCGTTCAGGTGGTACTACGTACCCTTGAGCCGTGAACGTCGTGCCTATGCGAAGCGGGTACTCAAGTCTGCACTCAAAAAGTACAAGACTGCACTTCAGCACCCGGATTGGCTGATAAGGGTCTACGAACTCAAGTGTATTGGTAAACCGAGCACAAACGAATCAATCCCACCTCCTCCAGACCCTGCTTATTAAAGCAAGTAAGTCGCCCCTCGGGGCGACTTCATCATTGTGGTATAGTGCATTTTAAATGACTAAAGAATTCCTCCTAAAAAAGAAATTGCCAGACTCACCCGGGGTGTACTTCTTTTTGGGTGCGCGAAAGCAGATTCTCTATATTGGTAAAGCGACCTCGCTCCGCAATCGTGTCCGAAGCTACTTTGCGTCAGATATCCGCGAGAAACGTTCAGAACTCATAGAAAACATGATTGTAGAGGCTAAAACCCTTGAAGTGGCGGTGACTGACAGTGTCCTTGAAGCGCTTATTCTCGAGACCAACCTTATCCGTACCCACAAGCCTAAGTACAACACCCGCAGTAAAGACGATAAAAGCTACAACCACTTGGTTATCACAAATGAAGAGTACCCGCGCGTACTCGTCGTGCGTGGCAAAGACATGACGGAAAAATTCGCTGACAGTGAGATTATGTATCACTTTGGTCCGTTCCCAAGTGGCACACTCTTTCGTGAAGCTCTCAAAATAGTCCGTCGACTCTTTCAGTTTTATGACACGAAAGAACCAATTGGCACTGAGAAAACTCAAATTGCCCGGGGTCGTATCGACTTCAACCGCCAAATCGGCCTGTTCCCAAGTGAACAAAACAAACAGGAATACATGCGAACCATTAGGCACATCCGACTGTTCTTTGAAGGGAAGAAGCACGAGGTCATTAAAGACCTAAAAAAGGAAATGATGAAGTCTGCCAAAGCTGAACACTTCGAGGAAGCCAACGTCTATAAACGCAGAATCTTTGCGCTTGAGCACATCCAGGACATTGCTCTTATAAAAGATGACGTGCGTCAGTATCGTGACGAGTCAAATGTGCGGATTGAATCCTATGACATCGCTCACTTGGCTGGAGAAAATATGGTCGGGGTCATGACGGTCGTCGAGGGTGGGGAAGCGATGAAGAATGAGTACCGAAAGTTTAAGATAAACACGGTTACTGGATCAAACGACACCAAAGCCTTGAAAGAAGTGCTGGAACGGCGTTTTGCTCACACGGAGTGGCCTTTCCCCCAACTGGTGGTAGTAGACGGCAGTACGGCCCAGAAAAACACTGCTGAACTCGTGCTCCGAAAGCTCGGTTTTGTCATACCGGTAGTGGCAGTCGTGAAAGATGACCGGCATAAACCGATTCGCTTGCTCGCTTCAACCAGCGTAAAAAAGCAGTTTCAGAACGATATTTTGCTTGCAAACGCTGAGTCGCACCGCTTCGCTATCACCTACCACAAGAAGAAGCGCACTGACGCCTTCCTTCCGAAGGGAGCGTGATATACTTACCGGCATGAGAAGGAAACACATCGCTGTGCTTCGTGGTGGTCCAAGTGACGAGTACGAGGTATCTATGAAAACCGGTGCCGGTGTCTTAGGCGCGCTTCGTGAGTCTGACTACGTTACCCACGATGTAGTAATCACCAAAGCCGGAGAATGGCTGATTGGTGGCCGTGTACGTACGCCCGAGCAGGCCTTAAGCGCCATTGACGGCGTGTTTATCGCCCTTCATGGTGCGTATGGGGAGGACGGTACTGTGCAACGACTCCTTGATAGACACAGTATTCCGTATACCGGGAGTGGGGCATACGCCTCAGGCATTGCTATGAACAAAGCTTTGACCAAAGGTCACGTGAAAGACCTTGGGCTTAAACTTGCTCCACACATGCAGTTGACTCGAGACAGTATGCCGAACGTCACAAAAACAGCTGAGAACATCGCCGATCTGTTTGGTCCAACCTACGTGGTAAAACCACTGAAGGGAGGGTCGTCTATTGGTACACAAATTGCTGTCGGTACTACGCAGTTAGCCGAAGCCCTCGAGCGTTCCTTTGCTGTGTATGATGAAGTCATTGTTGAAAAACTTATTGAAGGCAAAGAGGCTACGATAGGTGTAGTGGAGGGATTCCGCGGTGAAGAACTCTATTGTCTTCCAGTAATTGAAATTGTGCCACCCGCCAGCTCCAACTTCTTCTCTGTAGAAGCCAAGTATAACGGCACAACGCAAGAAATCTGCCCCGCTCGCTTTTCCCACGACCAAAAACAAGCTATTGCTCGGGTAGGAGCTAACGTCCATAAAGCACTTGGCCTCAGGCACTATTCGCGCACCGACGTCATCCTTTCCGGTGACGATGTCTACTTCCTCGAAGTGAACACACTACCCGGTCTCACGACTGAATCACTGATTCCAAATGCCCTTAAAGCGGTCGGTTGCTCGTACGATGAGTTTGTCCTCCATATTCTCGAAAATGCTCTAGCCTAAGTCTATTCACACCTCACGCACTTTAAAAACATAATTCACTGCTACACTACTTGTATATGATTGGATCAAGAAACGAAAAAGCTTTATTAATATTATGTACATACGTTATTGGTTTCACCACGGCCTACATAGCGTTTGGTGTAACCGTCAGTGGAACCGAAGACGCCTCAATGTATACCGCAAACGTATACAGCACTCAGTCAGTTACTCGTGATGAAGTAATGGCCGAAGAAGAAGTACTGGGAGTGACTAGCCAAGACCCAGTTGGAACTACTCTCGATACCACCAATCCTGACCAAGTGCTATCACCAAATGGTTCGTTCGCGTACTACTGTGAAGAAGGGATGACTCCGGGTATCTGTATCCCATTTATTCTTGATCTATCAACCAATGTAGCGAACGCACTCACCATCGATGGTGAAGCGGTTACCTTTAACACCGAAGACGCTACCTTTACCTGGACTGCCGACAACACACTCACTGGCCCCGGCCTCGTTTCAGCTTCAGCTGACGCTCCGTGGGAACTTTCAATCCAGTAGTCCTCAGTTGACTAAAACGGCCTCTCACCGTACTATAGTCCGACTTTGGTCTATATATCGCGTTATATAGGGTAGAGTACTAAGGAGCTTCGGCTACTTAGTTTGGCCAGCAAGCGAAAGCTTTCTGACCACCTGGGCCAGTAGCTCATTTGGTAGAGCGCCTCATTTGCACTGAGGAGGTGGCGGGTTCGATTCCTGTCTGGTCCACAAATGGCCGCCCGTAACACACTCGTGTTACGGGCGTTTGCCATTTGTAGGACACAGACAGGAATCGAAAGGCGGAGTCGGGGGTCCCCTATGGGGCCGACGAGCCGGGGTCGAGAACACTTAGTAGATTTCTAGCATAGCGTAGAAATATACTTAGTGATTCGTGACCGATTCCTGTCACGAGTACGAAAAAGAGTCCACCCATTCGGGTGGACTTTTTCGTTCGTGGACCAGAAGTAAGGTGCCTTCGCACCTTACGTCAGGAATCGAACAGCGGAGCGATGTGAGTTTGCGAACAAGCGAGCTGCGTCCAGCGTTCTTAGTGAGCAAAGCGAACTTAGAAAAAGCGGGACGATTCCTGTCTGGCCCCTCTTTAAAAGTGGAATTCCTCAAATCCACCTCAAACCAACATGCTAGAGTAATACTATGACAAAACACAAAGACATGAGGTATTTCGTAAAGACTATTTCAATCGTGGTGGGGTTAGTAATGATTTGGCGTGGTGTCTGGTACGTTCTTGACCAGATAGACATCATCCTTTTTGGCTCATACAACCACTGGACTGGTCTCTTAGGAATGGTACTTGGCCTTGCACTCCTCTACATCCCAGACCGCGACCTCAAAGAGATAGAGAAGCTGTAAGATAGTGCAGTTATCTATACATGAACATTTACCTAGACATTGACGGTACCTTGCTTCATGAAGACCAATGGGACCTGAAAAACCAAGCCGCTCTCGGCTTAGTAGACTTCATTGTGGCCTTACGTCCACACAACACCTTCTGGCTCACTACACACTGTCGCGACGGCAATCCTGAACGAGCCAGAACCATTATGAAGCAGTATGTCCCAAAGGAACTATACGCTGACATAGACCGTATAAAGCCAACCGTGTGGGATATAATGAAAACAGAAGCGATTGACTGGACCCAAGACTTTATTTGGTTTGATAACGAAATTCTGCCCTTTGAATGGGAGCAAATTGAACAAGGAAGTGAAAAACAACAAGCAATTGAGATAAACCTGCGAGCCAATCCAAACCAGCTGAAAGAAGTGACCAGAGACGTATTATCCACCTTAGTCTAGATATGAAAACAGCACTTATAACCATCGGTTCAATAATTCTCATCGCTATACTCGTACCATGCATTTTCTATGTCAGCCTTATCCTCTGGGGAGACTGGCACGACGACTGGAGTGGCTATACCTACAGTGGGTACCTCGGTAATGGTGTGTGCAACATAGCAGTGGTACCTGTGCTAGGCGAGATGCACACTTCAGGTAAGTCATACGATGACTTCGGAACCGAACAAACCTCTACCAGCATGACCGAAACAGTCGCAATGCTCCAAAAGGCAGAGCGAGAAGAAGGGATCTACGGTGTCCTGCTGATGGTCGACTCCGGTGGTGGTTCACCAGCGGCTGGCGAATTGATCGCGACTGAGCTTCAAAACAGTCAGCTTCCAAACGCCGCCTATGTCCTCGATAGAGCCGCCTCGTCAGCGTATTTAGCTGCTTCAGGTGCCGACTACATCTTTGCTTCACCGTTTGCTGACGTTGGTTCGCTCGGCATCACCATGTCCTACCTCGAGAACTCAAAGCAGAATACTCAAGAAGGCCTTGAATACGTCTCTCTTACTTCTGCCAAGTTTAAAGACTACGGCAGTACTGATAAACCACTTACCGAAGAAGAACGTGCACTTATAGAACGCGACCTAGCTATTTGGCATGAAGAACTTATACAGCAGGTAGCAACGAATCGCCAGCTACCCGTAGAGCAGGTAGCTAGACTAGCTGATGGCTCTTCTATGCCAAGCAAACTAGCCCTAGAAAACAATCTGATTGACGAAATCGGCAACAAAAAAGCCATCAAAGCCTGGTTCGCCAACAAACTAGAAACTTCTCCAGACAACATAATCTTCTGTGAGTAGTACTATAAATAGCGTTTTATTGAGCAAACACACCTAAAATGCTACTCTTTATGTATGTCTATAGGGGCACTGAATCACACTGTTACTAGTAATATCCATGAAACTTTTTCATACGGTATTGTTTATGTCTACTCAATTCCTCACAAGACCCATAAAGGACGCCTGAAAATTGGTAAAGCGACAACAAGTTCACCCGAACCTACACAGCAAGACATCGAGATCGCTGCTCATGAAAGAATAAAAGCACAAACTAAGACTGCTGATATTTCGTATACTCTTGAATATGCCGAACTAGCAGTCACAAACAGTGGTGAATTTTTTTCGGATACTGATGTGCACAATGTACTAATCCGGTCCGGTTACGAGCGAAAAGCAGAGAGCGTAAAAAATTCTCGCTCAGAATGGTTTGAAGTTACACTTGACGTAGCGAGAAGCGCTATCACATCAGTGAAGAGTGGACGTACAGCACTAACTACCAAAGAAAAGCAGAGTACTTCAGTTTCATCATTCCAATTCCGACCAAATCAGCTTGATGCAATAGAAAAAACTACAAAAGCAATCAACAAGGGTCGAAAACACTTTCTCTGGAATGCAAAAATGCGCTTCGGGAAGACTTCAGCTGCTATGCAGGTGGCTAAGGTTAATGAGATGAAGAAGGTTTTGATTGTCACCCATCGACCGAGCGTGAGTGTTGACTGGTATGACGACTTTAAAAAGGTGTTTGTTGGCAACAACTACGAGTATGCTTCAAAGACGTTAGGTGAAAACATTAGTACACTCGCTAAAGGTAAAAAACCGTTTGTTTACTTTGCCTCACTTCAAGATCTACGATTATCGAAACGAGTGGTAGAAGATGCTTCAGCGGGTTCGCAAGCTAAGGGTTTTGACAAAAACGATGAGGTGTTTGATACGACATGGGACATGCTCATTATTGATGAGGCCCACGAGGGCACGCAAAGTATCCTTGGTGATGCGACATTTTTAAAAATACCCAACAATTTCACACTTCAGCTCTCAGGTACACCATTCAACATTTTACATAAGCACGAGGAAGAGGACATTTACACATGGGACTACGTCATGGAGCAGGAGGAGAAGCATCATTGGGATGAGCGCAATCCTGGTGTACCAAACCCATACTCTGAATTACCAGCCATCAGCATTTTTACCTACGACATTGATACTTTTAAAAGTCATATTGGTAACCTAGGTGAAGGTTTTCATGACTCACTTGATGGTGCATTTAAATTCCATGAGTTTTTCCGTGTTGAGAAAGACGCAGAAGGGAATGACACAGCCGAATTTGTCCATAAGGCAATGGTTAAAAAGTTCCTTGATCTCCTTGTCGATAACACGCTACCAACGAAGTTCCCGTACGCAACTGAGGAATATCGAAGTTTCAATAAGCATTCACTCTGGCTTTTACCTAACCGCGTGAAAGTGATTGAGGCGATGGAGAAGTTACTCAATCAACATCCAGTCTTTGGTGCTGGTAACTTTGGCATTGTAAATATTTCGGGTAACAGCCATGATGACGAAGAAGATAAAGACGCAAAGGACCGTGTTACGAAAGCCATTAAGAAAAACGACTACACCATTACATTGACCGGCCAGCGTCTGACTACCGGAGCATCCATTAAAGAATGGACTGCAGTTTTCATGATGTCTGATACAAATTCAGCTACGACATATCTCCAAACCGCGTTTCGTTGCCAAACCCCTGCTAAAATTGATGGCAAACTTAAGACACAAGGCTATGTGTTTGACTTCGCACCAGACCGCACGCTAAAGCTGGTGGCTGAAGCAATTGAACTCAACCATAAGTCAGGAAAGACCAATTCGCCAGAGCAGAAGGAAGCGATGCGTCAGTTCCTCAACTTCTGTCCAATTCTAGCTGCCCAAGGTGCAGTAATGAAGCCATACGATGTAGAAAAAATGTTGGTTCAACTCAAGAAAGCCATCATTGAACGTGTTAGTCGTAATGGCTTTGATGATCCAAAACTCTACAATGACGAACTACTCCAACTTGATGACGTAGATATCACTAAATTTAACGCTCTCAAAGCCCTTGTTGGTACTTCTACAGCGGAGAAAGTAAACGAGATCAAAATCAATGAGCTCGGAATGAGTGACCTCAAAACCAAACAAGCTGAAGAAGCTCAGCGTAAGAAGAAACAAAATCAAGAACTGAGCGATGAAGAGAAGGAGTTACTCAATAAACTCAAAGAAGCTCGTAAGCAAAAGCAGACAGCTATCAGTATCTTACGGGCGGTAAGTATCCGTATGCCGATGCTCGTGTACGGTGCAAATGTTTCCATTCGAGAAGACATCACACTTAGCAAGTTCATTGATCTTGTTGACGATGAATCATGGCACGAATTTATGCCGGCGGGGCTCTCAAAAAAGCAGTTTCGTGATTTTACCAAGTACTATGACGAAGACGTATTTAAAGGCGTAGCTCACAGCATCCGTGCTAAAGCGTTTGATTGCGACAACCTACTACCAACTGAACGCATCGAAGCGATAGCGGAACTCTTTAGTACCTTCAAGAACACAGACAAAGAAACTGTTTTGACGCCATGGAGTGTGGTTAATCTTCACCTCACAAAGGCTTTTGGCGGGCATAATTTTTGCAACGGGGTAGTAGGTAAAGATGGCAAGCCGCAGTGGGTAGGAGGTAAAGGCGTCGATACAAGTATTTGGAATAAGAAAGCCAAAATTCTAGAGATCAACGCCAAGTCAGGTATGTACCCACTCTTGGCAGCGTATAATATATACACGCGCAAGCTAATAGAGAGTAAGCTGTCTGAAGCAAAAGTGTCTCACAAACTCTGGGGAGAGGTTATCAACGAAAATATCTATGTGTTATGTAAGAGCCCAATGGCACAGAGTATCACTAAGCGCACACTCGCAGGGTATAACGAAGGTGGAAGGTACCCCAAATTTGGCACACCTTTTCTAAAGTCTTTTGATAATACTAGAGTTGTTGTGTAGCAGCAAACTGTCGTGGCGACAACCTGAGTGCGGAGTGGAGTCTTCGCTCGTTGTAGTAGTTCAAGGTCTGGTAAATAGCAGCCACCAGTTCACCCAATGTCTCGTGTCGGTTAGGATCACCAAGGTCGAGCTTGAACCCTTTGTAGAACGACTCTTGGTAGCCATTCTCCCAAGGGCAGCCAGGTGCACTCATCGACTGCTGGATACCAAGCGATTGTACGAATTTGGTATAGTCAGCACTTGTGTACTCACTGCCTTGATCCGAGTGAATAATTCGTGGTGGCGGCCGGTGGAGTACCGCCGAAGCCAGAGCGTTTAACACCAGTTGCGTATTGTGTGTGGTCAGTACCGACACACCAACAATCTCACGACTAAACACGTCGATCACGGTAGCGACATAGACCCACCGGCCTTTAAACTTGAGGTAGGTGAAGTCACTGGCGTAGATGTCACCAATACCACGTGGTTCCTCGACCATGAGGAGGTTCGGAAATACGCTGTCTTTAGGCTTTTTATATGCTTTTGGAGTGACTCTGCGATATGGCTTGATGCCAAACAACTTCATGACCCTGAGCACCCGTTTCTTGTTTATGTTCAGGTAGAGTGCTAATCGTTTGTGACCGTAAGATGGGTGGTCACGGAGAGTTGCTTCAATGAGCTGCTTGGTGTGCCAATCTTTAGCTGGTTGCTTGGGTACATAGTATAACGATCGTCGGCTGATTGTGACCGACTCCGCCAACACCGTTTTGTTCGGCATTAGGAGCCCCTTTTTTCTTGAGCAGAGAGCTTCAAGGTGATATCGCCAACCAGTTGTTTGAGCTGCTCGTTCTCTTTCTTCACTCTGTTGTATTCAAGGAGACTCACTGATCCTCTGGCTTTGGTACCGAGCCAGTTATAGATGGTTTTGTCGTTGACACCGTATTGCTTCGCGGCATCAGTGACACTGAGGCCTTCATGTTTAAGCTTATTGATAATTTCGTCCTTAATTTCTTTTGCAATTCTAAATCCTTGCTTTGCCATAGTTAGTTTCTAAATGATAATACTTTAGAAACTGTGTGCAAAGAAAGGGGTACCTTTCACGAGCAGTTTCCACTCTGACGCCCTTTTCGTTCAAAATCTGAAAAATCAAATCAAAAGTGTTGAGGAGACGCTAGATAGGCTTCTTGACGCTCATTTGGACAGCACAATAACGAGCGAGGAATATATCGCCAAGAAACAAAAGCTCCTCAACCAAAAAATTGATTTTTCAGAGAAATTGAAAGATTTTGAACGAAAAGGTAATCGCTGGCTCGAACTTTCTCGTCAATTCATTTTAGACAGTAACCAAGCCATAATTATCGCTTCCGAAGAAAATCTC
>JBGSJJ010000006.1:0-22363 GCA_041742075.1 Minisyncoccia bacterium
TACCAGACCTTGAACTACTACAACGAGCGAAGACTCCACTCCGCACTCAGGTTGTCGCCACGACAGTTTGCTGCTACACAACAACTCTAGTATTATCAAAAGACTTTAGAAAAGGTGTGCCAAATTTGGGGTACCTTCCAAGGCTCACACTTCTGCTACACTTATCCTTATGACCAAAACAACTATCAATCAGGGGACAGTTCATAAGGTACCGCAAGACTTGCGCGCCGTTTTGCTTGCAAACAACTCCTTGCTTGAAATATGGAACGGCCTCACACCACTTGGTCGGACAGAGTGGATTTGTTGGCTTACGTTTGTAAAAAAGGCCGAGACGCGCCGTGAGCACCTGGTGCGTCTTAAGGAGGAACTAAAGGCAGGGAAGCGACGGCCCTGTTGCTGGCCCGGCTGTCCGCATCGTCGGCCAAATGCACTGAAGTATTTTTCTAAGAAGAAGTAGAAATAAGGTTTTTTGCTCATTTATCGAGCACCTCAAGTACTTTACGCCGCACGCAAAAGTGTATTAAAATATAGGCACACCTTTTTCTACCACGGTTTTACTTATAACCTGCACAAATAGTTCATATGAATTTTCAAGAACACACCACACCCGAGAAGCTTGAGCGGTATAGTTTTTTGTACCTTCTTCTAACCCTCGCTTTTACTATGCTCACCTTGTTTTCCGGAGGGTATCCGATTATCACTAGAGTCTTTGACTACACAAGTGGTATTTACTCAATCCTACAACTGTGTTGGCTCGTAGCGGGAGCGTCAGCTGGCTACTTGGCGTACCAGTTTTATAAGCATGACAAAAAAGTGTTTGGTGGAACAGAAAGTAAGCAAGTTGTGTTTGCGTTTTACTTTGCGCTTGCTCTAGGTATTAATCTTGGTCTAACGGCTATCTTGCGCGACAATATTTTCTTCAATATTCTCTATGGACAAATTGTTTACATTGTCTTCGGTATCGCATCAGCAGCCAGTGCCTACTTTCTCTACACTGCGTGGAAGGCTCATGGTGAAACGCTGTTTGGTAACAAGATTGAAAATAATCCAGTGGTAACACCGGTAGTAAGCGCACCTGTTGCCGCTACGACAGCTACGACTTCAGCTGGCGGAGAGACTGTAGCGTCTACAACTACAACACCTACTACATCACGTACAGAGAACAATGATGCAGATGGTGGGGATGCCGGAGGGGACGGAGGAGGTGGGGGAGATTAGTCTGTGACACAAAGAATAAAGCCCGCGCGTAGCGCGGGCTTTGTGCATTTCTGCTAGGCACCACCAGTTGTACGTGTGGCTGAAAATGTCATTGTTCGTCCATTGGGTAAAGTAGCTCTATATTTACCGACAGAAACTTCAAGAATTTCAATTGAGATGCTTGGTCGCACCCGAGCGTTACGATAATAGCCACCATCTGTGGCTAAAGCTAAAGCTTCGTTCTCACTTATCACTTCCACCGTTTTGCCAGTCCAGCGAACATCGTCCCCATCTCTTGGTGTAATCGAACCGACACCAATTTCCCAAGTTTTCATCTTCGTCCTCCAACGCATTGCCTGGAACTTGAGCTCCAAAACTAATTTGGACTAAATGAAAACGATTGTCAATTATACTTAGACGGGACCACTGACTTCTTTGCCACTGCGGGCCTGGGTATTGTTGTTGGTGTGGCGAATTGAGTTTTTAATATCAAACCGAGGGTGTACTTTCTTGCCAGGGTTGAAAATATCGTCTGGGTCAAAGATGTGTTCGAGTTTTTCAAACAGAGTGATGACTTCCTTACCAAACATCTTTGAGAGGTGTGGCGTACGGATAATACCATCGTTGTGCTCACCACAAATGTTTCCTTTGAGCTTCACGGCTGTAGCGAAGAACTCGTCTGCCATTTTTACTATCAATGCCGGTGTCGTTTTGTTGGTGAAGTCGATAAGCGGATAGAAGTGCAAGTGACCATTCCCGCCATGACCATGGACAGCGGCCGTGAGGTTGTACTTCTTAAGAAGTTTTTTAATCTCGACAAAGAAGCGAGCGAGCTGGTCTGGCGGTACGGTGATGTCTTCTAGGAAGGCAGCCGGTCGCTTGTTTGGGTCTTGGAACTTTGACAGTGTGTAGCTCGCGCGACGAATCTGCCAAAACATCTCACGTTCGACAGCGCTTAGAACGAGTCGAGCCCTATTACCTCTATGCTCACGAAGAATTTTTACAATTGAGTGCGGGGTGTGACGACCGAGTGTCTCATTATCAAGAGTTATTAAAAGCGTAAACTCAGGTAGGGTTCGCTTGTAGCGAATATGATACGTCGTATACATAGACAGGAGGACTTGGTAGTACTCAAGTCTACCCAGGCGATCTCGGAAGAAATCAGGATTTTTAAGGGCGAGATCAAAGGTAAAGCCATCAAAAAGTTCGACATTGATTGGGTCAAACTCAAGTGCCTTCTGTATCACCACACTGGCTTCAGCGAGGTCAAAGATAGGAATCGCAATTAAGTGAGTATTCTTTTTTATCGGGGCAGTTTTTAGAGTGATAGACGTGATAATACCAATCGTACCTTGACTGCCAGAAATAAGACGAGTCATGTCGAGGGTACCTTTGCCTTTTTTAAATTGGGCAACTGAGGTATCAAGCACGTCCCACAGCGAGTAGCCAGCAGTATTTTTAGAGGTTTTTGGTTTGGCCTTCTCTATCATCTTTTCATTTTTCTCAAGAAGAGCAAACACATCACGAAGAATTTTCCCGTACGTCGTTTCTTTCTTTGAAGCGGTCTTAAACTCGCTGTAGGTCATGGGAGCAATGGTGTAGGTCTTGCCATCATGGAGGACTACATTGAGTGAAGTCACCCAGTCTGCAGTATGACCAAAACGTAGTGAGTCCGGACCAGCAGCGTTGTTGGCAACGGCACCACCGATTGAGCAGATGTCTTTAGAAGCAGGGAAAGAGGGAAGATACACACGTTCTTTAGCGAGTCGCTTTTCTATATCTCGCCACATCGCTCCTGGTTCTACCGTAAGTGTCACTTCACCTTTCTTGTGAACTGGCTCACTGATGTGCTTCAAGTGAGTACAGACGTCAATCACTACCGAGTCGGTGAGTGAACCTCCTCCTAAGCCAGTACCAGCCGCCCTCGGAGTGAGTGAAAGTGAAGGGAAGCGCTTGGTTTCTTTGGCTAAGAGTGAAACCGCCCGCTCGACGTCGCTTGCGTCTTTAGGTTGAAGGACAATTTGAGGCTTGATGGTGAAGATACTCTCGTCGTTGCTATAGGTATCAAGGACTGATTTACTCGAAGAGATACCACCACGAAATCCACCTTCGCGGAGAAGTTTTTCAATGAGTAGGTGACCAAGCGGGTGTCGACTGATTGCATGTAAATCTTTTTTAGAAGGGGAAGATTTGCTTTCTGTGGACTCTGACTTTAAAGAAGCTTTCTTTGCAGTCTTTTTGACTGGCTTCTTTTTAGCCTTAGCCTTTGGAGTACTCATGGCAGTGTCTGTCTCAAGAGGGTTTAGCAAATCGCTTTGCGTAAGTGCAACAATTGTTGTCTCAGCTTTGAGTTTTTTTGCCGGACGCTTCGCTACTTTTTTCGGAGCGACCTCCAAAGAACGTGTTGCCATATACAAGTAGTATACAAAAGTTTTTTTCTAAGAAGGGTTGTTACTCACAATTGTGTACATAGAAACAAACTGACCAAGCGCGTGGCGCGGACAGTTATAAGTTGAGGATAATTGAAGGCGCGTTCTCCGTTTCGCTCGTTGTTACTTGAGTCGGTACGCGGTGATGTAACGAGTGAAGCCCAAGCGATGACTCTTCCACAGCCGCATCGTTTTTTGTACGTGTCCGTCAGTCATCAGGGCGTGTAATGCGACACGTACAACCTGGTCGCTAACTCTTCTCCCTGGCGCATTGTAGGTCTGTTCGATTTTTGACCTTATCTGACTTAGCGTCATTGGCTGTCTTTTCAGTACAGAAATAACCACTGATTCATTGAACTTGCTACTTAGTGCCATTTGTTGCCCTTTCTCGGTCAGCTTTTCTCATCGCAATATACGTTGAAATATGCGGGTAGTCAACAGCTTCGCTTGGGGGTAGCCACCATCGAAAGTTTATTGCTTGCATAGATTTTTCATATCCTACCAGTTTTCCTTCTGTGGTATTCTTAAGCTCACTATGAAACAAGAGACGGCGCTGACGATTCTGAAAACTGGTGGGAATGTATTCTTAACGGGTGAGCCTGGTTCGGGTAAGACGTACGTCGTAAACGAATACATTGCTTGGCTTGAAGCGTGTGGTGTCTCGGTGGCGGTGACGGCTTCAACCGGTATAGCGTCGACACATATCGGCGGTATGACCATTCATAGCTGGAGTGGAATCGGTGCACGTGACTCACTTTCGCACTTCGAACTTGACCAGATTGTCTCACGCGAAGTCGTTGTGAAGCGGGTGAAGAAAGCCAAGGTGCTCATTATTGATGAAATATCTATGCTCGACGGGAAGATGCTCGACATGGTAAACGCTGTGTGTCGCACAGTAAGGCAAAGTGCTGATGCTTTTGGCGGACTCCAAGTGATATTTGTCGGGGACTTTTTTCAGCTTCCACCGATTACTAAACAGGGGGATATGATGCGCTACGCGTTTGAAAGCCGAGCTTGGGAAGACGCGAGACCACTTACGTGTTACCTAACCGACCAATTTAGACAAGAAGATGAGTTACTCCTCGGGCTTCTGCAGTCTATTCGTCGCAACCAAGTTGAGGACGACCACTTCACCCTTTTAAAAGAGCAAACTGAAATAGCGTACGAGGGAATTGAGCCAACCAGACTCTTTACCCACAATGCCGACGTCGATGCCGTGAATGCCAGCAAACTGGCCGAGCTTTCGGGTAGTAAGGCCTCATATGCCATGCAGAGCGCGGGGAGTAAGCCAATGGTAGAAGCGCTCGTTAAAACTTGTCTTTCGCCACAAGTCTTGGAACTAAAAGTAGACGCGATGGTCATGTGTACCAAGAACAACTTTGAAGCTGGGTATGTAAACGGTACGCTCGGACGCGTGGTATCTTTTGATAGTGCCGAAGGGTTTCCTGTCATCGAAACCACCGACGGCCGGCAGGTTACGGTACGTCCGTCCTCATGGAGTGTGGCCGAAGACAAAAAAGTACTGGCTGAAATAACCCAGATACCCCTTCGTCTCGCCTGGGCGATTACCGTGCACAAGAGTCAAGGAATGTCGCTTGATGCGGTCGAGATAGATCTCTCCCGGGCCTTTGTCTACGGACAAGGCTATGTAGCCCTGTCGCGAGTTCGTACCTTAGCCGGACTCAAGATGCTCGGTATGAGTCCAACGTCGCTCAATGTCGACCCGAAGATTGTTTCAGTCGATGAAAAGTTTCGCAACAACTCAGACGAAGCTGAAAACGCCTTTGAAGTAATGGAGGAGGACGAAGTTCTCACCATGCATACCCAGTTTGTGAGTGCTTCAGGCGGGAAGCTCGTAACTGGCCCGATTACCAAAGAGCCAAAAAAAGCGTTTGAGCGCATAAAAAAGGAAAGTACGCTTGAAGAAACCAAGAAACTCTTGCAGGCCGGGAAAACGGTCGCTGAAATTGCTAAGTCACGCGACGTGGCAGAGTCGACCATCTGGACGCACTTGGAGCGCCTGACTGAGGAGAAGCTGATCACCAAGGCTGACGTAGCACACCTGGTCAGCAATCCAGACTGGAAAGAAGCCGAAAAGCCACTGATGAAGGCGATTCTAAAGCACGGCATTGAAAAACTCAAACCCCTCTATGAGGAGACCGGAGAGAAGTTTGACTACAACCTCATCAGGTTAAGTCGAATTGTACACAATCTAGGGAAGTAGTAACTGTGAATTTTGAGACGATTCACGTCAAAGTACGGTATACTAATCGTAACCAACGGTGGCGCTTGCTTCCTGGTTTTATTAACAACATAACTTTAAACAAAATTTATGAAGCAGTATTTTATTGCCATATGTTTCGTGTTTATGCTCACGTTTGCAGTTGCAACACCGGTAGCAAAAGCCGAAACGACCAGTACTGATATTAGTGCACTTCTTGAAACCCTCAAGACGTTGATGGCTAAAGTTGAAGAACTTAAAAAGCAGTTAGCAACAGTAAAAGGTGAGATTCAAGATGAGCTCAAAGATGGTCTACGAGAAGGAATGACCGATGAAGACATCAAGGAGATCCAACAGCTACTTGCTGGAGACCCAACTATTTACCCACGTGGTCTAGTGACTGGCTACTATGGCCCGATGACGACAGAAGCCATCAAGCGCTTCCAAACCAAGCATGGTCTTGAAGTAACAGGGGTTGTTGACAAAGAAACGAAAGAACTTCTCCAAGAGTTCTTTAAGGAACGAAAAGAAGGCCGATCACCGTTTTCTAATGATTCAAAAGAACGAATTAAAGAACGAATGAAGCAAAAGTGGGGAGACTGCGATTATCGTCTACCATTTAGAGCCAAAGTGTGTGAAAAGGTAAAGGAAAAGATGGAAGAAAAGCGAGAAGATTGCGATTTCAAGCGACCGCTTCGTGATCGACTTTGTGAAAAGAAAAAAGATCATGACGATGATGATCACGACGAAGATGAAGACGAAGACGAGGATGAAGATGAGGATGAGAGCGAGGATGATGACGCAACAGAATCAGGAGCAGAAGACGCAATCAATGATGCCGAAGATGCTATCGATGAGCTCGAAGGGTTAATCGATGATGCATCAGTTGATACCGAGGATGCTGAAGAAGCCCTTGAAGAAGCGAAAGATCTTCTTGAAGAGGCAGAAGAGGAGTTCGACGATGAAAACTTCGATGAAGCCGAAGATTTAGCTGATGAAGCACGAGAAGTTGCTGAAGACGCTATCGAGGCACTTGAGGCAGACATTGAGGACGCTGAATAAGGACACACTTTTGTCTTAAAAGCAACAAAAAACCACCCGTTTTGACGGGTGGTTTTTTGTTGCTATACTCGGGGTACCTATGGCGCTTACTCGAACAAAAACAAAGAAAAAAGGCTTGTTTTTTACAGTACGACGAAGGAGGAGGCGCGTTAGTAGCGTTACTCCGCATTACCTTACCTACAAGGAGCAGGCGAGAGAATTAGTGCTCGCACGACTTCATTTCTGGAACCAGTTCTATGGGTTTAGTTACAATCGCGTGGCGATTCGCAACCAAAAAACCTGCTGGGGGAGTTGTACCTCGCTTAAAAACCTTAACTTTAGCTATAAGCTGATTTTCTTACCCCCACACCTGCAAGACTACGTAGTACTGCATGAGCTTTGTCACTTAAAAGAACTCCATCATGGGCAATCGTTTTGGGACGAAATGGCTCGGGTGATGCCGGATTATGAAATGCGTATGCAAGAGCTAAGGCAGTTTGAACGATCACTCAGTAACCCCCTCAGACGAATGGTGATTCAGTAGCCTATCTCGAGTATGTCTCGAGCTCCGTCCTCGGGACAAGACTTGAGTTCTACCTAGGCCTTTCCTAGGTAAAGGACGCAAAGTATAAAAAGACAAACCCCGAGCGAACCGCTAGGGGTTTGCTTCGGGGCTGGACTGGGCTAGTCACTGCTGATTCGATAACTGGTCATATCTTGAACTTCGGTAACCAGACCGATACGCAGGGCTTCTTCAGTAGAAAGGGTATCATTAATGCCATAGCTACCACGTTCCATAAGCTCGGCAGCCACTTCGGGTGAAATATTCAGCTTTGTTGCATAGAAATGAGTCAGTCTATCAAGCAATAAAGCTTGCTCTTTTTTCCATGCATCCAAACGCTCAGGAAACGTTGCATCATATTGAAGTTCAAGTGATGTTGTCTGGCGATGAATCACGAATCGAGTGAGCGGAGCAGCTACACGCTTCTTACAGCAGAGAAGAACAAATGTTGCCGAAGAATTGCACTTTCCCCAAGTTCTCGCGTGTACGGGCTTACCGAGCTCATGGTCGATAAACTCGGTTAACATCAGCCCTGCGTCGGTATCACCACCCGGGCTGGAGATTACCAAGTCAATATGATCGACGACATCCATTGAAAGTCGCGCCATGTCAGCAATCAGTTGTTGGGCAGAGCTTTCGGTTACTTCTCCCAGGAAGCAGCATTTTTGCGCCAAGTAGAAGTCCCGGAGAGTTTCTTGGTGAGCAGTGTCCATGTTTTCCTCCAAAAGGACAAGATTTCAAGCTAAAATAATAATAACATTAAAATTTAATTTGTCAAACTACTTATCACGAGGCGAAACCTCGGGATTTTTAATGACACGTTAGAGCAAAACAGGGCCATTATCTTTATGGAACCAGAGTACCAAAGAGGCAGTGGTGCGGTGAGGGGACCAGGTATCAATTCTAGTCTCCTGCGAAGGGTGCTCCTGCGAAGGGTGGCCCTTCGCAAATCGTTACTCATTTTGTCCACGACGCTCGCTCGTATCCTTGTGGAACCAGAGTACGAGAGAGGCAGTGGTGCGGTGAGGGGACCAAGTATCGATAATTGTATTTATTTTACGCGTATGGTGTGGTTTGACTGGGTACTGTGCAAACAGGCCTTGCATGAGGCCGAGGTCACCACGGCTAAATACATCTGGTCTAGCCAGTGAAAACATCAGGAACATCTCGGCCGTCCAGCGACCAATACCATAGAGCTTTACGAGTTCTGCAATCACTGCTTCGTCGTCCATCTGGGCGAAATTTTTAATGGGAAGGGTGTGCCACACTTCGGCATTGTGTTTAATGTACTTAGTTTTCTGACCAGACAATCCGCAGGCTTTCAGGGTATCAAAGTCAATCGCATTTACTCGTTCAGGAGTAATCGTGCCGACGGCTTTTTTCACCCGACCAAGGACAGCATCAGCGGCTTTGATGCTTATTTGTTGACTCGTAATAGAAGCAACGATACTGGCAAAGTAGTGGGTTGGTTTTTTTGGCGAGGGTGCTACCAGTGGAGTCTGCGCTTGTAAGGCATCGTTTAGTAGTCTTACCATCGTTTCATCGGTAGTTTGGAAGTGTTTTTGTGCTTCGAGAAAATCAATCGACATAGGTAAGATTGCTGTAGTATAGAGCTCAAACAGCCATTTGTATATCAGAAGCTACTAGTCGACATTCGTGATAGAATCTCTCTATGACAAATAAAGATGAGCTTAAAGCCAAACTTTCACCACTCGCGTACAAAGTAACGCAGGAAGAGGGAACTGAGCCACCATTTTCAAGTGAATACGACAAATTTTTCGAACCGGGTATTTATGTCGATGTCGTTTCAGGGGTACCACTATTTTCTTCAAAGGATAAGTATGACTCAGGGAGTGGCTGGCCTTCGTTTACTAAGCCTATTAGCGCCCATGTGGTAAAGGAGCACTCTGACACGACACTCAGGATTCATCGTACAGAAGTACGCTCGAGTGAAAGCGATAGCCATTTAGGACACGTGTTTTCTGATGGTCCGCGCGACAAAGGGGGGATGCGGTACTGCATGAACGGAGTAGCCCTTCGCTTTGTACCAAAAGCCGAGATGGAAAAAGAAGGGTACGGAGAGTATCTACAGTACGTAGAATAGTGACACCTGGACTAGAAGCTTATATAACTTGATTAAAATTACGCCTAAGGTTCCCCTAGGCGTAAAAAAATTCGCCGGCCTCGCTATGCGAGGCCGGCGTTTAGAGACGTAACCTAAATAGGTCGAAAAACGCAATTATCCCGACGGTCATACAGAACAGCCACGGTACGGTTCCGTCTTGAAACCATTCAACTCCTATACCCGCAAGGACAATTATGATTCCATCTAAAAGGAAGTCCCAGGCGTACTTACTTACCTTAAGCTGTTTACAAAACTCTGCCATAACAAAAAAAGTGTAAATGCTTATCCCTATACCTAGGGCAATTACCACCAAACTGACTGTAGAAATCGAGTATGAAGAAGACGGTAGTGACCATATTAGGAGTACATATCCTAAAACTGCAAGGATCGCTTTTGCGAGAGGAAGCGCGTGCTTCATTTTTTTCTCCGAACTTTTCAAATATTATTATAACACATTTTTTAAGAAAAACAAAACAACGGAAGTTCGCACTATAGTCAGTTGATTTGCTATACTGATTGCCTTATGTTCACCATAAAGCGAAGCCTTGTGCTTACTTGGTTCCTACTCGGAGCTTTTTTATTTAGTGTTTTTCCGCTTCCGAGCGTGGCTCAAAATGCCACCTATCAAACCGAAGCTACCCAAGATGTTTCGCCGGCAGAAATATATATGTTTGGTAGGGATGAGTGTGGGTTTTGTCGGGCGCAGAAAGAGTTCCTCGATAGTGAGGGTATCCCATACCGATATTTAAATATCGCTACCGACAGTGAAGCGCTGGCACTCTATGACAGGGTGGTCGAAAAGCACGGGGTGAGTAAAGTAACGCCAATAACGATAGTCGGCGAACAGCTTTTTGTTGGCTATAACAGCGACCGCACGACGGGAGAAAACATACGAAGTGCCCTCGCTTCAGCCGAAGCGGGGGACGTCAGGACAATTGAAGACCACTTAGCTCGAGCACCAATTTCAAGTGGGACCTTTGAGGGTGGATGTACCGGTATTGAGTGTGAAGCAGGGACGTTCACTGAGTACACATTTGATTTACCTTTTGTCGGCTTAGTAGATCTAAAATCGTTTTCTCTTTTTACACTATCGCTCGTCTTAGGGACTATCGATGGGTTTAATCCGTGTGCGATGTGGGTGCTGATTACATTCTTAGTGCTCTTGTCGCAAGCCGGTAGTAGAAAAAAGATGGTATTGATGGCGGGTATTTTTATTGTAGCTGAGGCTGTAATGTACAACCTTATCTTGAATGCATGGTACAAAACCTGGGACTTTGTGGCACTCGATGCTATCGTCACACCACTGGTAGGCGTACTGGCACTGGCGGGTGGGACTTTTTTCCTCTACCGCTGGCGCAAAAACAAAAGTACTGAGCTTGTGTGTGACATTACCAACATCGATTCGCAGATGAAGACGATTGGGCGCTTCAAAGCGATAGTAAGTCAGCCGGTCACGGTCGCCTCTATCCTCGCCATTCTGGTTATTGCTTTTTCGGTGAACGTGATAGAGTTTGCTTGCTCAATCGGCATCCCGCAAGCATATACAAAAATACTTGAAATTAACGCTCTGACATTTGTCGAGCGTCAATGGTACATCTTGGTATATACCTTTGGATATATGATCGATGACTTCTTGGTCTTTGGTCTTGCTATCTGGGGGTATGATAAGCTTCAGTCCCACGGTGGACGCTATGCTCAGCTCTCACTGCTTATCGGTGGAGCGCTCATGGTGCTTTTGGGTATTGTTTTAATTATTGACCCGACGTTACTCGTACTTTAATTACTTTTTTCATGACCGCACTGTTTAGTATCGTTATTATTTTTGCAGTCGCTCTTGCGGCTCTCGTCAAAGGCGCTGATTTACTCCTCGAAGGAGCGAAGTCGGTTGGAATCCGTCTCGGTATTTCGAAGTTTATTATCGGGGTCTTGATTGTTGGTTTTGGTACTTCGCTCCCCGAGCTTGCTTCGTCGCTCGCTGCTGCGTTCCAGGGAGAGACTGCGGTGGTGGTAGCAAACATTGTGGGTTCAAACATTGCCAACATTTTGCTGATTGTTGGTCTACTCGTTTTCCTCGGTGGAGCAGTCACGGTTAAGCGTAACCTACTCCAAACTGAGTTGCCTGTTTTCTTTATTGCAACTATTCACTTTCTGGCGTCACTTTATGATGGTGTCATCGACACCATGGAGGGGTTACTGCTTTTGGGGACATTTGGTGCGTACCTCTGGTACCTGTTTACTGATGGTGATAAAGACGAACCGACAGACGAAAAACCACTCGCGACTAAGTGGATACTAGGGTACATTTTTATGGGTCTAGTGGCGCTTATCGGCGGGGCACATTTCGTGGTTGAAGCAGTCCTTGATTTTGCAAGTTTGACTGGAGTTCCGCTAGGAGTAGTCTCTATACTAGCGCTCGCAGTGGGTACCTCACTGCCTGAGCTAGTAGTGTCACTTCGGTCAATCAGTTCTGGTGAAACTGAAATGGCGATTGGAAATATCTTTGGTTCAAACGCCTTTAACTTTCTGTTTATTGGTGGTGTCTCTGCGCTCATTGTGCCACTTCAAGCCGATGCAGTCGTGATGGAACTTGGTTTTATGGTAGTGGTGGTGGCGTCTTTAATTTTCTTTGTAAGTGGTCTTACACAGCGCATTATGCGTTTTGAGGGCCTAATGTATTTGATGTTCTTTGGGTTCTTCTTAGTGAAGATGACCAATTATGTCTAAGGTACCAGTGTTACCAGAGTTGCTTCTCATTGACAAACCGAAAGGGATTACGTCGTTTGATGTCATCAGACAACTGAGGAAGAAAACTGGAGTCCGGAAGTTTGGACACGCGGGTACGCTCGACCCACTCGCGACAGGCCTGATGCTTCTTGGTGTGGGAAGTGGTACAAAACTCCTCACCGGACTTGTGAAGCTCGATAAGGAATACGTTGCAGAAATACTGGTGGGCGAGAGTCGTTCGACCGGTGACATGGAAGGGGAAGTGGTTGAAGAGAAGAAAGTAACCGAGGTGTTTACAAATGAACACCTTACTTCCGTCTTAGACGCTATGGTAGGCACGCTCACCCTGCCGGTTTCAACCTATTCCGCCATAAAGGTCGACGGCAAAGCTATGTATAAACGAGCTAGAGAAGCAAAGCAGACTGGGAAGGCGGTAGACGTGGACTTAATCCCGGTACGTGACATGAAAGTCTTTGAAGCGGAGTTTATAACTCAGGAGTCTAACCCACCTGCCTACCCCGATAAGCTTCTGGTAACCGTGCGTTTTAAAGTGGGAAGTGGAACCTATGTTCGCTCGCTTGCGGAAGAGTTTGGAAAACGACTTCAGTACCCAGCCACCTTAGCCAACCTACGTCGCACTCAGGTAGGGGAATATCGGATTGAAGACGCGCGAAAATTAGAAGAATTTTAATCTGTTCACTGGTGTATAAAATAATTGAGCCCGGGCACTTTCGTGTCCGGGTCTCTTGTCTGTGTAGTTTCTGCCTCAGCGCTCGAGCACTTGTCTGGCTCGATGTTTTATTACGGCACGTACAATTGTTGATTCTAACGGTAGTTTTTCATCAACATCTGGTTCGTCGACAACCTCAAGTGTACCGTCAACTCCTTCACAGACCAACCACTCGTAACCTAGGTATAGAACCAAATATTCAGAAGGTTGCTTTCTTTCCTCTTGTACACAAAAGTGTTTTCCGCCAACTTCAACAAACGTCTTGTTATTGACGATGTCTCTCGGTGGTAAAGAGGATAGCTCGTGCACCTCTGAAGGTTCACTCCAGTTTGTTTGCTTTGGCTTTCTACTCACGATTTTCTCCTGCGGTTTTGTTGCTCAGTTTGAGAAAGATGCTTGCGTAGGGAAGAAGTTCGTCGATAACTCTCCTGTTCTTGACTGCAATACCCGCTCTGTCCCAAGTGATATAGGTCGAAACGGCGCTCGACATCAAGTTGCGTGTCGTAAGTGTCCAGACTCCACTCCGAAGCTTGGTGTCCGCAATTACGTCGACATTATTTCTGAAATCACGAGAACCACCACGAGCATACTTGTAGCCTATTTCATGTCTGTATCCTTCACGTACTTCAGCTATGAACTCAGCCAGCAACTCCTCGTCACCCGGCTGGTACATACGGATTGGTCGCTCTATCTTCCTATCTTCGCTTTGTCGACTGAACTGATAGAAAGTCCAGACTAGCGACTCCCATACGAGGGAAGCCCTGATTGGTTTTTTTGCCACCACGAACCTTTCTGTTTACTCTACTTACAACCATACAACAAGTAGTTGATTGTGTCTACTTAGATGTTTAAAGGGGTGTATTATTTGTTAGTCGTAATTTTCGATCAAGTCTGGGTCATCTAAAATACTTAATATTTGCTCTAAAGTTTCTTTACGAGTTTCGGTAATTTCTTCAGCAGTCTCGAGTGGACGAACATTTGCCTCTGTAAATGAGTCACTTACTGTGTTGTCAAACGTATCGTGACCTTTTTCTGTATCGATTGTCACTTTTAATGTGAAAAGGTTCACTTTGAAAAAACTTCCAACACCACTACCAATAACCGAAATTTCAAGTTCTTCGCTAGTCTGATTCTTAATTTCACAAACACTAGATTTCAATTGTTCAGTAAGCAATTTTGGAATACGATCGATTTCTACTTGTTCGAGTTTTGGAGTGAGCGGTAGTTCAAATTGTTCGTCATTCATAAAAATATCTAATTAAAAGAGAGACTCAACAACCGCTTTCACGTCGCCACCATCAGCTTTGCCGGCTAGTTCTTTCATCACTGCGCCAACTAAGATACCCATTTTTGATTTATCTTCTACGCCAAGCTCGGCTTTCTTCGCCTCAGCAATCGGGCGGATTTGCTCCTTCGTCATCAGGGTTGGTAGGTAACTCTCCAGTACGCCCAAGTCCTCCTTTTCGTGGTCAGCTAAGTCCTGTCTCCCGGCACTTTCAAACTGCACGATAGACTCACGACGTTGCTTTGCAAGTCGCTTGATAACGCCTAGCACACCGGCATCATCGAGCTGGTCTTGTGGGGTCTTGCCGGTCGCGACCAGTTCGTTCGTGCAGGCGGTCATAATACCGCGTACGTTTCTGAGTTTAATCTCGTCGTGAGCCTTAAGCGCTTCTTTAAGTGATACTCGTAGTTCTTCGTGAAGTGACATACATTTTATTATTTATGTTCACCATTTTACCACAATCCACACCACAGAGTGTATTTTTACGAGTCACTTTGTTCCAAATCTAATCAGGCTAATTGTGCTAAAATGCTGTCATGGAACCCATCTCAATATTGATTGTTGCCTTACTCATAGCTATTTTTGCCGTTTTGGTGTACGCCTTCTTCCTGCGACCAGAGAAGAAAAGTGATGCTCCGGACAGTATGCTTCTTATGCAACAGCAACTGCAAGAACTGGCACGAACAATGCGTGAGCAAATGAGTGAGAGTAACAAAGTGGTACAACAGGGGAGTCAGATGCAATTTCGTGAGAGTAAGGAGTTGATGCAACAAATCAATAAGGAAGTGAATGAGCAGATACGCTCGATTCAAGAAAGCATAAGTGAGAAGCTCCTTGGTGTGCAGAAAAATGTGTCCGAGGTGAGCGAAAGTAGTAAGCAAGTGTTTCTCGTAGCTGAGCAACTCCAAAATCTTGAAAAGGTGCTAAAGCACCAGAAGCAACGGGGGAATCTTGGTGAAGCCAGTCTCCAGCTCGCGCTTGAGAACATGCTTCCGGCTGGAAGTTATAAACTCCAGTATCTGTTTGAAGGTGGCGATACTGTCGATGCGGTTGTAATGACAAAAGACGGCATGATTCCGGTGGACGCCAAGTTCTCACTCGATAACTATCGGCGGCTGGTTGATGCTACCACCGACTTCGAGCGCGAGACGCTTGAAAAAGAATTCAAGAATGACCTGAAGAAGCGGATTGATGAGACTGCCAAGTACATCAGACCAAAAGATGGGACACTCCCGTTTGCCTTTATGTATATTCCAGCGGAAGCGATTTACTACGACCTACTCATAAACGAAGTTGGTTCGGTGAAGGTAAATACTCGGTCACTTATCGACTATGCCTACAAGGACAAGAACGTCATCATCGTCTCACCGACCACTTTCGCAGCCTACTTGCAGTCGGTACTCTATGGCTTCAGAGCCTTTAAGGTAGAAGAGGGAGCTAAAGAGATTCAAGCGAACGTGGAAAAGCTATCACGTCACCTCAGTGCCTATAACGAGTATTTTACGAAGCTTGGTAATTCACTTGGGACAACCGTCAATCACTTTAATGCCGCGCATAAGGAGCTCGGCAAGATTGATCGAGATGTAGTAAAAATCGCTGGCGAAAGTACGGGTTTTGAACCACTCACACTTGATAAGCCGACGAAGGGGGAGGAATAAAAAACCGCGTCCCTAGGTGGGGGCGCGGTGCTTCAGGGTGAGAGACCGATTGCAAATACCAGCATGAGGCACAAGAGTAAGGTCGCGAGAAACGCATTCTTGATTGTTTCAAGCTTACACCGGTACTGGTCACGACACTCAAGAAGAATAAGAGCACACAGTACACACATAAGTCCTGCGATACACTACAGGAGTGGAAGGAGTAACTCGGGCATGATTTCACCTCTGTGTATTTCAAGGTATCTGTAGAGTGACTGACTTTACGTTACGCTATGGAGGTGTCTTGGGTACCTCCGCACAAGCAGCCGGGTAGATATCTTCTGCGTCCGGAAGTACTCAATTAGAGATTGCTTTACGTCATCGCTTAGATTCGATTTTGCTTTAAAGATATGATACCGCTTTTGAAGCTCACTGGTACAGCCGTCATAGGTGCCAATATGAGCGACGAAAACAAAATGAATCACATGCTTGATAAACCTTTTTTCAGGTGTTGGTATTCGAAAAATAAGTTCGGTTGTGACCTCATTGACAACCTTTTTTTCGTCGGCTAGTAAGTTCAACCGAAGAGCGTTGCCTAGTAGTTGCTCGGGATGTAGTCGAAGTACGATTATTTCTCTTCCGTGTATAATCATTGCCATTTCCCACAAGAACAAAGCTTCTCCTATGCTAAATCAAAGCAGAGATTTGGCAAGTTACGACATGTATGGAAGTGCTCAAAAAATGCGCGTCCCTCAGGTAGAGGTGACGCGCGGCTCTTAATATCTCATTCAACAATATAGAATCCCAGTCGATTTTCACGTAGGTGCGCAGTTAGTTTTTCGAGTGCTTCTGCTGACACTTCGTCCTCAACTTGGAAGTGGTGAGTGCGATTCTCTACGTTATTGGTGATTGGGTTTCGAATTAGTTTCGTCTCACTGAGTGAAAATGTAATTTCAAGTACCTGCTCACCAGCTTCTTGAGGTGGTAGCTGAAAAACGATCTTATGCAGCAATTCACCCTGAGTGGTGGTCTCGGGTGCAAAATGAATCACTTTTCTGAGGGTGGTTCGGATACATCCCGGTGGAATATTGAGAACTACCGGCTCATCGGCCATGGCAAACATTGGCTATTTCTCCTTCATAGAGCTATCTTCTACGGCCAAATCTACTACAACTCTTGCATTTTACAAGGTTTTCTTGTATGATGGCGCGCAATATGGCAACAGAAACAGCTACAAATAAAAGCCCATTCGCAGTCATTGAGACTGGTGGCAAGCAATACATCGTCTCAGTTGGCGATGTGGTTGACGTCGAACTTCTTGGTGAACACGAAGCCGGAGCAAAAATCGAGTTTGATACCGTACTTTTAACAGATGATGGAGCAAATACTAAGGTAGGAGCACCGTATGTCGCAGGCGGTAAGGTAACTGCTTCATTTGTTGAAACGAAGAAGGGAATTAAGCTTTCTATCCTTCGCTACAAGGCTAAGAGTAACCGAGACCGAAAGATTGGTCACCGACAGCACTATTCTCGGATCAAAATCGAGTCAATTGCCTAAGTAATAAAATTTAGAAAAGCGCCCCGGACTTGGGGCGCTTCTTCGTTATTGAGGGCAGGTTGAGTAGAACTTATTTTGGCTGAAGCTTCGACCACTTTCTCGCTTCAGAAAGGCGTCCTCGCCAGACGCAGGGCAGAGCAGTTTTTGCCTGCTTCATTTTTGAGTCTGGAAACAGCTCTTTGAGGGCGGCGAGGGTCATGCCCTTATATGCAGGGTGGGTGGCCAGGAGAAAAATTCGCACATCACTGAATTGTCTGGTTTCCGTAGCGGCAGCGGTCTCCGTCTTCGACATGATGTACCTCATGAGGGTTGTGTGGGGAGCTACTGTGAGTGGGTCACAATTCCAAAAAAAATAATACCACAAATCCTAGAAAGTTCAACTACGGTTCATGAGGGCGCTTTTGATTGTTTCGGGGTCAGCATACTCGAGTTCGCTACCGGTAGAGAGGCCACGACCAAGCTTTGAGACTTTTAAGGTGTGTGCGTCAATTACTTCCTTGAGAAGTGTCTCGACGTAGCGACCAGTGTTTTCGCCATCTGGGTTTACGGCAAAGGCGAGAATGATTTCAAGTAGATGTTCATCGGCTCGGCTCGTGACGAGCGCTTTGAGAGCACCACCACGAACTTTGCCATTTTCTTTCTCTGAAAGGAGGGGAATGGTGCCACCAAGGACAAAGTACAGTCCTTCGTAAACACCACTGCGTTCAATCGCCTGAATGTCGTTATCACTTGCCACAACCATAAGCTTGCTATGGTCGCGGGAGGGACTTTCACAAATTGAGCAGAGCACTGACGGTCCACCACTTTGTGAAAAGAACCGATGACAGCTATGGCACTCGGTCACGGTGGACTTCAGGGAGGTAATTAAGTTGGCGAGCTCTTCAGTGTCGGCCTTCTGCATTGTAAGGATATGGAAAGCAAAGCGACGAGCCTGGCGCCCACCAATCCCCGGGAATTTTTCAAAATAGGTAATGAGTTTGTCGAGGTTGTTCATATATGCCGGCTAAGTATACCATTTGCCAAAAAATGACCTATGTCATAGTCTAATTAAAAAATAGACATCTTTAAGACTAAAACTAAAAACGGCATCTACTTGCATCAACATTATTCATGTGTTATAACTCGCCTAGTTGAACGCACATGGTTACATGGAAGGGGCTAAAAGATGCCAAAAACTCCGAAGGTAAAGTTTGAAAGAGCAGGCCGATCGAATACCTATCTCAAACAGACCCGGACACAATACTGGGCAACGGAGTATATCGATCTTCGCACAGAGCAGCGTACTTCTTTGCGTCCGCTGGCAAAGCGGATAAAGAAAGTGGGAGACTATATACTTGGTCCTTCTGTCCTGAAAACAGTACAGTGCGATGATTTTTTAACAGCCTTCTATGTAAGAGTTTGGTTGTTGGATACGGTCGATTCTAAGGTGCGTCGGAGGTTTTTCAAGGCAGTTAAAGATATTGTCGTTGCGGAGTCAAAACGCTGGCACTCACCTGGGATCAGGTGAGTGCTTTTTATTTATTAAGAAAGATTTGGTAAATACTTGCGAAAATTCGAGTTGAGATCTCGAACTTGTGATTTTATTGAGTAATTTCGACAATTAAAGTTTGTACAAGCGGCATTGTTTCTTTCGGTAACGATGAGAGCTGATACCAGTCTAGTTCGCTGTGACGATCTGGTTCTTTATTCAAAAGGGTGCCAGTAAAGTTTGACGTGTGATAATAATAATTTTCAAATTGTCGACCATTACCGGCTGATGTATTTGTTGTTATAAGTACTAAGTCATCAATTGCAAGACCGGTCTCTTCAAAAACTTCTCGAATACCTGCCTCAATGGGGTCTTCATTCTCATCCACTAAACCACCGGGACCGGCAAATTGCTCATTGCCAAACCAAGTGTGATGGCGCTTCATGAGGAGAACCGTATCTGGACTGTATGACGAAGACCATGCCTGTTCGTTCAGGCATATTTTAGAAGTCGTCATGACTCGGCGCACTCGCAAGCTGAGAGTGGTGCGTATCGATGTTAAGGAAGCGGACGTGACGTTCGTCAAAGTAGAGTTCAGCCATGCCAACTGGACCGTTACGGTGCTTTTCAACCATGATTTCGGCAATGTTCGGCCTGTCAGACTCTTTGTTGAGCTTGTCTTCGCGGTGAATGAACATCACGACGTCGGCGTCTTGCTCGATAGATCCTGAGTCACGAAGGTCAGACAGGCGAGGGCGGCCACCACGTTGTTCTACGGCACGGGAGAGCTGAGAGAGAGCCAAGACTGGTACGTCGAGTTCGCGAGCCAGAATCTTGAGTGAGCGAGAGATTTCGGTCACTTGTTGCACCATTGAATCGCTCGCTTTGGTGTTGGTTGGGCTCATGAGCTGGAGGTAGTCAACAATAAGCATATCGAGACCATGCTCGTTCTTAAGACGACGCGCCGAAGAACGCATTTTGATGATGTTGGTACCGGGTTCGTCGTCGATATGGATACGAGCTTCAGCCAGTCTCGCCATAGCGTCTTGTACCGCTTGGAACTCTTGGTCGGTCGAAAGCTTACCGGTACGGAGTTTCCAGGAGTCTACGCCGGCTTCAGAAGCCAACATACGGTCAACTAGCTGTTGGTCACTCATTTCGAGCGAAAAGATACCGACTGAAGCACCGTGCTTCAGTGAAGCGTTGCGTGCGAGGTCAAGCGCGAGGGTAGTCTTACCCATAGAAGGGCGAGCAGCAAGAATGATGAGGTCAGACTTTTGGAAACCAGCGAGGATGTTATCAAGGGCAGAGAAGCCAGTCGGCACACCACGATGTTGGTCTTGGTTGGCGGAGAGGTGTTCAAAGCGCTCCCAGGCCTCAGTGAGTGAACTGCCAATCGTCTTAAACTTTTGCGTAACAGTCGAATTACTAACGCTGTAGATTTTCTTTTCAGCTTGATCAAGCGCGACGTCTAAGTGCTCAGGGTCGGAGTAGCCGAGTTCAGCGATTTCGTCCGCAGCACCGATAAGGTTACGCAGTGTCGCTCTCCCTGCTACCAGTTCGCCATAATACAGCGCATTGCCGGCAGCGGGTACACTTTCGGAGAGGTCGGTTAGGTAGGTGGCGCCACCGATTCGTTCGAGTTGGTCATTTGACTTGAGTTTGGTTGAGATAGACAGAAGGTCAATCGGATCGCCCTTCATGAAGACTTCGAGAATCGCTTTGTAGATTTGCGCGTGTTTATCGGCGTAGAAGCTTTCTGGGAAAATAGTAACCGCAATGTCGTGCATCACCTCCGGCTTTAAGAAAATAGCACCAAGGAGAGCTCTTTCAGCGTCGATGTTGTTCGGCGGAATGCGTAGTCGCTTATGTGTTTCGGGTGCTCGGTCTGCCATAGTGGAGCCAGTATAGCACGCACGATTTTTTACCGCTTACAGCCAATTTGTGACTAAACTGTGTGCAAAATGTGCACAACAAACTACACTTTGCTGACTCGTGGTCCTTCTGCCGTATCTTCTAGTTCGTAGCCTTTTTGCTGTACCACCAAGCGTAGACGGTCAGCCTCGGACCAGTTGCGCGCAATGCGAGCTACTTCACGCTGGTCAATAAGCGCTTGAACTTCTTCCGGTAGGGAATTAGTAGCAATATGCCCAAGAAGTGCCAGTCCATCTGTTGGATCAGCATCTAGACCAAGTCCTAGGACGGCATCAAACTCGAGGATAGTGGCGCGCTTCTCGCCCGGCGTCAGTTTTTCATCTTTCGCGACTTCAAACGCGAGGGCGATTACCTTGGCGGTGTTAAGGTCATCATTTACAGCATTTACAAACGCTTGCTGATAAGTCGGCGAAGGGCGGCCCTTTGTATGTGCCCAGTCTTCAAACATGTAGCGTCGGAGCTTGGTAAAAGCCTGTTTGGAGGCCATCAGAGCAGTCAGACTAAAGTTGGCCGGAGATCGGTAGTGCGAAGTAAGAAGCCAGTAGCGGTACTCAAGGGCTGAGTATCCCTCCTCAAACAATGAGCGTAGGGTAATACCGTTTCCGGCGGATTTGGCTATTCTTTCATTATCAATCTGAATATGTTCACTATGCATCCAGTACCTCGAAAACTGCTTCCCGGTTGCGCTTTCGCACTGAGCGATTTCGCCATTATGGTGCGTGGCCATGTTGTCGACACCACCAGTATGAATATCAATCTGTTTTCCCAGGGTAGCAATCGCCATGGCCGAGCACTCGATGTGCCAGCCTGCAGGCAGCCGAGTGCAGGCGCTCAGACGCGCGCCCCGCGCCCGAGACTGTTTGACGAGCAGCTGCTGTTGATATTGACCATCGAGGAGGAACCATGCCGCCCTCCTGTATAAAGAGCTCCCGGAATGCAGAAAGTGCACGCTCGAGGAGACGCTTCTAGAGACGAGCACGCTCAAAAATGCATGAGGGACCCAGCGGCGACACAAGGGCCTCCCTACTGCCCGCCTGCCCAAATCCAGGGCAGGGCGGCACTCCCCCCCCAATGCATGCATCTCGGCGAAAGCACACCGCAAAAGCAGCCTGCGGACAGGGGCCACTGGGGCGGGGTTGGGTGCGCGCGTGCCTGGACGGCCGTTACCCCACTGGCTCTCCCAGAAGGGTTCACCCGCCTTGGCGGCCTTCCAGAGGGCGAAGTCCCGCTGGTTGCGCTTGGCGCTGCTCTCAAAGTTGGCCTCGCCCTCGCAGGCCAGCAGCGTGGATCCCACCGCCCAAGGCGCCAGCTTGCCGTACTTGTGCCCCGCCCTCCTGCGGGGGCGCGAGATGCGGCAGGTTTTAGGCCCTGGAGAAAGCCTAGGGCCTGGGCCTCAGAAACTGCAGGTGCTCACGTATTGCCACAGGTGTCAATATCAGCGGTGCAGGCAAC
>JBGSJJ010000007.1:0-18965 GCA_041742075.1 Minisyncoccia bacterium
AAAAGGTTCCTTCCGCACTGCAGGTCCGTGAGCGGCGCGATGCCCTGGGGCGTCGCGACGAGCGCGAACTTGCAGGCGTTCGGGTCCATCGGACCGTGGCCAGCGTGCGCCCACATGGCATGGGCGATCAGGCGCCGCTTGCCGGTCACCGGGTCGACGGCGTAGACCTGGGCGATGTCGTCGTTGTTGTTGAGGATCATCGAGTCGCGCAGACCGCCGGGCGCCTTGAGCCCGTCGCTCAAGACGCGCTCACCGGCCAGCGTCGGGGTCGTGACGAGCGCGAGCCCCGCGAGCAGAAGTGAGAAAAGGTGCGATTTCATAGATTTGCCTCCGTGGCAGCTGTGTCCACATCCGTCTAGGATGAGACTGGTTTTGGAAAGAACGGATTAAAGAACACCCGTGTGCACTAGGTACTCGCCCAGATTCACTGTTTTAAAATAGCATACTATTATGTTATTGTCAATATAGACATCTTTTAAATCTATTGCAACCCTACTGACTTTTTAGAAAGCCCTCTCTCACTCGATTCAATTAAACTGTTTTGCTCTCGTGCTACAATCTAACCGATGCCGAAAAAAGCCCTCTTTTATATGCTGGCTGACCTGGGGCCTACCTTCGTTTTTTTTGTAGCCGGACAAATTACGGACTTTTACACCGCCACCCTGTCGTGCGTGATTGCTACTGGCCTGATTACGGCTATCACCTATCTCAAAGACCGGAAGGTTGCCCTCTTTCCGCTCGTGGTCGCGACCTTTATCGTCGTTTCTGGACTGTTGACCTACATCTTTACCGAGCCCAACATTATTATTTTCGCCGACACGGCCTATTACAGCTTTGTGGCCATTACCCTTGGAATTGGACTGTATTATAAAAAGCTTATTTTAAAAATTCTGTTTGAAGACACCTTCGCGATTAGTGACGCCGGTTGGCGGATTATTACCATTCGTTGGTGTTGCATCTTTTTACTCGCCGCTGTTATCAATGAAGTTCTGCGGGCAACCGTGACCCCTGAACAGTGGCTCGAGTTTCGATTTTACAAAATCATTTTTATTTCCCTCTTTGGGCTCTATCAGTTTAAAGTAGCGATACAGTATCGCTTACCTGAGGTCTCGAATCGCTTCGGCCTACGTCTTTAAACCATCTTTAATTTCGTGCACACACCGTGCGTGTCTCAAGACTCCAAGTGATGTCACCAGAAAAACCAGTGCTGTCAAAACAGTGATTTTTTCCGTCATCGAGAAGAGCCGATACGGCGTAGGCGGTATCAGAATCGTTGCACCGAAATGGTGGTTCTAAAGCACCAATGTCTTGGCAGACGCCACTGTAAAAACGAACCCTTGAGTAATACACCTGGGCTGACGCCCGCATTCGTTCAGAGTTTGCCCTAATACTCGTGTCATTACTTTCCGGCGAACCTAAAAAATACAAAGCGCCATAGATAATTCCGGCAATCGTAAGTGGAGCGACGAGGAAAAAGACCGCTTGGATGCTGTAAAAGACTGTCCGGTTAATCTTCATATGAGTATAGTTAAGCATAGCATATCGAAAATAGGCAAAAGAAAACAGGCGCCGGAACAAAGTTCCGCCGCCTGCATGAGGTACCACGTGGGTACCCGGTTTGGTTTTACTCGGTAACAGGTGATGCACCGAAGGTAGGGCCAGAAAGCCCTTCGATCTCGATCGGCGGGTTTACAGCCGCCATGTCGACCGGTGTCAGGTCCAGATGTGCTACGAGTCGCGCCACGTGCGCCTTGAGGCTGGCCTGTTCGGCGGTCAGCCGTTCGATGGACACATCGTGACTGGAAACCCGAGTCGCGACGTCGCCTATCTGTCCACCGACTGTGTTGATGCCGTGTTGCAGTCGGTCGTTCTCGTCTTCTAGTTCGTCCCACCTCCTTGCCTGTTCGTCGCTGAACGCGCTGAACTTGGCATCGAGGTCGGTGAAGCCCGCGAGCTTCGCCTTGGCTTCCTCGACCGTCGCTTCGATGGTCGCCACGCCTTCGGCGACCTCTCCCGCGATGTCTTCGAGTCCAAGCGCCGACCGCAAGTCCGCGATCTGCTCGTTCGAAAAGATGTCCGCGACGCTCGGCTCGACGTTACGCGCCCTGACGGCAAAGCGCCGACGAAGCTCATCCGGGACGTTCCGCTTGAGCGAAGGCATCCAGACCGTCTGGTCGACCGAAAAAACGTTCGGGTCCCAGCCGTTGTTGATGCGATACACCGTGTCGAGGCAGTTCTTCGGATTTGTGAGGTCCTGAAGTTGCATCTCCCCGACGAACGCATCGCAGTGATGCGAGGGAAAATACCGCGCTCCGGGCGAGTTGTCCTTGCGGACAACATATTCGTCCCAGTGCCCGTAGGCACTGACCTCAGTTGACACCTCCTTCGTCTTGCCGGTCGTCTCCAGATAGATGCGGGCGTTGGCCATAGCGGGAAGGAGTCCCACCATTATGGCCAGCGCCATGAGTATGCTCTTCATCCTGTTCTCTCCTGAATCTGGTTGAGGAAGTGGGTGCCGAAGCACCCACCCTTAGTCGCCGTGCCCGTAGTGTGGCTTGGGAGGTTTCGCAGTCTGCGTTTTCGCTTTCGCGGTCGATTCTGCCTGGGAAATGGACCCAGACTGCGCGCCCGCGAGGGCCTGGCTGCCTTCGACGCCGATGCTGATATTGCCACAGCTTTCGCAGGGCTCTTCCATACCGGCAATCGCCAGAGCAGTGAGGTTGTTCATCGCAGTCGGGATTACCGCGCCCACACCGATTTTGGTCAGCTCACCGCCGGTGTTCGGGTTGTTGAACCTGGCCACCGACCGATGCACCTGATTCGTGTGCGGGTCACGTTCCTGGATGACCGCCACGGTGATCTCCTGTCCGGCGATACCCTTGCCTGCCACGCCCACGTCGACTCCGACCACTTCATTCGGCCGAAGCGGAGTGGCGGTGACCCTGACGGATTGCGGAGCACATGCTCCGAGAGTTGTCAGGGCCAAGAGAGCGATCAGTGCACCCTTGTAGTGTGTCATGTCTATCATCCTTTCTCTGTTTCACTCGCACACAAGGGTGCTTGATCCGATTTCGTAGCCGGGAAGCATGGTCATCGTTCCCGGAAGGTCGATGGTGAGGTCATGTCCGCAGTATTCGGTGTGGACATGAAGACCGGGCGAGGAGAAAAACTGATCTCCTCGATAGGTCGACGGTCCTTGGACCACTCGGCACACTCTCGGCTTCACGAAGCCGATATTGTTGCACGAGCGGTCTTCTCCGGTAAACCAGTGGACGACCACACCGTCACCGAGATTGACGAGGAGGGCGCGCGGTTCAAAGTTGAGCTGTTGCACCTTATCCCGACCAACCCCAGCCACTGAGTGGTAGTTTTGCCCGATCTGGCTTCGGCTTTCTTCGAAGTCGCCGGTTTCGAGCTTTCGCTCGAGGAGGGCACACTTCTGTGCCGACAGCCCCGGCACATGGCCGAGACTGAGTTCTCGCAGACACTGCGCTCGCGCCGAGGCAGGAGTCGCGTCATACGTGTTTGCATGCATGGTTCTCCACGCAGTCTGTGCACTCGCTTGAGTCCAGAAACCGCCGAGGAACGATGCAAGCAGGGCGATTAACCCTATCTGTTTCATCCATTTGTTCCTTACATTTTTCAAGGTGCGTCTACGGCAGTTAACGCACCTGGCGCATCCTGTCTAGATAGGCATAGTACTACCACATTTTTCTTAAAAAAGCAAGTCCTAAGGGGGGTTCAATTATAAAAAAACTCTTGCCGAAGCAAGAGATGGGCGTTTCAAACTGTGCTTGAAGAGGTGGTAACGAGGCGCCGAGGCGCCTCGCTCTTTGTTGGGAGGACCGATGAAGATCAGTCGCCAGTGCCGCGCTGCCGGAAGGTCTCGACGAAGCCTTCGCCGAAGATGCTGCCGGTTTCCATCGTGCCGGCGTTCTGCGGCCCGTGACCGCGCGAACGCGCCTTGGCGGTGCCGGTCGTGCCACCACCGACGAACACGTAGCCTCGGGCGCTGCCGGGCATGACGGCCTCGCCGTTGCCTTCGAGGTGCTTCCAGGACTCGGACGTCACCTTGCCGTACTGGCCGGTCGTCTTGCCTTCGTTGGCGACGCCGAAGTTGCCCCCGAAGGAGAAGCCGGTCGATCCGCCGAAGTTGCCCCAGTTCTGATCGGTCGCCGAGGCCGGGAGGGCCGTGAGACCGAAGGCCGTGGCGACCGCGAGGGCGCTGAGCAGTTTGGTGGGCATATTCATCAGAATACCTTTCGATGTACGTCGCAGAAACCCTGCGACCAGGTTGGTCCCGCACGAAGCGGGGACCACGGAAAAGCTACGCTTCCCCGCTCCGTAAAGAACTGTCGCTACTATACATACGTACTAAAAAAAGTCAAGCTACAGACTGTTTTTAAAAAGTTGCCAATAGAAATATATCTCTAAAAATATCCACTCTCGATAGGTATTTATTTTGCCTCTCACGACTTCTAGGGTACAATGCAAACGCTATGCAAACTCCGGAAACTATCGTCATGTCAGTTGGAGGTTCACTCATTGTGCCTGACCAAATTGACAGCACCTTTCTCACCAACTTAAAAGATCACGTCTATACTGAAACGGCTAAAGGCCGTCGTTTTATTATCATTGCTGGTGGTGGCAAAACCGCCAGACGCTACCAAGAGGCAGCCTCACACGTCAGCGAGCTCACGAGCGACGACCTTGACTGGATGGGTATCCACGCCACACGCCTCAATGGACACCTACTTCGTACTATCTTTCGCGATATCGCATACCGCGTTATGATCACCAACCCCGACGAAATTCTCGACATCAACCCAAGCGAGAAAGTTATTATTGCGGCGGGTTACCGACCAGGGTGCTCTACCGACCTCCGTGCCGTCCAGATTGCGAATCGAGTTGGGGCCAAGAAGGTCATCAACCTCTCCAATACCGACTACGTCTACACCGACAACCCAAAGACCAACCCCAACGCCACCTTAATTACCGACATCACTTGGAGCGAATTTAGAAAACTCATTCCGGAAGACTGGGGACCAGGTCTGTCTTCCCCGTTTGATCCAGTTGCTGCCAGGCAAGCGGAACAGGATGGTATTGAAGTAGCGCAGATCAATGGGAGCAAACTCACTGAGCTCAATAACTACCTCGCTGGAGAAAACTTTATCGGCACCCGCATCCACCCTTAGCGCAGGGTGACCCTTTGTTCTGATGTCCTAAATTCTAAAAACAAAACCTTTCATTCGAATGAAAGGTTTTTCTTCTTTTTATACACATTCTACTCAGTACAAATTTTCAATTTGTTCCGAATACAGTATTCAATATTTGCTATGACTTACTTTTGAATCGATTGCCAAACGGCTTCTTGCGCGGTATGGAGACGTTCGGCGACTGCTTTGCAGTAGGGATTAAAGCGATAGACATCTTCAAATAGCTGGCGATCATTTTTTACACTTTCCACCGCATCCATGAGTGAAGCAAACGAGGCGGTATCAATCAGCGTCCGGTCAAAGCCCGCAGTGAGGATTGATTGACTGACATAGTGGGTTAAAAATAGTGTCTCAGCCAAAAACCTGTCGTGCTCATCGCTCGTCATCTCTACGACCCTGAAACCGAGTACGGTGAGTACCTGATTAAACTGTTCGTATATTTCCTTCGGCAAAGTATGAGCGGTAACCACAGCCCGGAGGCCCGTCACGTTACCTTCTCGCTTCTCGTAGCTTTCTGGGCCAAACATTGGATGCAAGCACACATACGGCTGATTTTTAAGATACTTTAAAAATAATGCTTCGGTATGTACTTTGACGGTAGCAACATCTACGACCACGGTAGTCGGAAGTAGCAGTGGCGCGAGTGCTTGCAGTTGCGCTTCATACTCACTAATGGCACCACACAGTATTACCGCGTCCGATTGGGCCACTTCCTCAAGTGGAAAGAATTTTTTGTTGTCGATTGGAGCTCGTCGTGAATAAATACGGACTTCAGTTTCTGGTAGAAAACGTACCGCTAGTTCTGCTAAAAATTTTCCGAAGTGACCATGGCCAACAATACCTACTCGCTTACCCTGCATAGCCCTGGTTTATTAAAAACCCATCAACGGCTACTTGTAGTTCACGAAGTGACCCATTATTCATAATCGTATAGTCAGCGGACGCCATGACGGCGCGCTTCTGCAACCCAAATGGGTTCGGGTCATCCATCTCCAGTAATTCCTGCTCCATAAACTGTTCAAAAGAAATTTTGTCAGTAGTACTTCCTCTCCCGACAAGTCGTTGATACCTGATGTTACGGTCGGCATCGATAGCCAAGAGGAGTCCTCTTGCTTCGCGAAGTTTTGTCACTTCAGCGCTCGCGCGGATTGATTCAACCACCGCATGTATCACTCCACGTTCCTTTATGCGAGCCAAGGCAATCTTCACAATAATGTCTGGTCCTTCTGCTTCACGCATATTGTTAGCACTAATCCGTAAGTGAGCTCTGTCTGAAGGAAGTCCAAGACGATTCGCTTCCGCTATAATAAGCTCTCGGGCTGAGAAGTGCTCAAAACCATACTTTCGAGTGAGGTAGTCGACGGCCGCACCTTTTCCGGCTCCGTCGGTGCCCGTAATTCCTAAAAGCATACTGGAAAACTTACGTGAGTAATTTTAGGTGTGCCAGGCGCGGGTGTCTTACTCTTACCAGTGAGTATTTGATTGCTTGCAAGCAAAATACGAACGCAGGAAGAGAAAACTTGTTTACAGGCACTGTTCAGGTTGTCAGAATTTCTTTTCTTAAAATCAAGAAATTCTTGGCAACCTCTTGCGAAAGTCTCCCAGACTTTCTCACCTTTTCCCGCACCATCAGTACCTGTAATCCCTAAGAGCATACTGAAAACATTATTCCAAGTAGCATAGACTTATTTTTTCTCCGGTGTCGTTGCTTGCTTTTTCTCCTGCCATTCTTGGTAGAGCACCAAAAGCGGACTAGCGATAAAGATAGAGGAGTACGCACCCGCGACAAGTCCAACGATCAGCACGAGAACAAAGTTTTCAGTTACTTCGCTACCAAATATATAGAGCGCAATGAGTGCCAAAAGTACGGTGAGTGACGTATTGATAGAACGAGCCATTGTCTCTTCAACCGCTTGGCCGACAATTTCTCGAAACGGTTTTGTCAGTGTATGGGTGACCTCTGTGCGAGTTACTCCCCCGACTTCATTAATAGTTCTCGTGTGTTCAGTTCGGTTTTGGATAAGTTTTTCACGTACGCGGTCAAAAATAACAATCGTGTCGTTTACCGAGTACCCAAGAATAGTCAGAAGGGCGGTCACAAACAAAATGTCTACTTCGGCACCCGTAAGATAACCGAGTACACTCATAGCTGCTATCGGTACCAAAATGTCGTGAAGCAAAACAAGGGTGACAAAAAAACCATACACCCATGAACTAACTGGTCGACCAATCCCCGCAAAGGCAAATGCCACGTAGCAAATAATAATGATGAGTACCGCACTAATTGCCCAAATAGCTTTATCTTTTAGTTCAGCACCAATGACTGGTCCAATTGACGTAAAGCGCACCAACTCGCCACCCGCGCCTTTTGAGAGGAGTGTCGTTTCAAGTGACTGCCGTTCAGCGTCAGTCAGGTCACGAGTACTTACGAGATACCCAGAGCCAGCATCACTGTTTGATTGGCGAACAGAAAAACCGCCCAGATTAAGAGTAGTTACCGAATCTTCGATAGCGGACTTCTCTGGCAACTCTCCCGTGTAGCGGACTTCCATGAGTGAGCCTCCGGTAAAATCTATACCAGGCTTGAGTCCCAAGGTTGCGATAATACCGACCGCCGTAAAGACAATGACGAGAGCGAGAGCGAGAAACAACTTTTTTTGCAGAATAATAAACATATACCTATTTCTTGGTGAAGCCAGTGCCAAATAAATACGGCAACAGTCCCGTGTCACTACGCTTCACGTCCGGAAGAGCGACAAGGAGTGTCCGTGTAAGCGTAATAGCTGACACCATCGCGATAATGGTACCGAGCCCAAGCACGAGCGCAAACCCTTTAATCAAAGGTGTTCCAAACCAAAACAGAATAATAGCGGAAAGGAGACCAGTCACGTTACTATCCCTGATAGCGCTCCAGGCTCGACTAAAGCCCTCTCTGGCAGCATCTCGACTCGAACGGCCAGCTCTAAACTCTTCTTTCATACGCTCAAACACGAGAACGTTAGCATCAACCGCCATACCAAGCGAGAGTACAAAGCCAGCCAAGCCAGCGGCGGTGAGTGTGACCGGAATAACCATAAAGAGCGCGAGTGAAATAAGCACGTACATGCAGAGTGCCACGCCAGCTACCAAACCAGCAATTCGGTACCAACCAATCAAAAACAAAGAAATAAGTCCCAGCCCAAACAGTCCAGCCAAAAGACTATCCCGCACCACACTAGCACCCAAGGTAGCGTCGATAGTCTGCGTTGACGCGAGTTCAATTGGTACCGGAAGCGCACCGAAGTTTAAGTTTTCAGCTAAAGAACGAGCCTCGTCCGGCGTAAATCCGCCGGAAATAATAGCCTTCCCACCCACAATTGATTCATTGATGCGGGGCGCAGAAATCAGCGTGCCATCGAGGAAAATAGCCAAGTTTTCTCCAGTGTTCTCGCCGGTGATTTTAGCAAATAAATCGGCTCCTTCACTGTTAAACACAATCGAAACAATTGGTTCATTGGAAAGTTGTCCGTTTTGTCCCCCGGCAAATTCAAGCGCTGCGCTTTCGAGGTAGCGCCCCGTCAGTCCGGTGTCAACGTAAGGATTCAAATCAGCTACGGCCTCACCATTTACCCGCACGTTGTCGATAATGGCTCCTGTACCACTCGCGCTTGCCACCACCGAAGCCGCACTTTCTTTAGCGGCGAGAATTTCCTGATCAACGAGCTTAAATTCGAGGAGTGGTGTTTTACCAATCTCAGCCACAGCATCAGAAACATTAGTCACCCCAGGTAACTCAATCACCAACCGCTCACTTTTCTCTTTAGCTACCACACTTGAGCGCTCAACGTACACCACTGGTTCAGACACCCCAAAGACGTTGATGCGACGCTCAATCACGTCACGCAGTACGTTCAGAATCACTGGCACTTCAGCCTCACTCACACTACTGACGTCAACCTCATACACCAAATGACTGCCGCCTGCTAAATCGAGTCCGAGTTTAAAAGGATATTTAGCGTTTTCATTCGTGGCGTTCGTGTAGACAAAGAATCCTACTAACCCAGTCACAACAAGTACTGCGAGCGCTTGAAAAATGCGAATTACTGTCTGTTCAGTGCTGTTTTCTGTCTTTGGTGGCGTTTCAGTCATAAGAAATTTTAACCATAAAACTATAGCATAATTGCTTATTTTATACTATTTTCGCGCCGCCAAGGTGACAATATTACGCAGTAGTATAGCGATAGTCATAGGACCAATTCCGCCGGGAACAGGGGTGAAAATAGAGGCTTTTTCAGCACAGGCAGGGTCGGCATCCCCCACCAAAACACCCCCTTCTTCCGAAGTGCCAGCGTCAAATATTGCCACCCCCGCTTCAATCATGACAGGTGTCACAAGGTTTGGTACCCCGGCTCCTAAAATAAGGATATCGGCTTCCTTAAGAGACTCATAATTACCCGACTCTTTGGTAACAACCGTAACATTGCTTCCACAGACTTTGGCAAACACTGTTGCCGGCTTCCCTACCAGTCTGCCTTGTCCGACTACCACAACCTTTTTACCGTGAAAAACAACTTGATGTACCCGAGCGATTTCAGCTATAGCTCCCACAACTGGTGACGTGATACTTTCTGGCATTCCATCGTAGTGCATACCATCAGCATCATAGGAAGCAGGAATGGCGTTAAGTACCGACTCAGTATCAATATGCGCCGGCAGAGGGAGCTGAACGATAATCGCGTCAGTTTGCATAGTGATATGGTTGATTGCTTCTACCAATTCTTCGGTACTGGTATCGACACCAAACTCCAGTACCTGGAGAATAACTCCAGACTCTTCTGCCTTACGGAGTTTTAACTCAAGGTATTTTTTTGTTTCAAAGTTTGGCCCACAGGTGACTACCGTTCCGTGCGGCTTACAAGAAAGCATAGTCACAGCTTTCGCCGTTTCAGCAATAATATCCTTCGCCATTTTTTTTCCATCAACTATCATAGCTAGAAGTGTACCTTAACTGCCGGTTCTAGACAGCACGGTATTAATAGTTTTAAGCGCAATCTCAATATCGAGTGCGAGTGAGCGGTGGCGGAGGTAGTACAAGTCAAACGAAAGCTTATCGATAGTACGCGGGATATCAACCCCACTGCGCGGAACGTCAAAGTTATTTATCTGCGCCCAGCCTGAGAGGCCAGGTTTAATCATGTGCCTGAGTGTATAGTACGGAATTTCATGCTCATACACCTCAGCCAAGGCAGGCATCTCCGGTCGAGGACCAATAAACGACAGCTCCCCTTTCAGTACATTAATAAGTTGTGGGAGTTCATCAATCCGCAGTTTGCGCAAAATCATACCGAATTTTGTGATGGTGAGCGTACTCTTAAGCGCTTCCTTTCCACTATCCGCACCAGACATGGTGCGGAATTTAAGAATCTCAATTGGTTGATTAAACTGTCCAATTCGAATTGTCCGATAAAACACCGCCCCCTTATCTTGAAAATAAATAATTGCTCCTACAATCGGGAAAATCACCACACACGGGAGAAGGAGGATAAGTGCACCGAGCAAGTCTATCCCCCGCTTCAAAAAGTCATAGGCATAATGTGGTGAGCCAATCGACATATGTTCAAGCATCCACGATTCACGAATAACTGACGGCGGTAAACGACTAACAAGTCGTTCATAGAAATCAGCCAGACCAAAGAAACGAACGGCTTGCATGTTGAATGTTATGTTGAAGAAAAAAGGAGCCAGCTTTTGCATGACCGGATCGTTCATGTCGGCGACTACCATATCGAGTTTCCCTAAATTGATATACTCTTCAAGACTTTTGATAAGTACACTGGTGTCGGTGTAAATACTGGTATCAAGGTGTTCGATTGATACTTGTTTGAAGTGTGGACTATGACTCAAAATAGTTTCAACGCTTTTTAGCTCAACACCAGTACCAATAAGCAACACCACAAGCGAGCGCTCTGGTTGCAGTTTAGGATACAAAAACAGACGCCACGAAACAATCATTGCCGTCGATACTCCGAGGTAAATGAGTAAATTAGTCTTCGGTTCAATCCCAAACGGGAGCGTGAAGAATAAACACATTGCCAAGAACATGTTTATAACTTGGGTACGCAATACGAGGTTTGGCAAGCGCTTCCGATCAAAAGCCACTGATTCGTCATACAAACCGACAATTAAGAACACTAGCACCCAAATAGCAAACAATGCCGAAAATGGCATGAGGTGCTCAATGAGCGTGTCATGTTCCGGAAAGCTTCGATAACGAATACTTAAGGTTACGATGAGCGCTAAACACATCACCAGAATATCACCGAGAAAAAGCAGACTATTCTTCCGTCGATGGAATTCCTTCATAATTTGACTATAATACTGGTAAGTTGCCTTGGTGCAAGTATCTATAACTATTACTCAAGCTAACTCGTTATACCCTTACATGAATCCCCATTCTCCAAAACGTATCCTCTTTGTCATCACAAAATCGAACTGGGGAGGTGCCCAAATGTATGTCTATGACCTGGCTTACGCCTCGCGTAAAGCTGGCCACAGCGTCGCTGTGGCCGTAGGTGGTACTGGTGAGTTAGTCACGCGACTAAAGAGTATCGGCGTGACAGTCTACCCAACTGATGGTCTTGCACGCGACTTTGGGCTTAGTCGAGAAGTACGAGCCCTCCTTTCGCTCCGCAAAACCATACTCGATTTTAAGCCAGACGTCATTCACCTCAATAGCTCAAAGGTAGGCGTACTCGGCGGAGTTATCGCTCGACTCACCCGTGTACCTAAAATTATTTTTACTGCTCACGGCTGGCCATTCTTTGAAGACCGCAGTCCACTCTGGAAATTCGTGGCTTGGACTGGCTCGCAACTCACGGTCTGCCTGGCTCACCAAGTCATCTGCGTATCACAAAATGACCTCACACAAACTAATTTCAGGTACGGAACTCAAAAACTCAAAAAAATATACAACGGTGTCACGCTTCCCATCCTGCTACCACGAAGTATTACCGAAAGTACTTTTTTTAATCCAACCCTGATAGCGTTGCATCGAGACAGCTTGCGTCTTGTTACCATCGGCGAACTCCACCCAAATAAAAACCATCTGCTACTTTTACAAGCCCTCGTGACCCTTAAGAAAACTCACCCTGAGAAAACATTTCTCCTTACCATTATTGGTTCGGGCGAGCTCGAACGAGACTTACGAGACTTTGTTTCAACACACCACCTTACAAACGACGTCGTGTTTGCTGGCTTTGTAAATGAACCGTTTGAATACTTGCAAGGCTTTGACGTATTAGTGTTTCCGTCAAAAAAAGAAGGTCTACCCTATACTCTCTTGTTTTCTGCTCAACTAGGTATACCGATTATCGCAAGTCGCGTTGGTGGCATACCGGAAATCTTAGGCGACGTACCGAGCAGTATTTTAATTAACCCAAACTCACGAGAGGAAATGACTGACGCCCTACTACTAATGCATACACGTCACCTCGGCAGGCATGAAGACCATAGTACTCTACTCTTGCCTGCTTTCCAGAAAGAAACCATGGTGGAGAAAACCCTCGCGTACTATGAGTAGCTATTCTTCTAGAATATTTAGTTCAGTGGTCGGTACGTAGGTTCGTGCGTACCGGCTCATCGCCATCACGATACCAAGCGCGAGAAATTCCGTCATAAGGTGGGTACCGCCGTAACTAAGAAACGGCACCGTGGTACCTGTAACAGGGAGCAGTCCAATATTCATCCCAATATGCACAAAAAAGTGACTTACTAAGAAAATAGCGACGCCCGCGGTAAATAGCCGTTCAAAGTTAGTGGCTGCATACGCAGCTAAAAACAACAACCTCCAGACCAAAAAACCAAACAGCACAAAGAGAAACGACACTCCAATCAGTCCCCACTCTTCCGCAAAGGCAGCGAAAATAAAGTCGGTCTCATACTCAGGTAAAAACTGCAGTTTGCTTTGCGTACCGTACCCAATCCCCTTCCCCAGAAGTTGACCGGAACCCACTGCAACGGTTGACTGGTACGCGTTGTAGCCGGCCCCTTGAATGTCCGCCAGCGGGTCGAGGAACGTCATAATACGCTCCTTCTGATAATCCCTGAAGGCAAACTCCCACATCCCTCCAAAGGTAAGTGTCCCCAGTAGAAACACAACTGCTAGGTGCTTAAGTTTAATTCCCGCCACCAAAATCATGCCGAACCAAATAAAAAACAGAATGATTGCTGACCCAAAGTCAGGCTGGATAAACACCAAACCAAAAATACCCAGCGCGTAGATACCCGAGACGAGGATGTGCCTAAAGTCACCAATCAGTTCATGCCGTTTACTAAAATACTTTGCCAAAACTGCAATTAACACTATTTTGGCTGGTTCAGACGGTTGGAGTGAGAAAAAGCCGAAGTTAAAGCGACTTTGGGCACCGAGGGTAATTTCTCCAATCATGAGCACCAAGACCAACAGTGCAAGCATGACTATATACAATATAAAGAGCGAATTGCCGGTTCTGGCTAATCGGTAATCGGGAATGAGAGCTAGAAACAGAAGCACCAACGCTACCCCAATCCAGATAACCTGACGCTCAAAAAAGATGTTGTCTCCTTGGTAGGAGTACATAGTTACCAAGCCCATAACGCTCAAAAGAACCGCCGGTACCAGGATATACAGATCGATACCAGAAAATAAGTTGCGGAGGGTACGCATAGACACTCTAGTATAGGTAAACCGTAGGTAACCGCAAGGTTTAGGGAAATAAGGAGTACTGAAGGTGCGACTATATTTCCCTTATGCAGACGCTTAGCGGTTCCGACCCTAGAGGGAGGAACCGCGTTTGCGTCCTGCGGGCGCTCTGAATTATCCGTGTAAGGTGACTTCTTAGCAAAGCTATTTATATATTTCCCTTCATAGGATTTCCATTAGAAATAGAAAAGCCTATGTATGAAAATTATTGTCGCTACGCTCTGTAATTTACACAATGCAAACGCCCAGTGTACGAGTCGCCCTAGGGCGAGTACACGCTGGCGTCTTGCCTATCACCGGCACCCCAATTACTACTTATCGTAGTGGTGCAAAGCTAGTACTCGTCTTCGGCACTATGTCTATAACAGCGATTCCATCTTCACAAATATCGGTGGCAATCTGTCGATACACACGGGTGAGGTCGGCAATAGTCGGGGCTTCAAAGTATTTTTCAGGGTCAGAAGCGAGCGACTTGATAAGCTCTGAGTCACGTTCAAGCTCGCCATCAAGCGCTAAAAACATGTCGCCAAAACCAATCGTGTAGACAAGCACGTCTTTTTCTTTTGCTTGACTCGCTGCTTGTCTGGCGTACTCAGCCGCAAACGCGACGTCTCGTTCACCATTTGGATTAAGTGGTCGCGTAACGTCACCATCGGTCATAAATATAATCACCTTACGAGCATTTTCTCGGTGTCTATCTGACTCCAGTTCTGCAAAAGCGACGTTGAAGGCATCTCCCATGTTCGTATACTGCGTACCATTTGCACCCATTTTAGTATTGGCAATCGCTCCACTCGCTTGGGCTTTGTTGCCCGTCAGAATCTGCTCAATCGGATTACTTGGCTCAGTCGCGTAGGAAAGAAAAGCCACCTGATCACTTGGTCGGAGCTGTGAGACAAAATTTTGAGCCGCTTTCTTGGCACTCTCAAGTGGTTCGGGTGGGTCACCGCCATCAGCTGCCATCGAACCGGAACGGTCAAGTACCACTACAATGTCTGAGGGTACTTCACAACTCCGTACCGTTTTTGCGATCGGTTCTGGCCAGGTAAAAACTAAATTTTCTTGCGAACGCGGGGCAAAATTATCAATAAACGTTCGTGAAGAAGTCAGCGCATTTCCTGTCACGTCGAAAATTGTTGCTACGATTTCAACATCTTGCGCTTCCATGAGAGCAGTGTTTTCAATACGCGCTTCTAGTCGGGGTTGTATGTCTGCATCTAAAATCTCTCGACTCACGACCCGAAATTGATTCCGTCCCGCTTCGGCTGGTATCCATAACTCGGGTTCCTCGAGCGTAATAAAGGTTTGGGTTGGAATACGAGTGCCGGTATCAATACGTTGTTCAAAAATCGGGTACACACTATCTGGTGGCAAAATAGTACTACCACTTCGTTCGGCTATAAGGCCATTTTCGTCATGCAGTGAGAACTTGTATTTTAACTCAGGGGTAGCTGCCACTTTGTTTGAGTTTTGGATATACGCGACGGCATTGTATTGTCCTTCAATCACCTTAAAACTTCGTGCCCACTCGATAGCTGGTGCCGTTACATCAAACGAGCAGATCCGTACACAGTTACCTCCACAGTCAGTCCCGCGCTCTTGTCCGTTTTGCTCACCGTCAAAACACGTTGCCGGAGTAATAAAAAAGAGTGCATACACCGAAAGTGCAATACAGGTTGAAAACAACGTCGCCCCGACCGCATACTGTGTGCGTCGCCAAAATGCCCAAATCCGAAATGTAGCCATAGCAGTATTGTAGCAAAGAAATGAATGATACTTTTTCTACGTGGGGCATAAATAAAACGACCCCAGGGGTCGTTTGCAATAAAAGTATTGAGTGTGCTCGGGGAGGATGATGTAGTCTGTGCACTGATTGCATCATCCTCTCCCTCTCTATGTACTTCACTTTCCAAGTGAGCTGCGCTTGCGAGGGACGCTCGTCGGTTAGTGATACATATGGGCTCGCACGACACCCACCGGTCGGACACAAAGTAGTCACTCTGAAACGGGATCAAAACAGTCCGAAGGATTAGAACTGATATCTCTCCACCGATTTACACAGAACAACTCTTGTGGCCTTATACTGTGTGTAATTGTAACACACTTTAAGATAAAAGCAAGTTATCAAACTACTCTATTTCAACTGCGGTGAAAATCCCATCCACTATCTCGCCCCGCACCGTTACTGTTTGACCAAGCTTCAGTCCAAGCTGATCCTCTGGTGCAGACACCCCTGGCGAAACGACGTTTTGCATATCAATGGTGATGATTTCGGTTCCATCGTTTACCAGTGCATAAATAATCAGTTCTCCTGTAGTCCGAACAGGTACTTCATCAAACCGTACGAGTGTTCCCGAAATGGCTAAAAGCGTTTCCGATTCGCCTTCCTCTTCGCTTGGCGCTGGTGTCGTGGTTGCTGAAGTAGACGTCACTTCTGTCGGCGAAAATTCAATGTCTGACGATATGTTCGGCTGCACATCCGAATGCTGACCTTTTTCTACTAGTAAATACCCCAAAAGGGCGAGCAAAAGCACTATGACTATATAGAGTATCCATTTTGGCATCCCTCTATTATAACATTCATCAAACCTAATACTTCTCCCTAGGCCTTTCCTAGGGAATTTTTTTAGTAAACAAAAACACCCTTGCGGGTGTTTTTGCATTGAAAACTCTAAGTTAAGTGAACAAAGGAACGTAGGTAAAAAGGTAACGGGGTTACTTTTTTACGATTGTGAACTTATGTCCTGATTTGTTCTTTCCTAGAGCAAATCACTGGACTGAAGCCGAAGGCGCCAACAATATGGAGTGATTAATAAAGAAAAAACCAGACTTAATGTCTGGTTTTTTCTTTATTAAAAACTCTAAGTTGGCGCCGACCTCCTTTGACAAGCGAGTGGCTGTACGGAAGCTCGCTTACGTATATGCCAGGAGCGCAGTCAAAGAACGTTAGTTCCTCCCTGGGAGAGTGCGAGGCGTCTAGTTAGAGTTTTCGAGTAAACAAAAACACCCTTGCGGGTGTTTTTGCATTGAAAACTCTAAGTTGGCGCCGACCTACTCTCCCCCAATTAAGGAGTACCATCGGTGCTGGAGGGCTTAACTTCCGTGTTCGGAATGAGAACGGGTGGACCCCCTCCGCCAAAGCACCAACTTAGAACTTTCAATGTGTGAACTCTTATGTATTTGATTTATTTCTAGGCTGTGAAGTGAGACCATTTACACGTAGGTAAATGGTACTTCGCCTGGGAATCGAACCCCGGGCCTCGTAACGTCTTTTCACCCCTCCCGAAGTGCAGATGCTGGTTACCCTGCAAAAGCTACCCTGCATTACACAGAGTCCGGTATGAAATTAGGTACCAGCAAGCTGGGACCAGAACATTACGTGCTCTACCACTAAGCTACGAAGCTACTTACTTCACAGCCTAGAAATTACTGCATACTCATACTCAATTTGTTTGTAAGCAGTGTAGAGGAGTGGTCTTTACTAAGACCACTAAATAAGTTAAGTGAGTTGGGACCCGGACCCATCTTCTCCGCATATGCCACGCGCAAGCGCAACATCTTGTGTCAGGCCTGATTACACACAATCGGGCGCTATGCCTTGGTTACCTGACTTTCACAATCCTAGCTCTCTTCATCCCTTTGCTGTACTCGGGGACGAGCATAGGTTGAGCGAATACTCTCACTTATTCCTTTACACTGCTTACAAACTTACAAACAAACCGTCTTCAAAACAATCTAAAAATTGTCAGCTTCTCACTCTTTGCGCGAAAATAATCTTGCACAATTCGAGGCGTGTGAAGAAAAATAATTGGAAGTGGGACACGAGGTCCAGCGACAATTATTTTTCTTCTACACAACACTGAAGTGTGCTGATTAGATCGCGCAAAGGCGATGTACAACATTCCTTACAGGAATTACGCCCTATTAGTACACCTTGACTCCACACATTACTGCGTTTCCATCTAGTGCCTATCAACCTGGTCATCTCCCAGGGGACTTAATGATTCATTATCTTCGAGTTGGCTTCCCGCTTAGATGCTTTCAGCGGTTATCCATTCCAAACATAGCTACTCGGCGATGCCACGGGTGTGACAGCCGACAGACCAGAGGTTTGTTCATCCCGGTCCTCTCGTACTAGGGACAAATCTCGTCAAGAATCGACGCCTGCAGTAGATAGGAGACCAACCTGTCTCACGCATCTCGGCTCCTTAATTACTTAAGGGATTGGACTATATCTTCTTCCTTAACAAGGAAGGTTGACGTGTAGTCTCTACGGGGTCAATGTTCGCTTTATTCGGTTCTTTGAGTAATTCAAAGTACGAAACTCTTCAATTCTTTTTAAGAGATAATCAAAATCTTTTGCTGAAGCTACTTGTTTTTTAAGTTCAAGTATATCTAACATGAGACGTGCTTGCTTACTCTTAATTAAGAGGTACGGTTCAACTTTCAATAGAAAATCTTTTAATTCATCATGTTTTGCAATGGTGTATTCAAACATACCATCGTTTCGTACACGAAGTCTTCCGTACTCTATCTTAGACATAATGTCTGGAAATTGAATTGATGACTGTGATTGAAAAAATACAACATAAGGAGCAATCTGATACCCATACCTATAGGCTGGGTTTGGCTTTGCTCTTACATATATACTTCCATCTCCATCAAGAAATCCAGCAATGTAAGCTAAGAATATTTTAGAATTGAGCGACATATGACTTCCCTCGGTATTATCCTACCATACGTTGGCTTAGGACTTTACCGATATAGTCAACTTCTCAAGAAGTTATTACTAACTTCTGCCGCCGTGATGATGTCTTTTCGAATACTGGTTCTCCAGTGTATTCCCCTCGGGTTTAGATTGGTTCAGATTCCGAAAACTCAGAATCTGAACGGTCTAAACCCAGCTCGCGTGACTTTTTAATTGGCGAACAGCCAAACCCTTGGGACCTGCTCCAGCCCCAGGATAAGTCGAGCCGACATCGAGGTGCCGAACCGTGCCGTCGCTATGGACGCTTGGGCACGACTAGCCT
>JBGSJJ010000008.1:0-14037 GCA_041742075.1 Minisyncoccia bacterium
GCGTTGTTAATACTTGACTGCACGTTTGCGTCACTTCCCTTACTTCGCGCAGTGTTAAGCGAAGCTAGTACCACAGAGGCTAAAATACCGATGATGGCGATAACCACCAAGAGTTCGATGAGGGTAAAACCTCGATTTTGAGTGTATTTAAACATATTACTTTTACTTTTATTAATTTTGATTCTCCAGACATCAGCTGTGTGTCTCGAGGCTCTTTGTTGTACACGTTGGTCGTGTATACATTCATTATACGGTGCATTTTCTGTAATATATTACAGAGTGTGGACAACGGAGTTATATTGCATTGGTGAGGTTGTAAATCGGCATGAGTACAGAGGCCAGAAGAACACCTACCCCAAGACCAAGCAGTACGATCATCACTGGCTCAATAAGACCAATCAGAGTATCAACTGCATTATCAACCTCTCTTCGGTAGAAGGTAGCGAGGGTGGTTAAAATCTCCGGCAAGTTACCCGTTTCCTCACCCACTTTGGCCATTTGTGAAAGAACACCAGGAATTTCCGGGTACTCAGAGATAGTGTCAGCAAATGAGCGTCCACCCTTTACTTCAAGAAGGGTAAACTCAAGGATTTCTTTATAGACCATGTTGTCTACGACGTCTGCAGTTACTTCAAGCGCTTGGACCATTGAAATACCACTACCAACCATGGTCGAAAGGTTGTCGCAGATACGGGTGAGGTACAACTTACGGTTGAGGTCACCGATATACGGGATAGAAATTTTGAATTCGTCATAAGCTCGTCTTCCGACGTCAGTCCGCAGAAACCGCCACCCAAAGAAACCACCAAGAGACAAGACTAGAAAAATCACTCCGATGTAGTTCACCATGAAAGAAGACAGGCCGATGACAATTTTCGTGTAAATAGGGAGCTCTTGCCCCGAGTCAATCAAAATCTGAGTGATACGCGGTATAACCAGGGTAAGCATCACGCCCATCACAATCACGAAGGTTCCAACTACGAAGGCTGGGTAGACCATCGCGTTTTTAGCTTTGGAGGTAATTTGGTAGGTGCGGTCGAGATAGTCAGCGAGGTACGCAAAAGATTTTTCAAGTGAACCAGTCTCTTCTCCCGAGCGCACCATATTGACATAAAAAGAAGAAAATACGTCGGGGTGACTACTAAGGGCTCTTGAAATAGAACTACCTGCCTGTAGTTCGTCTGACACCGTGTTTAAAACGGTGCGCATTTGATTATTTTCTGCTTCAGCGCCGAGAAGTCTAAAGATACGGAGGGCTGAAACCTGTGCTTCAAACAAAGTAGCAATTTGTCTCGAGAGTATCACTACCTCTTTGTTCGAAATAGACTGGAACCAGGTAATTTCAAAGTTGAGAATTGATGGTTTGTCACTAATTTCGTCGATTGAAATAACCGTATACCCACGCTTTTGTACAGTCACAATTGCAGCGTCCACATTGGTCGCCTCAACGGTCCCTTCACGGGACGTGTTATGTTCGTCAATTGCTTTGTAGGTAAAGAGCATAGCTATATTGTATCACTACATGATGCGTTCGAGTCCTTTTGGATTGAGTGAATACGCAAACGCATTCTCAACGGTAATCTCCCCTTTGCGCACGAGCTCAGCCAGTGAGCGGTTCATGTCAATCATACCCTGTTCAAGACCGGTCTCTACGATAGTTTGGATTTCATGTGTGCGTCGTTCACGGATGAGGTTAGAAACAGCGCTGTTGTTTATGAGGAGCTCATAGGCTGGGACCAGACCACCAGAGATACGCGGAATGAGTCTCTGTGAGAAAATACCCGCGAGCGAGCCGGCGAGCTGAACCCGAATCTGATCTTGCTGTCCAGACGGAAACGAGTCGATAATACGGTCAATAGTCTGGGCGGCGTTGTTGGTGTGAAGGGTTGAAAGTACCAAGTGACCAGTTTCCGCAGCTGTTACCGCTGTCGCGATAGTTTCGTTATTACGCATTTCACCTACCAGAATCACGTCAACGTCTTGTCTAAAAACTGAGTTAAGTGCCACCTGAAAGCTGGTGGTATCCACCCCTACTTCACGTTGCACAATGAGCGCTTTCTTTGGCGTATAGAGATACTCAATTGGGTCTTCAATCGTCACAATGTGTTCCGAGCGGTTTTGGTTAATGTACTCAATCATCGCGGCGAGTGTGGTCGACTTACCCTGCCCAACCGGACCCACACACAAGAAGAACCCCTGCGGTCGTTGCACAAAGCTCTCAAGAATTGGCGGTAAGTTAAGCTCAGCCATGGTTCTAATCTGATTTGGAATCAAACGAAGCGCAATCGACATGTTGCCACTTTCATAAAAAGCATTGCCTCGGAAACGAACACCGTCAGCGTGGGCATACGAGAAGTCAGCCTCACGTGTAGTGACGTAGCTCTTGTATTTAGAATCAGTCATCAAAACCTGAGCAAAGCCGAGCAAGTCATCGTTTGTGAGGACAGGCTTTTTCATAAGCGGAATCAATGAGCCAGACACACGAACAATGGGGTGTGAGCCGACCGAAAAGTGAATATCTGATCCCTTTTCAGACACCACAATATCTACTAGGTCATGCAGTTCTCTTTTATAATCTACATTTGCCATATAAATACTTAATTAACAGCCACTGCTTCTAAAATACTGTGTACACGTTCCACCACTTCACTTGGGACCAAGTCTGCCTTTACGATGTATCCGATAGCTCCTGCTGTCTCAGCCGCCTCTCGGTCAAAGGATTCGCCTTGGTTTGAGAGTACGATGCACCGGTGCGACTGTGAGTGGGCCTTAATTTGTTTAAGTAGCTCAAGACCAGTCATCTGAGGCATCACCATGTCGGTTAGAATAACGTCGAACGTTTCTTTCTGCAGTGCTAGAAGGGCATCTTTGCCATTTTCAAAAGCCACCACCTGGTCACCGCGTTCGGTAAACTTGGTTGCGTACATATCTCTTAAAAACGCATCATCGTCCACAAGCAAAATCTTCATACCTTTAGTATACGTTAACTCACACTTTCACCGGCTAGGTTATCGACAGTTTTTTCTTCCACAGCCTCGGTTTCAGGAAGACTTTCTTCAAAGTCGGTCATCCCCACCTTAGTCCCAAACACATTCATTTCCTCAAACGGAATAGTGTGATTAAGCGCCTTGATAATGGCGTCTTGATGCATCGACATAAAACCATTTTTCTGCGCTGCAGCCAGTATTTGTTCCTCTGATCCATTTTTCAAAATGAGATTTTGAATGTCGTCGGTAATCTCCAGTGTTTCCATAACCGCCACTCGGCCTTTGGTACCAGCCGAACAACCTGGGCTGGGCTCTGGGTGAAGCATAGTGGTGGCTTGCGGGATTCTGTCACGATACTGCTCAGGCAGCGCCGAAAAAGCATTATCAATCATTTCCTTCACTCCCCCTTCTACGTGGAGAACTTTAGTGGAACCTGGGCAAATTCTTCTGGCGAGTCGTTGCGCGATAGCGAGCTTCAAGGTCGGCGCTATCAAATACGGGTCAACACCCATGTCGATAAGACGCGGTACAACGCCAATTGAGTTGTTGGTGTGAATAGTCGAGAGTACAAGGTGGCCGGTAAGCGCCGCCTGAATAGCCAGCTGAGCGGTTTCTTTATCGCGAATTTCTCCTACCATAATGATGTCTGGGTCTTGACGAAGCGCACTCCGGAGACCCGAGGCAAACGTGTAACCAATCTCAGAACGCACCTGCGACTGACTGACTCCAGGAATGTTATATTCAACCGGGTCTTCAAGAGAGAGGACGTTTTTTGACTCTTTATCAATCTCATCCATCATGGCATACAGCGTTGTTGACTTACCAGAACCGGTCGGACCAGAAATAAGGATGATGCCGTAGGGCTCTTTGAGTACGCGACGGATTACCTCTGTGTTATAGGAGGATACACCTGTGTCCTCAAGGGTACGCACGCCACGAATGTTATCCAAAATACGCATAACCACTTTCTCACCATGACTAGTCGGGAAAATAGAAACACGGAAGTCGATTTTTCGACCATCAAAGGTAGCAGAGAAACGGCCGTCTTGTGGCTTACGCCGTTCGTCAAGTCGAGCTGAGGAAAGAATCTTGACGCGGGCTACCACAGCATCCTTTACGTTTTTTGGAAGCTCCAAACTCTTCTGAAGCTCACCATCAACGCGAAAACGCACAACTACTTTGTCGTCGGTCGGTTCAATGTGAATATCGGAGGCCGAGCCGTCAACCGCATAGCGCAAAATAGTGGCTACAATCTTTGTAACCGGGGCATCCTCTTTGAGGTTGGTTGCTTCGTCCTGCGCTTTTTTAGCATTTGACTCTTTTCCTTTGGCAGTAATTTCTGTCTCGAGCTCTGATTCAAGTGTCCCAAGGGCTTCACCTACCTCACCGGTTAAGGACTCATAGAAGTTGAGTGCCTTGTCGATATCACTCATCAACATGAATAACAGCTTGTACGGAAGATTGTGCTTGGTAGACACAAAGTTTAGTACTTCGCGCACCTGTAGGTTGTCTGGGTCGTTACAGGCAACGAGCAAAACACCATTTTCTATTTTGTAGGGAATAACTCGATAGTGTCTGGCTGATTCTTCTGGAATGTAGGTAAGAATTTCTTCAGACAGTGGTGTTTGTTCATCAAACGCCATTGCCGGCACATCGTAGTACGCAGAAAAAACTGCTCGGATTACCTCTCCCGGCACCTGTGCTTGAACCATTGCTTCTTCATACGAAAGACCCTCAGCGGTAACAAGCTTTTCAACTGAAGTTAAAATTTCTTCAGTGACTCCACTTTGAGAACGTAACAGCGTGAGTATATCCATACTCGTGTTAGTTACTGACTTCAAATGGATTATTGCGTCCGACTGGAATAGCAATCACTTCAGCTCGCACATCCGTTAAGCTTCTAAAACGTGGGTCGTTAAACAAGCCATCGTCTAGATTGAGAGTCTGGAGCTCATTTAAGCGTGCCAAAAACTCTGCCGCTTCAAGTGCCGCTTCATTGGTACCTGAGACACTAGTGTTCGTCAAACTGCCACCACTTTGGGTGTAGAGATAGTAGCCTAAGCCAGCCACTATGAGGAGGCCAAGGAGAGCAATGAGGTTTTGAAGCATTGATGACATAGTAGTTATTCTTGTTTTGCTAAAGCATATACTTTAAGCGTTAACTCGAACTCGGAAATAGTACTAGTATCAGCACTACTGAACTGACCAGTCTCTTCACCCACTGCCCCGTACTTAAGGTTCTTTACTTCAATAATATAAGATGCTGACTCCAGACTACGTAGAAAACCTTTTAAACTAGCGTAATCACCAGCAAACTTAAGGGTGAATTCTTGCGAGGCAAACTTATTTATCTCAAGCATTTCTTCACTTGCTTCTTCTACACTAACGTCAGCATTTGGGGTTACTACATCACCAGCTGAAAGGTCTACAACTTGAGCGTTGTTGTTCGTTACAATCGTAGCGACGTCTTGCATCACAGCCAACTGATCGATTTCAGCCGGGAGAAAACGGTTAAGTGCAGCTTTATCGTCGGTGGTAAAGCCGCGCTCTCTAGCCAGAAGTTGTTGGAGTAGGTTATTAAACTCCTGAGCTTTCAAAGCTGCGTTTTGGTACTCGTACACCTCATCTTGTACCACGCGGATATTGGCAAAGGTTGGTCTAATGTAACTAAAAATAATCACAATTGAGATGCCGATGAGTGCTACTTGAGTTATGGCTGTGTTACGCATACTTAATTATTGTGAAAAACCGTCACTACTTACTGCCTCGTCACCCTCACCTTCTACTACTTCCTCACCACTTTCAGTGGTACTAGAAAGACTTTCATCAAACGTCGGTACTTCTACTACTGGAGTCTCTGGCGCACGATACGGAATATCTGATGTTGTTAAATTTCCTTCTAGGGTAAAGATAACGGCTTGTTCAGCTGGTAATGACGTGGATTCGACTTGCTCGGAACGAGTGGTGTACTTTGGTTCAATGACACCCGCACTGCGTAGGACTTCGTTTGAAGCAAACACACTTTGTTGAAAACGGGCATCATTGAGCGACGCGGTGAGAGCCGAAATTTTCATAGCTATACCACCAAAATCTGACCGCTCATACTCTATTCCCGTGAGCTGAACGGTGCTAATAGTAGAAAGTTCTAGTGCGTCAAATATTTCCGCCACAGAGACGTGCGTGGCTAAAATTGTTTTTGCGTTTTCAATTCGGTTCTCTAAATCACGGAGTCGACTGAGGTCTTTGGCATCGAAGGCGTTTCGTTCATTCGCTAGACGCTCTTTTTGCGTCGCCAAATTTTGCTTAACTGTCACGTCAAAGAAAAAGGTTCCCGCCGAAGCAATCAGGGTTCCAAAAAACAGTACCAGGCTGAGATACGTAAAGACATAAATCTTACGCACTCCCCTCGGTTTGACAGTACCGCGAGTTGGCGATTTAGGAATGAACGAAGAAGGACCTTGAGGACTAACCATACGTATATAGTATACGCGCTTAAAGAGCGGGCGTAGTTCTTTAGGTGTGGACAGTTACTATTCAAATGGTCTGAGGGCCACGCCAATGGCGACAGAAAACGATGGGCCAATTTCAGTCAGACGATCTTCCATAAATGCCGGATACGCCACTTTACCAAATGGATTGGCCTTTTCTACCGTGCGATCAAACATATAGGTAGCAAACGCTGGCAGCTCTGGAAACGAGGCTACCCCACCAGTAACAATTATTCTTCCTACTTTAGAACCAACTTTCATTTCGTGCTGGGTAAGCACTCGCTTAAACTCCTGGAGAGGTCGTTCAAATGTACTAATGACGGCTTTCTTTATATCGTCCGCATGTGGGTCACCCGCGACAAAATTGCGCTTCATGTTTTCGGCAATTTCAAAAGAGACGTCGGTTAGTTCGGCGATACGGGCTGTTGCCTGAGCGCCACCAATTCGTACCCGATGAATCTTACGAAGCATCCCTTCGTGCGCGATATACATTTTGCTGGTCTCAGCCCCTAGGTCGAGAATAGCGATGGAACTATCTTTTGGCTGTGAGAGCGCGCGCATAGCACTAAAAAGTTCAATTTCTGAAGGTTGGGACATCTTTTGCACAGTCTGCATGATACTCGTCATTTGTCCGTAGGCATCATTTTGTACCGCCACAATCAGTACCTCTCGTACACTGTTTGGTGTCGTCCCAAGTGGCTCCAGCTCTGTCCAGTCAAGGGTGACATCATTAATCGGAATGGGAATATACTTTCTTGATTCAACCCGTACCCGTGGCTCGATGTCTTCGTCGGGCTTAGCCGTCAGTGACATAATGGTCACAAAACTAGAAGAGAGTGGGAGGGAAAGTACGCCCGTAGAGGCGCTCACACCGGCTTCGCGCATAATATCAGCCAATGCTTCGGTCTTTCGCTTTTGGTCAAGTTGGGCGATATTTCCCAATTCTGATTTTGCGTAGGGCCCAAGCTGGAGCTCACCATACGTTTTAAGTACCAGTAAATCCTTACGCGCTTCGAGCTCAACAACCTTAATCGACGAGCTACCAAAATCAATCCCGACCACCGTTTCAGGTACGCTTTGTTTTTGTTTTGAAGAGAACAAAGAGGACAGATTCAACATAGTACAATTATCATACCACCCCACATTCATATTTATAAGCAATGAAACTGGATTTTTACACATTACTTGATTTATTCTTTCCGCCATCTGAAGATGAGCTACGACTAAGAAGTGTCACGGATGAATTTTTGGTGCACCTCTATACTCCAGAGACCAACAATGAGGTGACCTCACTTTTACCCTACCAAAACCAAGTCGTCCGGAGTGTAGTACACCTCGTAAAGTTCCATGCCCATCCCCGCGCTACCAAACTCCTTGGTAGTGTCTTAGAAATGTATCTCTCTAGTGCACAAACTTCCTTTGTACTTATCCCTATTCCTCTCTCAGGAGCCCGCTTACGGAAGCGGGGCTACAACCAAGTAGTCAATATAATCAAGCAGGCTCTCAGAAAGCCAAGTGTGCATCAACTTGAAGAGCGTGTACTACTTCGCCAAGCAAACACCGTTCCGCAGACCTCACTCAAGCGAAAAGAACGCTTAGTAAACGTGGCCGAAGCGTTTGTGGTTTCTAGTTCTCCTCCGGTACGGTCTAGCCTTGCTGGCAAGCATATACTGATTATTGATGACGTCACCACCACTGGCGCAACACTGAAAGCGGCGCAAGCTGTGCTCGCACCGCTTTCCCCCGCCTCAATCACCCTGCTTGCCCTCGCTCACTAATAGCACTGGATTTGAATGTCACCGTCTGAGGACACGCTTTCTAGTACGGCGCGCTGTCCTTCACCGCAACTTAAACTGCGGACATACATACGAGCCAACGCTGGGATTCTTTTACTATTATTAAACGCATTTGTAATTACTTGCTTCTGTTCTTCCGTCGCTTCTAAGATACTGAGAGATTGGGCAAAAGAATCATCAAGTTCACTGGCTTCTGCGTCACTAAGTACGCCATCTGCTGTGAACCCAGCTCCAGCAAGAGCACCTGTAGCAAGTGCTCCACGTAAGAAATTTCGACGTGTCATTATTTCTTCTTCACTTTTATCAACTGCTTTTTTTGGCATTCCTTCGTTCATACGTAAAAATCTTACAAAGTTTAATATATTATTATTCTACTATAGCCACTCACTCGAACTATCGCAATAACGTACTTCCGAGCAGAATACCATTGGCAAAATAGAAGCCAGTCTCTCCACTTGGCCTAAGGTCATACGTCTTTAGAGCGTTGTAGCGAACAAGCTCTCTACTTGCGACCATAGAACCATCGTAAGTATCACCGACAGTAAGCGCACCGACAGTACGTCCATCCACTGTTGGGTGTCCAGGAGAAACAGTGAGCGTTCGACCGTCACTTAGAGTAAGTACAACTACCGTGTGTCCTTTGGGGACCACGGTAGAACCAAGCTCCTCCACCTCTGCCGTCACGCGCTTTCCGCTTTGGTCTACAGTAAAGACGCTATGTCCCAAAACAAGCGAAGTAACCGGTACTTGCCCCGTCGGTGTATCAATTAAGGTGTCACTCGAGAGACAAATTGGACAGCCACCAACTGGCTCGGGGCCGGTTTTCTTTTGGAACGTCACCTGTTTACGGACTGCATCGATGGAAATTACCTTAATCGAAATACCTTCGCAGGCATACCCAATATCGTCACCCACTTTGACGCTATACGGCTCGCCCTCCTCACGAGGAACTGGATGGGCCATATACCACAGTCCGTCTACGCGGTCAGGAAAAATTGCTTGTATCAAAAATGAACCTTCGCGCTCTTGAACTGTACGCACAAAAGTGCCATCGCCCAGGGTAGGTTCTGGGGTTGGTACAGGTATTGGCTGTGGGGTCGGTATTGGCACCGGGGTTGGTGGTACCGTTACCGTATCTGGTTCAATAGTGCCCGTACTTGTTTGCCCAGGAGGTATGGTAGTGCCCGTTACTATGGTATCTGGTGTAGTAGATGCTTGGCTAGTTGAAGTGGCTGTTTCTGTCATTTGTGACTGGTCAAGCTGAAGCCAGGCTGGTACAGCTATAAAAGCACATCCCAATAAGGCAACAATTATTCCAAGCAAAATGATACGGACCATATACCACAAGTATACACTCACAAATAAGTTAACCGCATCTCTGTAAGACTCTGCGGAGGATGTGGGATTCGGTCACGAATAATTTTCTTGCAGAAAATTTTTGCTACCACGACTCACTCGCCTACGGCATCACTGCGTCTTTCGAATCCCAATGTAAAGCGCGCAGGCGCTTTACTCATCCTCTTCGAACAGAAAAGGCCCCTTGCGGGGCACTTTCTGTATTCGCGGAGGATGTGGGATTCGAACCCACGAGAAGTTTTACCCTCTGGCGGTTTAGTAAACCGCTGCCTTCAGCCACTCGGCCAATCCTCCAATAACATTCGCTTCGCTCATATTGTCGCCCTCCGGGGAGATTGACCTTGTGTCTGCCACGCTCACAAGTTCGCGGACAAACATGAAACAATTCATATTTGTCCCACTCGGCCAATCCTCCAGAGTCATGATTATAAAGCAAAATGAATTATTTACTAGCTAGGCTATTACAAGGTGCTATTTTTGTACTTACCCTACATTTCTGCTATCCTACCTGCACCTTATATACATAATATACATATATAGGTAATGGAGACGTGTCAGAGTGGTTGAATGTACCTCCTTGCTAAGGAGGCAGGTGTCACAGCCTCGGGAGTTCGAATCTCCCCGTCTCCGCCAAAATTGGAAGTCTGCATTGGAACCCGAAATGGGGTCGCGCCGAAGGCGCGACACTAATGCATTCCCCCCAAAAAATTCTGAATCTGAAAGGGTTTTCCACGCTCCGCGTGGCTCGTCGTTTGCCAATACAAATCTATGAATAATCAAACCAAAAAGTTTTTCATCTATACTCGCAAGTCTACGGACGACAAAGACAGGCAAGTTCGCAGTATTGCAGACCAGTTGAGCGAGTTAAAGGAACTCGCGTTGAAAGAGCAACTGGAAGTGGTAGATGTCTTTGTCGAAAAGGAGACCGCCAAAATACCAGGTCGCCCCGTGTTTAACGAAATGATGGCGAGAATGGAAGCGGGCGAAGCATCTGGTATTTTGGCGTGGCATCCCGATAGACTTGCGAGAAATAGCGTTGACGGTGGAAAGGTAATTTATCTCGTTGATACTGGTGTGATTAGCGAGATGAAATTTCCAACTTTTTGGTTTGATCCGACACCGCAAGGCAAGTTCATGCTTTCAATCGCTTTTTCTCAATCCAAGTACTACGTCGATAACCTCAGTGAGAATATTAAGCGTGGGAAGCGAAACAAAGTGAAGGATGGAATATGGCCTCAAATGTCTCCGCTCGGGTATATAAACGAAAATGGCAAGATTGTAGTTGATAGCGAAATTGCACCTCTTATCAAAAAGACATTTGAGGCATATGCCACAGGAAACTTCACTTTGCGCCAACTCCGTGACAAATTTAACGGACTTGGATTGAAAAGAAAAAGCGGAAATGAACTTGCGGTATCGAATTATCAAAAACTCCTCAAAAATCCTATTTACACAGGTTTAATGCTTTACAATGGCGAGATTTTTGAGGGAAAGCACGAACCGATTATTACAAAGAAACTTTTTGATTCCGTTCAAGAAGTGATGAGCCGAAAATCGAAGCCGCATCCCAAAGGTTTGAAGACGTATTTGTACAGAGGATTTTTCCGTTGCGGAGAATGTGGCTGTTTTATCACTACCGAAACACAGAAAGGTCATAATTATCTCCGCTGTACGAAACGGAAAAATCCTTGTGAGCAGAAATATGTCCGCGAGGAGCTCATCACTTCTCAAATTCAAGAGGAAATCAAAAAAGTTTCTTTGCCACTCGATTGGCTTTCTTGGATGATTGAGGAAAACAAAAAAGACCAATCATCCGAAATCCAATCGAGTACGCTTTTTGCAGATAGTTTGAAAGCCGATATTTCTCTTTTGGACTCCAAGATAGAGAAGCTGATGACGGCATATTTGGAGAGCGCACTTTCGCTTGAAGAATATCGTGATGCTAAAAATGCTCTCGTTGCCTCAAAACAGCTTCTCAAAGAGAAATTATCGACTTTTGAGCAAAAAGCGAATAATCGGTTCGAACTTACCGAAAAGTTTTTGAAATACAATATGGAATTGGCAAACGACCGAACAAATGAAGAAAATCTTCATTTGTTCAAAAAAGTCGGTTCGAACTTTCAAATGAAAGAACGAACCGTACTTTTTGAGCCACGCGGAGCGTGGCGAACCCTTTCAGATTCAGGATTTTTTGGGGGGAATTCAGAACAGACGGCGCTTCGCGCCGACCGCATTTTTGCTTCCGATTCCGATTTTCAATTTTGGCGGAGGGTGAGGGATTCGAACCCTCGGTGGTGTTACCCACACACGCTTTCCAAGCGTGCGCACTAGACCGCTATGCGAACCCTCCTAACTGAATCTGTATACCACGGATTGCTATACTGAGGCTATTAGCACCTAATCTTTTATATGGAATTCATCATTAATTATTGGGCAGTGCTTGTGGCGGCGGTCGCAAACATGGTCGTCGGTATGCTCTGGTACGGCCCTGTGTTCGGGCGACAGTGGAAGTCCTACATGGGCTTTACCTCCGACAGTATGAAGTCGATGCCGCTCACTGTATGGCAGGCAATGATAGGCGGATTGATTACTGCACTTCTCTTGTCATACGTGTTGGCGCACTTCGCCATTGCGTTCAACGCGACGTCCTGGACCGACGCACTGCTTTTGGGGCTCTGGGTGTGGGTCGGCTTTACCGCCACGACGCTCGCGACCTCATTTCTGTGGGAAGGGAAGCCGTTCGGGCTGTTCGTCATCAATGCACTGAATTCGCTGGTGTCACTTCTCGTTATGGCGCTCATTCTTGTCCTGTGGGTATAGTAGTGGTATAATTATTTTGGTGTCAGGTAGTCGCTCTTTGAGAGAGGAAAGTCCGAACACTACACTCCCGTTCGCAAGAATGGGGTTAAAAGGGTAGCGGGTAACGCCCGCACACTGGTCTGGGACAGTGAGAGGTGAGAACAGAAACGACCCGGTTTAGTCCGGCTGAAACGCGCAAAATCCTTACCCGGGTGCAAGGCCGTGCTCCAAGCAATTGGAGAGTGCCGCAAAGATCACTGTGGCAACACAGTGACAAGATACATGACTACCGCCAATTTCGTTTGCCACAAGCGAACGATGGAGGTACAGAATTCGGCTTATCGACACCACCCACAGTTGGTAGAACCCCGCTCCTGCGGGGTTTTGCCTTGTGTGCGTGTGTGTACGGTATACTAGAAGGGCATATTACTTAGTTTCAATTCATCTACACATGTCTGAATCTTTGTTCACCACCATCGCGTACCGACTCTATCTGGCAGGGCTCTTTCTACTTCCGACTGCGGTCGTGACGAGTGCCGTTGTCCCGATGCAGTCGATGAAAATTCTCATCGCTGCCGTCGCCCTGATCGGTGCACTCGCCTTTGCCGTCCTCGGCTCATTCAAGCGGGGAGGGCTCGCCGTGCCAGTCAACTGGCTTCTGGGTTCTGTCTGGCTCCTGCCGCTCGCGTACTTACTCTCGGCTGCGCTTGCCCCCTCATTCAACTGGTCACTCGTCGGAGGCGCACTGGACGCCGACACGGTGTTCTTTATGGCCATTCTCTCACTGGCGGCTTCGCTCCCCATCTACATCTTTGGGGGGAAGGGTGACTACGTCCGGGCGTTTTTTGTACTCCTCATTGCCTCATGGGTCATTGCGGCTTTCCACCTCCTCAGACTCTTCCTGGGTGCCGACGTGATGACGTTTGGGCTCTTCACGAATCCCATCTTTTCGCCGCTCGGTAAGTGGAATGACGTTGCGATTTTCTACGGCCTCCTGTCGCTCTTGTCGCTCATTACGCTTGAAGCGCTCCCGCTTAAAGACATGCACAAGTACATCCTGTCGGGGACACTGGTCGTGTCGCTCTTCCTTGTCGCCGTCGTGAACTTCATTCCGGTGTGGGCGGTGCTCGCAGTCATTTCTCTGGGCATTGTTCTTCAACGCTTTATGATGGCGCGCAGCAACGCGCGTTTCTCAATGGCCGCGACACTCGTCTTTGTTGTGTCAGTGGTCTTCATTGTCTTTACGTCGTCCTTGGGCGCAAACCTGGGTACGGCTCTCGGCGTGCAGCAAATAGAGGCGCGCCCGTCTTGGGGGAGTACGCTCGTCGTGGCCACACAAACGCTTGCGGGCAGTCCCGTCGTCGGCTCCGGGCCCAACACATTCCTTACCGAGTGGGACAAGTACCGACCGCCGCTCATCAACCAGAGCGTTTTCTGGAATGCTGACTTTACCTCCGGCGTGAGCACCATGACCACATCAATAATCACCACAGGCCTTCTGGGTGCCTTGGCGTGGCTCGCTGTCCTTTTGCTCTTTTTGTGGGCGGGCGTCCGCGTGCTCTTGATCAAGCCCCCGGAGGACCCGGCCATGTACCACCTGTCCATGGCGTC
>JBGSJJ010000009.1:0-78590 GCA_041742075.1 Minisyncoccia bacterium
CTTAAACCTTCGTGCTTTATCTTTTTGATGATTTCTTCTTTTATTTCGGTTGAAATTCGGTAGCCCTGTTTTGCCATATTCTTTGTATTTGCTTAGTTATAATACTTAGAATTGTTGTCTTAAGAAAGGGGTACCTTTCACCATTCATGCAGGTTCCTTTACAACAATAAATATACCAGCTCAAGAGCGCGCTTTTTTTGAGCACGACGTTTGTTTCGGACCTAACTTTGATTTCCGTGGAGGAAAATTATTTGGTTTAGCAGGGGGGCGAGGTGAAGGAGGTGCCGGTAGTGGTGGTACCTGTGATGGATTTACAGCTCGGCCAATGTTCCGTATCGCTAGGGGTGTTAATAGAAATGTTGGCGGTACAGGACATACGTATTCTTATTGGTGTGAACAGCCGCGCCCTGATTATGGCGGAGATCCACCAACCACTTACTGGCCTGAACAGCAAATATTTACTGCCGGCGCTTGCCACAGAATGGGTAATCAGGTAATCATGAATACTCCAGGACAAAGGAATGGTGTTATTAGACAATTTGTGAATGGAAAAATGGTTCACGAAAAAACTAATTACATGTTTAGGCAGGTTGGTAACAACCTTCAGATTGACAGACTATTTTTACAGATGATGTATGGAGGAGCTAGTGCTGATTGGGCAAATAATGTAGCTTCTTGGATTGAATACAGAAACCTTAGAGTTTATACAGACCCACCATCATGTCCATAACGGATAACTAATGACTGAATTGGCTACTGCAAACTAAGTTACACTAATTCTAGTACAGCAGTACTAGACTGACAGTTGTTGATGCCACTACAAGATAAGATTTTACGTATCGACAGCTCTGTGTGGCTTACCATAAGAATCCTGATGCTTGTAAATATGGCTGGCCAAACAAAAGCCTAGATATTTTGTTTGTATATATAATTCACAACGTAAACAAATTTGCTAGTGAACGGCTACAAAATGCCGTTTGGGGAAGTGATGCTTCGTGGTTGATTAAAGGTGTTACCGGTGATAGAAACGTACAGGTACGCCACCTCGAAATCAGTCATTTTACATGCGCAACTATAAAATGTTCACCTGTTAAGTGACAATAGGGTCTAAATAGGTATAGTTTGGTATATGTGCCTAAGCCGACTTTTTGCAGTATAATAGCCCGCAATGGCTCCAAATGCAGTAGAGCAAATTAAAGAAAAACTCTCGATAGTGGACGTGGTGGCACCCTACGTACAGTTACAATCCGCGGGTAAAAACTTAAAAGGGAAGTCGCCGTTTACTAACGAAAAGACGCCGTCTTTTTATGTATCGCCCGATAGAGGAATGTTTTACTGCTTTTCTTCAAGTAAAGGGGGGGATATTTTTTCGTTCATCCAAGAAATAGAAGGAGTAGACTTTAAGGGCGCGCTGAAGCAACTAGCTGAGCGGGCCGGAGTCTCGCTGGTAGCCGAAGACCCGAAAGCGAGGAGTGAGCGTGACCAGCTGTATACTGTGCTTGAAGAGACGACTAAGTTTTTTGTTCAAAAAAGAGAAACTTCAACTGAAGTACAAGCGTACTTGAGTACGAGAGGATTAACTCCTGAGACCATAGAGCGCTGGCGGATTGGGTATGCGCCTGGCCCTCCGACCGGTGGTTGGCGAGAATTGTTCGAGCACTTACAAAAGCAAGGGTTTTCCCGAGCCGAATGTCTCAAGGCGGGACTCGTAAAAGGAGCTGATGCTGGTAAGGATCCGTATGATGTGTTTCGAGACAGAGTGATGTTTCCACTTTTTGATAGTAGTGGACGGGTTATCGCATTTTCTGGGCGGATTTTAACCAGTGGTACTGAAGCACCTAAATATGTAAACTCGCCTGAAACGGAGCTCTACCATAAGTCAGATTTACTCTATGGCTATGATAGAGCCAAGCAGGGAATTCGAAGCTTAGATTTTTCGCTAATCGTCGAAGGTCAATTCGATGTAGTCATGAGTCATCAGGTGGGGTACCAAAATACCGTGGCCGTCTCCGGTACTGCACTCACGATCCATCATGTAGATTTACTTCAGCGTCTCTCCTCAAGAGCCGTACTGGCCCTTGATAGTGACCGAGCGGGCATTTCAGCCATTAAGCGGAGTGCCGAACTTATGCTTGGACGTGGTATGGACGTAAAAGTGGCACGTTTTAAAGACGGGGCCGACCCCGCCGACGTGATAAAGGTTTCACCGGCAGAGTTTAAACACGCCATCGGGAAAGCCACTCACGTGATAGAGTTCCTCCTTGATATTGTACGTAGTCAAAAAAAAGATGAACGCAGTTTTACGCTCGCGGTTCGTGAAGAAGTTTTACCATTTGTAGCCAAAATACCGAGCCGACTTGATCAAGAGTATTTTGTTGGAGTCGTCGCCGAGGCGCTATCCTCAACAAAAGATGCCGTGCGCGCAGAAGTAGATAGAATCCAAAAAGTAATTCAAGGTGGGCAAGAGGTAACCAGCAAAAGTACTGAGCTGATTTCAAAAATTGCCGAGCATCCCAAAGCCAAAACGCGCAAACAAGAATTACTCGAGTATGTAGCAGTGGTACAAACCGTAGTGGATGAAAGTTTTTCTCAAAAAATTCGCCAACAGCTCGAAGAAAGTCTTGGGATAAATCTGCCGTCAGTCTTTGCTAGCTTACCGGCTGAACGTCAAAGTGAATTGACGTTCAAAATTGAATCAGCCCAAAGTAGTACCATACCGAAACAGTGGAATATTGAACTCACGGACTTAGTTAACCAACTACTCAAGGTTGGTTATACTGAGCAAATTGACGACTTGCGGGAACGCTTACGGGTAGCTGAGTACGACCGTGACGATACCCAAGTAGGGGCGCTTTTAGAAGAGATTTCACTCAAGAGTAAACAGAAAAATGAAACTCAGTTCAATCTGTTAAAATAGTTATATAAATCAGTGTTTTGCTGGACAATTTTCCAAAATACTGTATAGTTACGCCCGTTATGGCTACGTCCAAAAAAGCGACTAAAACCAAAAAAATTGCGAAGAAAACGGCCAAAAAAACCGTCAATAAATCAGCTCAAACTAAAGGTAGCAAGACTGCACCTAAAAAAAATCTGAGTAAAAAAGTGGTAGCAAAAAAAGTACCAAAGACAGCGCCGAAGCCAAAAAAGGCAGTGAAGAAAGTCGCTAAGAAAGTGGTAGCAAAAAAAGTAGCTACTAAAACTAAAAAAGAAGTAGCAAAAAAAACACCACCTAAGAAAGTTGGTAAAGCCTCCAGAGTAATGGAAGTGAAGGCGGCAGAACTTATGAAGCTCGGTCGTGAACGTGGCTACGTGACGTATGACGAGATTCTTAAGTTTTTCCCGCAGATAGAAAAAGACGTCTTCTTTCTAGATGAAATGTATGAGCGATTTGGAATTGCTGGTATTGATGTACTCAAAAGTGGCGGTATGCTCGGGGTTGACCCAAGTGTGGAACTCCTTGAGCGAAAAAATTCGTATCGTCGAAATGATAGTAGTTACGATTCTATTCAGATGTACTTACGCGAAATAGGACAGTACCCACTTTTGACCGCTCATGAAGAGCGAGTACTCGCTAAAAGAATTATGGAAGGAGATGAAGAAGCTCGTAATCTGCTCGCGCGCGCTAACCTCCGTCTGGTAGTTTCTATCGCGAAGAAGTACGTCGGGCGCTCACCTGACCTCACCCTGCTTGACCTTATTCAAGAGGGTAACCTAGGACTCTTTAAGGCAGTAGATAAGTTTGACTTTACTAAAGGTTTTAAGTTTTCTACGTACGCAACCTGGTGGATTAGACAGGCGATTACCCGGGCGCTCGCTGACCAGTCACGAACTATCCGTATTCCAGTTCACATGGTGGAAACCATGGCGAAGTACAAACAGGTCAGTCGACGACTTGCACAAGACTTTGGTCGTGACCCAATGCCGGAAGAGATTGCCACTGAGATGGGTGTTGAAGTAGAAAAAATCTACCAAATTGAAAAAATTAGTCAGGACACTATTTCGCTCGAACTTCCGATTGGTGACGATGATGATCGTTCACGGTTGTCTGACTTTATTGCTGACGATAAAATAATTGCTCCCGACCAAGAAGTCGCCCACAGTATTTTAACTGACCAAATCCAAGAAATTCTCGAGACACTCTCAGAAAAAGAACGAAAAATCCTCGAAATGCGTCACGGACTGCTCGATGGAACGTACCACACCCTTGAAGAAGTAGGTAAGGAATTTGGTGTGACTCGCGAACGAATCAGGCAGATTGAAGCCAAGGCTTTGGAGAAAATTCGACAACATGAGAAGGCTCGACGTTTGAAGTCCTATTAATCACATGAGGCAGGACGCAAGCGCTACTGCTCCCTAGGAGGTCGCAGTATGCTAAGCGTCTGCATAAGGAAAATATAGTCGTGACTACGTCACTCGTTATTTTCCTAAAAAATTCGACAGCATGAGAAGGCTCGACGTTTGAAATCTTACTAACAGCAAGATACATTCTGTGCACAGCGCCACTACCGATACTACGGTAGTGGCGCTGTTCGTTTGCTACAATAGGAAGAGTATCTACTTGTATGCACCGTAAACTAATCATTACTGCAGTTGCTTCTGTGTATTATGTTCTGTCATCGTATGCACTGTATCTGTTTGGTGCTGAAATACTCCTCACTAGTTTAGTCCTGTTTGGTATACCTGCCTACGCACTCGCAAAGTTTTCTCTTGCGCCTACCCCGGTTCTTGTTTCAATTATCTTGCTAGGTACCGGTCTTTCTTTGCTACTTGAGGCGACGGCTCATGTGTATGGGCTATGGTATACCGTTGGGGTCGACGAACTACGCATTTTCTCCATTGTCCCAATCGAAGCTCTCGGAGCAATGGTTTTACAAGTACTCTTTTTGTCACTCGTGTATGAGGCCCTTTTTGATGATGGTGTGTACACCACACAGTCTGCTCGTAAGCGCTATGGTGTTTTTAGCTTACTAGCGATTGGTGTGTTTTTCTTCATTTTTATTCACAGCCTTATCAACGATCGAATTTTTGGCTCGGCTTCGTATATCTGGCTGAATTTGTCTCTGCTTGGTGCCTGCTTCATTTCTCTGGCAGTGTACCGTGTCTTCACCATTCAATTTTTAGATCGACTGGTCTATTTTGTTGGTGTCGCCATGATACCGCTTGTGATAAATTTAGGTATTTCGGTCGCGAATGTTCACAAGGTTTTTGCCAATTACAATGAATACGCCTATACCTTTAGCTTTATGGGTGAAATGGTACCGCTCGAGGAAGTAATACTGGTCATGACAATTCCTTTTTTTGTGGCTACCATGTACGAAATATACCTAGACAATAATGCCTAGGTATATTTAAGAGCGGTCCTTTTAGTACTGATTAGAGTAACTCTTCTTTGAGTGAGATGTAGAGCTTTGGGGTGAGGAGTTGGTTTTCGTAGAGTTCAGCCAAAAGGTTTTCTTCAATCTTATGAACACCACTTTTCGCAAGCTGTTCTGACAACTTAGAATAAAGTGCAGGGTTGGCCTTGGCAACCTCATTCATTTTCTTTTCTGACTGGTCTTTAAATGTAGTATAGAGCTCAATTACGCGGGTAAGTGCTTCTCTACTAAATATGTGTTCGGCACTGTCTTTGTCAATTCCCGTTAGTTCTTTAAGTACTTTTCGAGAAATAATAGTTTGCGCGCGGTAGTACATAAATAGACTTTGTTCCTTCTCGTTGTCAGTAAGCGGGGAAGTAAAGTTTCGAACGAATGCTGCCATTCGGTCAAACACATCTTTACCGTCGCTATGTACAGACATATTAGGAGCTAAGTTTCCTTTCTCTACACATTCAAGCTGAAGCTGGAGTTTACCTGATAGTCGGCGAAACACCGCCTCATTAATTTCACTATGGTGGTAGAGCTCCTTTAAGTGTCGTCTTTCAATACCGATAGCAAACATGCGGAGCACACGCTCAGCCAGGGCTTTAACTTCTGGGTTAGCCAGAGCAGTACAGGCTTCGTCGTAAGACTTCTTATGCCTCGTTTTAAGTATTTCTGCTACTGAAGCTTCGATATACCCTCGCTCTGCGTAGCGACTAATACGCTCAGATATTTCATGGTGAATTAAAGCACGCGCTTCGTACTCTTCGACTTTTTCAATGTCAGTGAGGGCGTCGAGTTTTAGCCGACGCATAACTTTCTGAATGGTGGTGGCTTTAATAAACAAAGTCGCGAATATACAACCAACCGTGAGAGCGAGTAGGAAGTCTTTTGGTGAAAGCGACAGGTTCCAGCCCGGAAAGCTTAAATCGTCAGGCACGAGTAGCACCATGGTAACAGCTAACGCCCCACGAAGTGAACCCCAAGATAGTAGGTGTTGCCACGAACGAGGCACTTTTTCTTCTGGTTTTGAAAAAGCGTTGAAGATACCCACGACTGGGTAGATGGAGATGGCTCGAGCTACGGCGACCACAACAATAGTAACGATGACCACAGTGAGCATTTGTAGGTCGAAGATAGGAGCAGAAATAAATAGAATACCAATCAAGATAAAGATAAGTGAGTTGGCCATAAAGGCGAGCTGACCCCAGAGGTTTTCGACAAACTCCTCTGCTCGTGGGTGAATCTTACTTCGACCATAGTTACCCATAAGAAGGGCTGAGATGGTGGTAGCGATGATAGGTGAGAGCGGAAGATCATAACCACCAATTGAAAGATGGTGCGAAAGTATCTCGGTTAGAATAAAGGTAACGTGCGCCAGCACAATAGTGAGGGTAATACTCGCGATTTCGTTTTCTCGACAAAAACCAACAATTTTTGCAAAAATTGCACCAATGATGATACCGACAGCCACACCACCGAGCATCATAGAACTGAAGCTCACGAACCCTTCAAGGACGGTATCAAAGCCTTGGTAGCCGACCACAATCACCTCAAGGAGTACAAAGAAAAGCGCTACTGCAGTGGCGTCATTGAAAAGGCTTTCTCCTTCGAAGATAAGTGAAAGACGGCGAGGAGCACCGTACTCCTTAAAAAGAGCCAGTACCGCAACTGGGTCGGTCGCTGAGATGATTGCTCCAAACAGCAATGTAAGCATAAATGGCACCGCAATACCCATGAGACCAAGTACAAAATATAGTCCAAAGGCAATACAAATGGTTGAAACCAAAAGGCCGACAATTGAAAGAATGAGAATGATCCAAGAATCTTCCACCATGCGACGAATATTTATATTGTAGGCTGACTCAAAAATAAGGGTTGGGAGGAGAAGGTAAAATAAAAGTTCGGGTGTGAGACTAAAATCTTGAAAAAAGGAAAATATTGGCACTTGTGTCAGAAGACCGAGCATCATACCGATAATCACCAGGAAGACGGTGTGGGGTAAACCGGCTCGCTTCGCACCAAAAACAGCCAAACTAGAAATTCCTAGCATCAAAAATACGGCCAAGGTTGCGTTTGCGGTAAGCATAAATGAGAGTTTAAATTATAATCACAAGTCGCTACTATACTCCTACTTGTAATGCTCGGCAAGGGTAGTTATGAACTTATTTTTAGCCACTTTTTTCTTCTTTTGGTACAGAGATGCTGGTCAGTGGTATACTGATAAAAACTATGATGTCTCAAAAATTACCGCTCGATAACTGGCAAGTAGCCTACGATACGTTAAACAGTGAGCAAAAATTAGCGGTTGATGCTATAGACGGCCCAGTAATGGTGATTGCAGGTCCAGGGACTGGTAAGACGCAAATACTTACCTTAAGAATTGCCAATATCCTTAGGAAAACAGATACGGCCCCAGAATCGATCCTAGCCCTTACTTTTACGGAAGCGGGAGCGGTAAATATGCGTGAGCGATTACGTTCGTTTTTGGGTCCGGTGGCGTACCAGATTCCGATTTATACCTTTCATGCGTTTTGTGAACACCTCATAGCGTCCTACCCTGAGTACTACGAACGCATAGTTGGTGGACGCCTCGCAACAGATATAGAACGCGCGACGCTCATAGAAACTATTTTAGATAGTGGAAAATTCACCTGTCTCAGGCCAACCGGTAATCCGATTTTACATATTCCTACTATTTTGTCACAAATCTCGACGCTCAAGCGTGAAGCGGTGACACCCGAAGTCCTTAGAGCTCTTATCGCTGAGCAAGAGGTTACGTTAGAGAACATTGAGCAATTCCACTTAAAGGGAGCTCATAAAGGTAAGGTTCGCGGTGAGTACCGTGAGCTTCGGCAGGTGATTGACCGTAACCACGAGTTGCTCGAGGTATACCGACAATACGATGCCTTACTTCGAACTGATCACCGCTACGACTACGATGATATGATTCTGGAGACTATTACCGCCCTTGAAGTAAGCGAAGATATGCTTTTGGCGGTAGAGGAGCAGTATCAATACGTACTAGCCGATGAACATCAAGACGTAAACGGTAGTCAAAACCGGATTCTCGAACTCATTACTAGTTTTCACCCATCACCCAACCTGTTTGTGGTCGGTGATGAAAAGCAGGCGATTTATCGTTTTCAAGGGGCCTCACTCGAAAATTTTTTGCACTTTGAACATACGTACAACAAAACCACCCTGGTTTCTCTGATTCAAAACTATCGTTCTCCGCAACCGGTGCTTGATTTAGCGCACAGTCTTATAGCAGTGACTGAAGGACCACTTATGGCACTCCGTGTTCCACTTACTGCGAAGTCAAAAGACACGTCGGTACCAACCCTCACGACGTACGGCACGACCACTAAAGAAGAGGACGCGTTAGTAGAGGGAATAAAGCGCGAGCTTAAAGCCGGTGTCTCTGCTTCTGAAGTAGCCGTCATTGTTCGCACCAACCGTGAGGTAGAAAATTTTGCCGAACGACTACGGATAGCCGGTATTCCAGTCTCAGCTTCTGCTGATCGTGACGTACTTACGCACCCAATCACAAACAGTGTGCTGGCACTCCTTGAGGCAGTGGTCTATCCAACACGCACTCGAGCAATCACGACGGTCCTCCATGGTGGATACATCGGTATTGAAAGACCAGATCTTGTAAAGCTTCTCTCGGCCCAAAGTTATGATCGTCCGCTTGAGAGTATCTTAGCCAGCCCAGAAATCTTGACTGAGCTTGGTTTAGGCAATGCTACTTCGATAACACAACTGATGGACGTGCTACACGAAGTGGCGCTAGGTAACGGCATCATTGCTCCACATCGACTACTCGCGACACTGGTCGCTAAGAGTGGGTTACGTGATCATGTTGTGAAAGAGGAACCTTTTTTCGGTATTAGCCTACTCCGTCGTCTGTATGATGAAGGGGAAGCGATGGTGCGCCGTGATGGTGCTTCAACCTTGAAAGATCTTCTCGATACTTTTGAGCGATACCGACGGTACAACATCGGTCTATCTGTTGCTGGGGCGCCAGCGCATCAAGGCGAAGTGCGCGTTTTGACTGCCCATAAAGCAAAAGGATTAGAGTTTGAAGTAGTGTTTGCTCCCAACCTCACCGATAGTGTGTGGGGAGGGAAGCCACGCGCTTCATATTTTACCTTGCCCTCAATTCGTCATGACGACGGAGTAAGTGGAGCCGGTGCTTCTGATGATGACCAAAGATTATTTTATGTGCTCATGACTCGAGCCAAACGAGCGCTCTATTTATCTCATGCCAAAGTCAACACTGACGGTAAGGAGCGACCACCATCACGTCTCCTTGCTTTACTTGACTCAGCCTTTTTGGTGTCGGCTGAAGAGCCAGCAGAGTCAGTGTTTGACCCTGGTGGTGTTATTACAGGTAAACCGCTGGTCGAATTTCCCACAGCTAGTGTCGCTGAATTATTTTTGAAAAGAGGCTTTTCAGCGACATCATTTAATAATTACCTCAAGAGTCCGTGGACCTATATTTACCAAAATCTCCTCAGAGTGCCTGACGCGCAGTCAGAGTCACTTCTATTTGGTACGGCTATTCACAGCGTGCTTGAAACCGTGGTAGCTGAGTATCTACGCGATAGGGCACTCCCGAGTACTACTGAATTGTCAGCACGGATTGGTCAAGCATTAGCGCGCTTACCTATCTCGCAAACAGAATTTGTCCGTCTGCATGAAAAAGCGCTTACTTCACTGGTGGTCTATCTCGAAGAATTTAAAAAAAATCCCCCGGTTAGGATTGAGTCGGAGCTGAAGCTGACTGCCTCTATGCCAACCGGATCAGACATTGTTCCAGAGGTTATTTTAAGTGGCAAACTCGACCGACTTGATTTTGATGAACACGGCACTCTGGTTCGGGTGCTTGATTATAAAACAGGGAAGTCGAAGTCACGAGGCGATATAGCGGGCACGACAAAAAATAGTGAAGGTAACTATAAACGACAGTTGGTATTTTATGCACTCCTCCTTGAACTATCTGGACAAGAACGTTTACAGTGTAGTACCGGGACCATTTCTTTCGTCCAGCCAAATACGCATGGTGAAGTCAAAGAAGAAACGTTTGTTATCACTAACGAAGAAATTACCGAGTTACGACAACAGATTTCTAAAGCAGCGGAAGCGATAGTGTTGGGTACCTATGTTTCTATTGTGTGTGATCCAAAGAAGTCATCGTATTGCGCACTCGTTACGCTCAAGTAGTTCTTTGAGACAAAAACACCCCTGACACCGTACGGGTGTCAGGGGTGTTTTGTGAAAGTCTTATATACTCACTTCAGTTCCTTCTAGTTGCGTAATGAGGGTTTCAATAATTTGACTCACCACTGAGTATGGCTGGGCACTATTTATGACACCTTGTTTTTCGCCAACGATTACCAGTGAAAAAGGAGTTCCTTCCGCTCCAGCGAGGCTTGCATCCGCTTCATCGGCTGCGACTTTAGCGACTGTTCTCCCTGACTCAAGACAGGCGGTAAATTCGGCTGGGTTAGCGCCAGCGGTGGTAGCAAATTCAGTCAGTCTGGTCATATTGGTTGGTTCATTAATACCACGTTCACCAAAGATGAGATCTGAAAACTTCCAGAAACCATCATTACCGGCTAGTTCAGCCACACATTCAGAAGCGGCAGCGATTCGTGGTGCACTAGGGTGGAGTTGTTCAATCGGCATATGTCGGTAGACCCAGGCTACTTTACCGTCAGCACCATAACTTTCCATAATCTGCGTCATAGTCTCATGGTAGTTTTTACAAAATGGGCAGTCGTAGTCAGAATATTCAACAATTATAATCGGCGCATTAGGATTCCCTCTAATGTTGTCAGTTTCATCGACTGGTCGGATAGTTCCAGTTTTTGGCTGAGCCGGAGCAGTGTCGTCGTTGTTGTTTGCGACCGGCGCCGGTGCAACTGAAGTTTTTCCACTTAAAAAGATTGCTACTGCGATGAGTGCAAAGCCGATAACAATAGCTAACGGAATCGCGTAGGGATTACGCATTGGCTTTGCTACAGCTACGGGCTCATTATTCGTTGGTGAATTTTCATCCATAATTCATTACATTACCTATATATGCCTCTCAGTATAACATAGGCATTTACCGACTTTGTACAGGAATTGTGGTAGTAGACATGATGTCGATACGATACAATGGTACCTATGACGATTATTGATGCTGGACTGCTTGGTTTCGTACAGGGCATCACCGAATTTTTACCAGTTTCTTCAACGGGTCACTTAGTATTGGCTCGGGAAGTGTTTGGTATTGAAATTGAAAATGCCCTGGCGTTTGATGTTATTCTGCACCTCGCGACCGTCCTGGCGGTCATTATTTACTTTCATAAAGATATCTGGCTACTGACTCAGACGTTTCTCCGTAAGCTTAGCCGATTACCAGTCAATAAAAAAGACGAAACGTTACTATTTGCGCTTCTGATTGGAACTATTCCGGCAGCCTTGATGGGTTTTTTGTTTGAGGCATATATCTCTGAGTCGTTTCGCTCACCTCTTTCGGTAGCGGTAGTACTGTTTATCTCTGCTTGCTTCTTTATTTATGCGGAATGGCGGTATCAAAATCAACCTCGATCTTCTGAACTCACGGTTCGAAGCGGTTTATGGATTGGCTTTTTTCAGGTGTTGGCGCTTATGCCTGGCTTTTCGCGTTCCGGAGCGACTATCTGTGGAGGTATGCTACTTGGTTTGACGCGGGTGGAGGCTGCTCGTTTCGCCTTCCTTTTGGCGATACCGATTATTCTTGGCGCGGGTGTCCTCCAGATGCTTGATTTTCTGACTTCAAACGAAGCGGTGAACTGGCTCGCCCTGGGGGTTGGGGCAGGAGTCTCGTTTGTAGTCGCTATTTTTGCCATCCACTTTTTTCTTGGCTTTCTCCGTCGGTACTCCCTCTGGCCGTTTATCTGGTATAAGTTTATCTTATCGGCCTTTATTCTGTTTGTATTCTGGTTTGGATAAAAAAATTCACTCCACAACTAAAGTGGAGTGGTTCGAGTAACCGGGAATCCGGCTTCGTTGAGCTTTTCCTCGATCTCGTTTAAGTGGCGAGACCGTATGGTCCGAGAACAGTTAAGAATATCGAGTCTCGAATAAGAACTGAAGAAACTCTGCAACGCTTCTGCGGTACTCAGGTCGGGCCTCTTGCCTAAGTAGCGGATAGCGTGTATCTCGGCACTTGTGGCTTCAGAAAAACCGAGTTCCGACATTGGTCTGTCTTTGGACATGGTGAGCATTCCTATGTGATGTGTGCGTTTAGCAAACTGTACTCTTTTTCTCTAAAACGGCAAGGTGTGGGTCAGAGAAGAGTCCTCTTTAGTAAGCCACGAAGAAGTATCAAGCGGGATTTCTTTCTTACGGTAACCGTCTTTATAGAGAACGTGTCCATTTTTCATGGCGTAGTCAAACACTTTCTTGGTTACCTTCACGTCCTGCTCGCAATACTTCTTTATTTCGTCTATCTTACCCTCGCGCCACCAACGAACCGCCTGGAGACCATCCGCACTTTTCTTAGCACCGATGGTGGCCTGGGCGACGCTATCAAGCCTGAGTCTCCGGCCAAGGGATTCTCGTATTGACTCAAGCAGGTCAATACTCTTGATACTTGTTAAGTCTCCAGGAAAATATTTGTTCAAAAGTGGAATATCAAAGTGGTTGCTGTTGTAGCCAACGAGGGCGTCAGCTGTCTCGATGATGGGCCATAGTTTCGATAGTTCAGTGATATCAACGGTGGTGTACTTGTCAGTACCGTAGTCATACACAGTAGCAACGGAAATATCAAGATCTGCCGGGTCATTACTCCCGATGTCTTGAAAAATATTTTGGGTTTCGAGGTCAAAAACAAGGTAACGCACAGTACTAGCTAAGCAAATGAGTAATCAGTTCAGGGAGTGTACCCTTGGTTTCGGTACTTGTCGTTAAGTCTTTAAGTGCAAATGTTCCAGCTTTGAGTTCATCTTCACCAAAGACAAGAGCAAACCCGACAAATTGCTTCCCAGCATCACTAATTTTTTTACCAACTTTTTTTGTACTCATGTCGACAGCCACGCTGATGCCAGACTCACGGATTTGGCCAGAAATCTTTTGTGCCTGTAGATTAAGTGCGTCACTGCTTGGAATAACCATAACGGTTGGCGCGGTAAAGTCTGAAGTGAGTAAGTCGTGGGTGGTTAAAAAGTCTCGCATGGTGACGTCACCCATGCCAAAACCGATTCCCGAGATTGGCTCATCACTGAAAAGTTGGGTCAAGTTGTCGTACCGTCCACCACCGAGCATCGAACGATTGTTTTCGCTTGAGACGTCGAAAATTTCAAAAATGGTGCCAGTGTAGTAGTCAAACCCGCGCGCGAGTGAGCGGTCGAGTACTACGTTTTCTATACCAAGCGCTTTAAGACCCTCGATAACCTGGTTACTACCTGTGGTGTCACTCACGAGCTTGGCGACGTTCTTAGTCAACTTGTCGTCCTTAAGAAGGGTACGAAGAGCTTCTAGGTATTCAGCCTCGGTTACTTTGTGTTTACGGTCGTTAATACGGGTGATGCGGGTAATAGTTTCTTGGTCAGTAATCCCAAGCTCGTTATAAAGTGTCTGCATCTCAGCGCGATTGTTAACGTGGATAGAAAAAATGTCTGGTGTGGCGCCGAAGTTTATGAGAGTTTGATAGGCCAGCGCAATCACTTCAACGTCCGCCGTGTAGTCGTCACTCCCAAACAGGTCACAGTTTAACTGCCAGTGCTCACGCAGTCGACCCCGTTGCGGACGTTCATACCGAAATAAGTTTGGGATGGAGTACCAACGAAGCGGGAACACTAAGTCTCGTTTTTTCCCAGCCACCATGCGGGCTACGGTCGGGGTCATTTCTGGTCGTAGGGTCACCTCGCGCTCACCACGGTCGGTAAACGTATAGGTCTGTTCGTTGACCATTTCTTCATTTTCTACACCCTTACTTCGATATAAATCAGACGGTTCAAGGATAGACGCATCATAGCGTTCATAGCCAAAGCTTTCGGCAGTCTGACTCCAAACGTCAAAAATATAACGCTGAATTGCCATGTCTTCCGGGTAGAAGTCACGAACACCTTTGTAGGCTTCAGTTGAAAGCGTTTTGTGTTTCATAGATAGTTATAGGATTGTAGGTGAGTAGGTCGGGGATTGCAAGCTCAGCTACGCTTGGCTTTTCTCGTCAGGGTTTTGGTACACAACCTTCAAGCGAGTATCCATTGCTTCTTGAATCAAGGATTGCAAACCTCGTGGGTCAGGGAGACCAACAGACGTGAAGTTGCTTTCGGCAGCACTAGCGGTTTGGGCGTTAATGGTTCCGAAATTGAGAAAGGTTGCGATAATCCCGTCAATGGATACTTTGATGTCTTGGAGTCGCTCGAGTCTAAAACTACTGATTTTTCGATGGAAGAACTGTACTTGCTCAATCACAATAATTCGTCGGTCCGTAATAATCCAGAGGTCGAGATAAAAATGGGTCCAGATCATTGCTCCAACCATAATAGAAAGAATCCACCAACCGGCGAGCGTGTAGAAAATCACTGGTGTGTAGCCGGTTAAGCTTATGTTGTTACCTACTTCGCTTGGTAGGGCCAGAAAACCAATCACAATAAAGAATGGCACCAGTGCCACAAAGAGCACGGCAAATAGTTCAGCAAAAATGATAAACCAGTGTTTGCGTACCATGGTGATGATTCTTTCGTCTTCTTCAAGTTGGATTTTTTCAAGCAACATATACGGTTAGATAAACATTCTTGTTATGAACATAAGTAAAAAAAGGGGAATGGTACTGCCAAAGTAGATGAGTGAAGTGAGGGTATACACTCGAGCACTAGTGCCATAGTTTTTCCAGTGAAAAATGAGGATGGCGGAAAAAATGATATAGACCAGCAAAAGTATGTATATAAGTACTTCAGTCAGAGCTGAAGTGTCTACGGCTTGCGAGAGCGTTTCAATCATTGCTTCTATTTTCTCATAGTGAGGACAGAGAAGCGAGGAATTCCGTATTGGTCGCTGTGAGTAGTCACCAAGTCGAACCCAGCACCGTTAGCGAGAGTGAGGATTACTTCTTTGTGCTCAGGTTCGTGCTCCATCCACAGTTGGCCACACTGAGTTAAATGAGCAGGTGACTGATTGATAATCTTTTCAATGAGTTCCAGTCCAGCCTCCCCGCCATAGAGAGCCACGTGGGGTTCATAATTCTTGACTGAAGACTCAGCTCGATCAATTGTGGGGTCGATATAGGGTGGGTTTGAAACAATGTAGTCAAACTGACCAGATATATTGGCAAACAGGTCGGATTGAATAATAGAATAATTATCAATCCCATTCTCCAAGCAATTCTTTTCAATAGTAGTAAGGTGACTTTCCTCAATTTCGCCAAACGTGATGTGAGTGCTCGGAATCGCTTTATTAATTGCAACACCAATACAACCAGACCCGGCACACAAATCAAGTACACGAAGCTGTCCTGAGGTTTCGCCACGGGACACTCCGCCATGGGCTGTCCCGAGCTCCGTCCTTGGGAGGATGGTTTTGATTACCTCTCCCGTCCAGAACTCAGTCTCTGTGCGTGGAATGAGTGGTTTTGAATCGAGATAGATACGACAGTTCAAAAAGGGAACGAAGCCAATAACGTAGCCAAGTGGTTCGCCAGCAGTGAGCCGGGCACAATCGGCGAAAAATCCTTCACCCCAAGAGTACTTGTTTTTAATCTCGTCCAAAGACTCGTTAAAAACTAGCGCGCTTATTTCACCGTTGTACTTTTCTTTGAGTAACCATTGTTCGTCTTGACTCATCATAATATGGTGTTACTATGCATTTAGAATCAAATTACGTCAATGGAGGTACATCAATGAAAAAAAGCTTTGAGAAGGTTAAAATAACCTCGAAGAAAGCATTAGCATATGCAGAGGGATTTAACGCATATCGAAACAAACTAGCCGAACGTCTCCGGGTAGACGCAAAAGGTGTCATTGCGGATGATGTTTTTATTTCTGGAGTAAAAGCAGCTGCTGAAGTAGGTATAGATGTATCGTTTACACTAGCTAGATTGGGAGTAGTAGGTGTAGTTTGGACAAATGCTGATGTTCGTAATAAGGTTTTCGAGTGGGAATATGGCAATAATCTTCCAAATCAAGAAGAGCGCCAGATTGCGTTTGAGGGATTGGCTGGTGTCTTGTTACATACATAAAGCACATTATCTGCTTAACTACATGATTTAGTAGACCCGAGCGTTCGCGCTCGGGTCTTGCTTTTTTATACTGCACTAAAATGCTATACTCATACCATTATGTCTACCCCAATGCTTGAAATAAAGAACCTGGTAAAAGTCTACGGAACGGGTAAGACCGCCAAGACGGCTGTCGATAACATCTCACTTACCGTAGAGAAGGGCGCATTTTTTGGTCTCCTGGGACCAAACGGGGCTGGTAAGAGTAGTACGATTCACTGTATTACCGGTATTGCTCAGCCGACGTCTGGTCAGATACTGATTGACGGTACTGATGTGGTAAAAGACTACAAGCAAGCGCGTACGATGGTAGGCCTCTCCCCACAGGAGTTTAATGTCGATATTTTTGCAACACCCGTCCAGCTCATGAGTTACATGGGTGGCTACTATGGCATAACTAAAGAGGTGCGCGACGCGCGCATTGAAGAACTTATTAAGCGGTTTGACTTAGAGAAGCACCGAAACGTTAAGTTCATGAAGCTCTCGGGTGGTCTTAAACGAAGAGCGATGCTCGGCAGGGCACTCATTCACACACCAGACCTACTTATCTTAGACGAACCGACAGCGGGAGTCGATGTTGAGCAACGACGCGACTTGTGGGCGTACCTAAAAGAAATGAACGAAGCCGGGAAGACCATCATCCTTACTTCCCACTATCTTGAAGAGATTCAGTATCTTTGTAACGAGATTGCTGTTATTAATAATGGCAAAATTGTCGCATCGGGAACGAAAGAGGAGTTTATGAAAGGAGGGAAGTCGGTGGAGGAGCGATATCTAGAAATTACTCGCGAAGACGACAAAAAATCTTAAAATGAGCGATCAACTTTGTCCGACTACAAAAAATAACACGCACCGTATGCCAACATACGTTTTGTATTATTTTTCTTGTCCTCTGCGTTGCTCATCTCATTTAAAAATTTTTAACAGCATTTATAAATAGTATGTGCGTATGAAAAACGAAACAGGAATTAACTGGATAGGTCTCTATACAATGCTCCGTCGCGAAGTTGAGCGTACTATGCGTGTCGTTATTCAAACACTCGTTGCGCCGGTGATTTCGGCAGCCCTTTACATATTTATTTTCGGAACCGTCATTGGTTCGAAGATTGATGATTTTTCTGGCGTTCCCTATATTTCTTTTGTATTCCCGGGTGTTCTAATGCTTTCAATCATCAACGCCTCGTTTTCAAGCGCGTCTTCCGCTCTTTACTTCATGCGGTTTACAAAGGGTATAGAAGAAATTCTCATTACACCGTTTTCATATCTCGAAATGTTGGTTGGGTTTGTCGGGAGCGCCGTCACACGGGCACTGATGGTGGCGTTCTTGATTCTGGGGGTAGGACTGCTCTTTGGAGCAGTTCAGCTTGAAAGTCCGATTTTGTTTGTGCTCTACGTGTCGGCTATTTCGGCTATCTTTGCGATGCTCGGGATTTTGGTGGCGCTGTGGGCTGATGGGTTTGAACAGCTTCAGGTTTTAAACACCTTTGTCATTACACCGCTCACGTACCTGGGAGGAATCTTTTACTCCATCACTATGCTCCCACCCTTGGTAGCTACTCTCACTAGAGCAAATCCATTTTTCTATTTTGCCGATGGAGTGCGAAGTAGCATGATTGGGTACAGTGAAGCGAATAGTTTTGTGGGGCTACTCGTTATTGGCGGTCTTTTACTTGGTCTCGGACTACTTGTCACTCATTTGTTTAGAAAGGGTTGGCGCATTCGGAATTAATTGACTTGCTGGTACAGCAGGGTAAAGTGAGGTTAGTGAGTGAACAACGGAGGTGAAATGAAAGACGATAGCACTGATAAGACTCAACACCTGAAATCATCCCCGTACCGCACATCTGTGCGCTTCTGGGAAGTTCTGAACCAGGTTTGCTTTTGGCTTGTACTCGCCACTGCCGTGGTGATAGTGTACGAAATCTGGATGTATACCAGGTAGACTTGGTTCTGAATCCGTCCGGTGCGCTCGCGCACCGGACGATTTATATTTCTTGACTAGTACATTCGGCATACCACGCGTGAGGCTCTTTACACAGTGCATACTTGGGTTACTTCGGTTACTTGGTACACTGTATGTATATGTCAGATTCACAAGCGCTGTATAAAACAGCCAAAACACTTGTCACACCAAGAAAGGGAATTCTTGCTGCTGACCAAAGTCCAACCTCAATGAACAAGCAATTGGCAGCGCTCGGTATTCCAGAAACCCCTGAGATGCGTCGTCTGTATCGTCAGCTATTATTTACCACTCCAGGAATCGAAGAGTTTGTAACTGGCGTTATTTTGCACGACGGTACTATTCGTAATCACACTGATGATGGCACCCAGTTTTCAGATGTCCTCATTTCAAAAGCGATTATTCCAATTATTAAAGTCGACACCGGCACCGTACCGCATCACAACTTTCCAGGTGAAGTCTTGACGCAAGGACTCGATGACCTCGAAAAGCGCATGAATGAGTATTACGACATGGGCGCAAGGGCAGCCAAGTGGCGTGCTGTGATTACTATTTCTGACACTACTCCTACCCTTGAAAATCTCCGCACTGACGCCGTGTTTTTAGCACGCTACGCTTCTATCTGTCAGTCCGCCGGTATTGTACCGATGATTGAACCGGAAGTGCTCTACAGCGGTTCACACTCAATCGAGCGAGCTGAAGCGGTCACCAGTGAAACAATTAGAATTGTGTTTGATGCTCTTAAAGAACAACGAGTGGACTTGAAAGGACTCATCCTGAAAAGCAGTATGGTGCTCGCGGGTAGTGAATACCATGAACAATCCTCATCTTCGCAAGTTGCTGAAGCCACCCTGCGTGCGTTTGCGCACTCAGTTCCGCCAGAGGTGCCAGGCGTGGTATTTCTCTCGGGTGGGCAGACACCAGAGCGTGCCACTGAAAACCTAAACGCCATCGCACTTAAAGAGCAAAATGAAGGACCACTGCCGTGGCAGTTTGCGTTTTCTTTCTCTCGTGGGATTGAAGATCCAGTACAACGAGCGTGGCTGGGTGAAAAGGAAAATGTACCAGCAGCGCAAGTGGAACTCTTAAAGCGACTACGACTTAATAGTTTGGCTGATTCGGGGCTATACCGTGCCTCAATGGAGTAAATTTAAATCACAAAATTTTTGCGAATTACTTCGTTACTGTTCGGTAAAATTTCACTCATCGTATAATAAATACGTTTCGTGAAATTTTCCTCCAGCGCCTTGTACTTCATCAAAAATTTTGTGATTTAATGAAGTTCGTGAAATTTTGCTTGAGCGCCTCGTATCTGACGCAAAATTCTGACATTTATACAGTAAGAGGTATTTAGTTTATTAAAATCAGTGTTTTACTTACAAGAGCAATCAACAAAAGTCCCAAGCCTACGGCTTGGGACTTTTGTTTTAGATTAACTACTACTTCTTCTGCTTGTAGACCATGTGGGTCTTCGTAACCGGGTTGTATTTCTTAGCCTCGTACTTCTTAGAAGGATCCTTCTTGTTCTTATTGTTGAAGGTGGTGTAGTAGGTATGACCTTTACCGAGGCCGTTCTTGTCGCCTTGGGTAACCATCTTAATGAGTCGTTCTTGTGACATAATGACGCCGATTGTAACAGAATTGACCATATACGTCAATCACACGGAAACACAGCCTATATCGGTAAAAAGTCATGAACAGGTAAGGCTAAAATAGAAAAGTGACCATGCTATACTAAATGCGAAGAGCTATGTTTCTTCGCCGAATTTTGTATATGTTTTTACTCAGACAAGCAATTAAGGCATGAGAGTGCTTACTTTTGGTTGGGATTTTCCGCCCGAAACCTCAGGTGGCCTTGGCATAGCGTGCCAAGGGTTAACGCGTGAGCTGGCTGAAGAAGGAGTGGAAGTGCTGTTTGTCCTGCCAAAATCGCAAAAAGTATCGGGGTCACCCCGTTTTATTTTTGCTGATGCCAGCAAGAGTTTGGTCATTCGGGAGATTATATCTTCACTCGTGCCGTATGGTACGAGTGAGACTATGGTGGATGTTTTTGACCGCATAACCGGTAAACGACTCTACTCACGACCACTGCTTGAGGAGGTTCGAGAATATGCCTATAAGGCAGCGAGAATTGCACAGGAGGAAGAATTCGACCTTATCCATGCTCACGATTGGACAGCGTATTTGGCTGGGGTCGCAGCGAAGATTGTAAGTGGCAAGAAGCTTATCCTCCACGTGCACGCGACCACCTTTGACCAAGCAGCGAGCGAAAACATTGACCCATCGATTTATGCTATTGAATTAGAAAGCTTTTCCTACGCTGACCAGATTATTGCGGTTAGTAACTACACAAAAAGTATTTTAATTGAAAAGCATAAAGTGCCAGCCCATAAGATTACCGTCGTCCATAACGGCTGTGATACCAATGAACCAACAAAGTATGCGCCAACACTACAAAGTTTACGTGCCGAAGGAAAAAAGATTGTCCTGTATCATGGGCGCATCACGATTCAAAAAGGGGTAGATTATTTTGTGCACGCAGCGAGAAAGGTAATTGACACTGATCCAAATGTTGTATTTGTTATTTCTGGTAAAGGAGACATGGAGGCACAAATCGTTGAGCAGGTGGCTCGCCTGGGATTATCAGAACATGTTATTTTTGCTGGTGCTTTGTGGTATGAAGACCGTGATCGCATGTATCAGAGTGTCGACTTGGTGGTGATGCCGTCAGTCTCAGAACCTTTTGGCTTGGTGCCACTTGAAGCGATTCAGCATGGAGCACCATCTCTCATAAGTAAACAGTCCGGTGTTGCAGAAGTTATTTCTCACGTACTCAAGGTCGACTTTTGGGATGTTGAAGACATGGCCAATAAAATTTTAGCCACCTTACGCTATCCGGTTATGCATGATCAGCTTGTACGAGAAGGCAGGCAGGAGCTAAAACGCCTCTCTTGGAGTATTGCAGCAAAGAAAGTTATATCAATTTATAATTCACTTATTCAATCTTTTTCCAGAACTCCAGTATGTTAAGTATCTGTCCTTATTTTCACGTTCACCAACCATACCGGGTGAAGCGGTATCGTGTTTTTGATATTGGCAACGATACTGAGTATTTTAATGACTCAGGCACGAGCGATCTTAACAACCGCAAAATTATCGACAAGGTGGCTGAGAAGTCGTATCGACCAATGAATCGACTGCTTGGTGAATTACTTGAAACACATCCTGAGTTCCGGTTTGCACTTTCGTTTTCTGGAACAGTTCTTGATCAGTTTGAAGCGTATGCGCCTGATGTGCTCGAAAGTTACCAAAAGCTGGTCGCAACTGGTCGGGTAGAGATTTTGGCTGACACGTATCACCACTCACTGTCTTTTTTCTATTCAGTGCCAGAGTTTGAAAGGCAGGTCGCTAAGCATGCGAAGCGTATTAAAGAATTGTTTGACTATACACCAAGAGTTTTTCGAAACACTGAGTTGTCGTATCGAAACGACCTTGGTAAGTGGTGTGAAGACAACGGTTACTTAGGGATTATGGCTGAAGGCTGGGAGCCGGTACTCGGGTGGCGAAGCCCAAACTATTTGTACCATCCACCAGGCTGCAATAAAATTAAAATTCTCTTAAAGAACTACAAACTCTCAGACGATATTGCGTTTCGTTTCGGTAATCGGGGATGGACAAGTTGGCCTCTCTCAGCAGAGACGTATCGCGACTGGGTACTTGCTCACCACGGAGACGGAAACACCATTAATCTCTTTATGGATTACGAAACCTTTGGTGAGCACCAATGGGAAGATACCGGTATCTTTAATTTTATGCGCGCTCTTCCAGGGATGCTTCTTGAACATCCTGATACGACGTTTAAAACACCAACCGAAACCGTACTTTCGTATCCGGCAGTCGGTGAACTTGATGTGCCAAGCGTGCTTACCTGGGCCGACACCGACCGGGACTTAACCGCTTGGACAGGCAACGATATTCAAAAGGATGCGCTCGCGCGTACCTACGCGCTTGAAGAGCCCGTCTTAGCAACTGAGGATGAAGTCATGATTGAAGTGTGGCGAAAACTTACGACCTCCGATCACTTCTATTATATGTGTACTAAGTGGTCAGCTGATGGTGATGTGCATGCGTACTTCAGTCCGTACCAATCCCCATATGATGCATATGTCGCTTTCATGAATGCGATAAGTGATTTACAATTACGTATAACACATGCGCATTCAGTGAAAGCGAAAGCTAACGCCGATGCGATGGAGTTGGAGGAAAAAAGAGAAGTGGTACAAGTGCCAGTTGTTTCCTATGAAGAACCAATGAGCATCGTCCGTCAAATATATGAATGGATTATCAAAACAAGCAAACAAGTCCAGCGTTCTTTACAAGTTCATTTTAAATCATTTTATGCCAACCCAAAAAATCCAGGTCGAAAAACCAGTAAAAAAAGTAGCAGCCAAAAAATCAGTAGTAGTAAAAAAGCCAGCAGTCGCAAAGGTAGCTAAAAAGGCTGTTGCCAAAAAAGTAGCGAAGCCAAAAGCTGACTCTGCCAAAAAACTCATCCGAGCTAAAGAGAGTGAGTGTTTTTGGACTACAGATGGCCACATCCTGCGTGACTTATCTCAATTAGAGCAGGCACTGAAAGCTATGAACGCAAAAGTTTTTAGTCATCACGTACAGGCTGGTAAAAACGACTTTGCTGATTGGGTTGAGTATATCCTTGAGGATGTCTCTTGTGCCCAAGAACTGCGAAAAACTAAAACCTTAGCACAGACTCATAAAGTTGTTGTAAAGCATCTTAAGACCTACAAAATTTAATTTGTATGGCACGTGCGGTTACGCTTGGAAATGGAAATATCTTAGTTGGACTTGACTATAAAGGTCAGGTGCGTGACTTGTATTTCCCGCACGTCGGACACAGTAATCACGTCAGTGGTGCCAGTGGTAGCTTTGTACACAGAATTGGAATTTACGTTGACGAGAAATTGGTTTGGTTTGACGACCCAAGTTGGAAAATAACGGTAAATTCTGATGATGATGCGCCAGTCGGCATAGTGCATGCGGTCAACGCGGAACTCGAAGTCACCTTAGTTTCTACTGACGTCGTTCATAATGAAGATAATATTTTTTTACGCTCATTTATTCTCCAGAATGATGCAAAGGAAGAACGGGAGATAAAAGTTTTTTTTGCCCAACAATTTCGAATTGACGAATCAAGACGTGGTGACACCGGCTTCTATGACCCACGCGTCGGGGCACTTATACACTACAAGGGACACACGACACTGCTCGTGAACGCATTTCATAAAAATGAACAGTTTGAAGATTACAATATCGGTCTTTTTGGTATAGAGGGGAAGGAGGGGACATATCATGACGCGAGTGATGGAGTTTTGGAGAGAAACCCGGTTGAGCACGGTTCGGTTGATTCTGTGATTGGTCTGACGGTTCAACTTAAGAGCGAAGCACAAACGACACTGACCTACTGGATAGCCTGCGGAGAGACAATCGACGATGTGCACGACTTAAACGCACTCGTGATCCACAAGACTCCGGAGGCACTTATTTTGACGACAACCAAGTACTGGAATGCCTGGATGAGTAAAAACGATCGTGATTTAAATATTCTGGCGCCGGAACTTCAAAAATTGTACCGTCGCTCGCTTGCTACTATCCGCGTTCATTCAGACAACGACGGAGCCATTATTGCGTCAAGCGATACCGGGATGCTTCATCATGGACGAGATACCTACAGTTATGTGTGGCCACGAGATGCTTCTTTGATCGCAAACGCGCTTGATAAGGTTGGGTACGGAGACGTGGCCGAGCGTTACTTTACGTTTATCACGAGCAAGATTGATAGAAAAGGCTATCTCCACCATAAGTATCGCTCCGATGGCGTGCTTGGCAGTTCATGGCACCCGTGGATGATTGACGGTCGTCCGGGTTTACCAATCCAAGAAGACGAAACCGCCCTCACACTTACGATGTTGTGGCAACATTACCTCATCTCAAAAGATATCGAGTATTTGGAATCAAAGTATGACAGCTTCATCGAGCCAGCGGCTGACTTTATGGTGGAACACTTTGAGTCGGCTTATGGACTGCCGAGTGCCTCGTATGACTTATGGGAAGAAAAGTATGGCACTAGTACTTACACCGCCTGTTCGGTCTATGCTGCGCTTGCATCAGCCACGCAGTGTGCGCTTCTTTTGGGTAAAGAAGAACGCGCCCGCACCTATAGTGTGATTGCTGAACGTATCCAAGCCGGTATCCTTGAGCACTTGTATAGTGAGGAGCTGGGAATGTTTGTGAAGCATGTAAAGATTGTTGACGATGAAATCGTAGCGGTTGATCGAACTATCGACATGAGTAGTTTCTTTGGACCTATTTTCTTTGGAGTAATAGAGGTGGGCGATGCACGAGTGAAGAAGTCATTTGCCACTATCGAAGCGACGCTTCGCGTTGACGCTGCGAGTGCCGGGTATGTACGCTATCAGCATGACAACTACTACACGATGCACGAGACAGGCTCTCCAAACCCGTGGGTCATTACCACTCTGTGGGTGGCTCAGTATCATATTATGAAAGCAAAAAAGATTGGCGACTTGAAAACTGCCTATGAGCTCCTCGAGTGGACGTGTTCACATGCCTCAGAAGGGGGTGTACTTTCAGAACAAATGCATCCGCAAACGCGTGAGCATCTTTCGACAGCACCCCTTATTTGGAGTCATGCTGAGTTTGTTGTAACCGCAGATGCGTATATCCTTAAGCATCAAGAATTATCGGGAGCGTAACGTTTTGACCAAAAGCCTAACTGAAAAGGAAGTTTCTGATAGTTGCCTATGATTGTTCGGTCGATGCTATAGGCCAGACCAATCGTTCCGCATTCACGAGCGATAACTTCAGCTAAGGTCCGCATGTACGTACCAGAGGAAGCAATACAGGTAAAGGTAGCAATTTGAAACGTGTCACTGGTGGGTGTACCGAGAAAGGATTCCCAGGAAGCGCGCACATCGACACGTCTGAAGTCAGCCCCAAGTGCCTTTCGTTCGTCGGTAACTAGCTTGATACTGTTTATTTTTAAAAGCGCATCTCGAGTCAGGTCAGTTTTTTTAAGAGTACGTAATTGTTGCAATTGAAGTTTATAAATCGTTGAGTCCTTAGTGGGGATTTCAATTTCGCTGAGTCGACCCTCGAGGGTCCAGGTATGGAGCGGTTTACCTTGTACGGTCTTGGAGGAGAAGTGTGGGTAGGGAAGCGAGATGTGCCCGGTGAGTTTCGCAGTAACCGCCTTGAGACGGGCTTCGTCTACGGAAGGGGCGTTTTGCCACGAAAGCAGACCGAGGACGTCAGCAGTGTCTGAAGCAACACCAAAAAGTACTTCAAAAGTGTACTCCTTATCAAGAGCGTGGTACTTTTCCTGAACTTTGCATTCATCGTCCACGAGCACCAAAAGTGCTCCCGAAGCCATGGGGTCAAGTCGGCCAGCGTAGGCCATCGGGACGCTTTGGTATTCGCTATGCGAAGCTTTATACGCCTCCAGAACTTCAAGTGGGGTTTGGCCGACAGCTTTGTGTAACACTAAAAAATCTCGCATTAGAGAGAGTCTAACACGAGATTAGGGTAGTTGGGGACGGCCCGCTTACGGGCCGTCCGAGCGTTTATTCACTTTGCAGCGAGTCCAAGCCACACTCTCTGAGCAGTCCTGTTGCCAGGGTGTCGTAGGTCATCGGAGCGATAGAAAAATCCGAACTGAAGATAATGACGATGTTTTCCTCGGGACGGTCGGAAATAAATTCATCGTACACCACGGCGTACTCGACGAGCTCGTAGATGCGAGATTCTTTTGAATACAATCGTCTAAGAACGGGCTCGCAGATGAAGACGCCATCCTCCGCGAGGTAGCCACCTAAACCAACGAATTCAAACAAACTGTATGGCTCAAACGTACCCATGCCATCGTCGTTTATCCAGGCGATGACTTCGGTGTAAACCTCTACAACCGTTGTTGATTCTTGACTGAGCGGCGTAGGTGCCACTGGGTTTGGTGCGTAGGCGAAAGCTGGAAGGGAAGAAAGACCGAGCAGAGCGAGAGCTATAAGGGCCTGCATGCATGTGTATCCTCAACAAGTGGTTTGGGTTTTTTCCCGCACCTTCTAAAGTAGAACTATAGCACATTTTATACAATAAGTAAAGTGCATGGAATGCCTCATTGCTACTCAGTATCGTCTTCATCTTCGATTTCGAACTGAATGATTTCTTCAATAATGTCTTCGAGAGTAATCAGACCAAGGTATTGGGAGTTTTTGGTTTTCACAATCGCCATATGCTTTCGTTTTTTAAGCATGGCTGCGAGTACAACGTCGAGATTTTCGCTTGGAGAGACTGAGAGGAAATTCCGTTCCAAGGCTTCAGTGGTTTGACCGAGTGGTATGTCATCATCTTCGCCAAGTAGATCTTTAGTATATAAAATTCCGACAATATTCTCTTGGTTGCCACTATAAACCGGGTAGCGAGAGTAGTTGTGCTCGTTTATGACCGCAATAAGTTCAGGGGTGAGTCGTTCGTTTATTTCAAATGCATGTACGAGTTCTTTTGGTGTCATGACTTCCCGTACTGTTTTGTGAGAAAACTGGAGGGCACCGTGTACGATACGCTCCTCGTCTTGATCTATAGTGCTATGTTCAGAATCTTCATGTTCAGACACAATCTCCATTATCTCAAACTTACTGTACATGGCAGGCACTTCTTGACCGAGTAGTCTATCTAGAAGTCGAGCTATGGGATACGTGATAGGACTTGTAATGATGAGAAGTATCCGTACATAGGGTGAAGCAATAGCACCAAAACGAAGAGCGTGCCTGGCAAAAGCCGCCTGAGGAAGAATTTCACCAAAAATAAAAATAAGCACTGTTGCAAAAAGTGCCGCTAAGGCACCACTGGCGATACTCGAGAGGTAGACCGAGAGGATGGTATTTACTGCTACGTTACCAAGCAGTAAGGTTGTGAGTAATTGGTTACTATTTTCCCTTACCTTAAGGACACGGATAGCGTCTTGGTTACCATGCTTGGCCTGCCTTCGTAAGGTTTGTTTATGCAATGAAAAATACCCGAGTGTTAATCCTGAAAAACAAGCGGAAAGAAAAATAAGTACTAGCGAAACAAGGTAAATAGTCATGAATACTGGGATACTAGCTTTCTTTAGTTACGACAAGAAAGCATTCACCATGAGGAGTAGTATAAACCCGCCTAAAACGAGCAAAACTGTTTTCATACGTTCTAAAGTATATCACAGCAAAAGGGCGTGCCGATAGCGGCACGCCCCACAGATAGGTGGTGGCAGATGATCGTGTTAGGAGACCATGTTCAGGTATTCAGGGCGGTTGTATTGTTTCCAACACGCGCTTGATTCCGCCCAGGGTTGCAGTTTTCCTTGGTCATAGAGTATTCGTACGAACCTGAAGTAATCAGCATCATAGTGGGGGTTAAGCCCGCGACGCTGTAGTTCTTCGTCATGCAAACCCATCAGCACTTGAAAGACACCCCGTGCGCTTCCGCCGGTCTCATTGCGCTTCAGTGAACCGTCTGGTTCTCTATGGACAAGGCCGGCCGATTCGCAATTGGCGACAAACAGCATGATAGGAGCATCAGGAAAGACCTGCTGGATTTTCTCCGCGATTTTTCTGCCTTCTGCTGACAGGTTGAGTCCTGCCAGTTTGGTCACGGTTTGTGTATCGGCTGATAGGGGAGATGCAAGCATCACCGCCAACAGACACACGATCTGTGACCATCTTCGATGTACATTCAACGTTCCGTTCCTTAGATGGCTTTAGAAACGGCGGCAAAAAACCTAAATTTTCTGCTACCAAACCTTATGACGAGTAAAGGTGCTGTTTCTTACCGAGGTCGGTGTTCGTGGTACTGTAGGGTATATGTATATCGTGATTTCTGTATTTATAACCGCTCTGGTTTTGGGTGCGGTTTTGGTCTATACCGACAGTTTTCGCTTACTTAAGACTATTTGGTTGATTTCAAGTGTGGCCCCGTATGAACAAATAGTTCCAAATGCGCCGGTGATTCTGGTCTTGGGAGATAGTACTGGCTATGGTACTGGTGCTAAGGACAATACCAAAAGTATTGCCGGCCGGATGGGTAGTGATTTTCCTACCTACACTATCGTCAACAGAAGTGTTAATGGTCGCACGATTAAGGATGCGCTCCTCGAAATACGAACGTTTCCTGATGAGAAAAAGTATCATCTTATCCTACTGCAACTTGGGGGAAACGATATCTTACAAAAGCGTCCGGTCAGTGTAGTAAAAAGTGAGTTAGAAATTTTGCGCGAAGAAGCTCTCAAGCGAGCGACCACTGTGGTCCTTATGACCTCTGGCAACGTCGGTGGAGCGCCAGCTTTTAAAGGTAAAGAAGCGCGCGACTACGAGGCGCGCACCCGGGAATTGCGAGCAATTGCAGAGTCTATTTTTGCAACTCCCGAGGCGCGGTATGTTGATCTTTTTTTAGAGCCTGAACAGGACATTATTGCCCAGAGTCCAAAAGTCTATCTTGCTTTTGATGGACTTCATCCAAACGAAGTGGGGTATGGGGTTTGGTATGAATCACTCAAACTAGTTTTAGTGGAGATACTTAAAAAGTAGTACCACAAAAGACCGGCGCCAAGGGCGCCGGTCTTTTGTTCTATGAGTTACTGATTACACATTTTGTACGAAAGAAAGCGCAATGCCTTTTTCTGCGCCACGGCCAGTTCGACCGATGCGGTGTACGTAATCTTCAAAGGTGTTTGGTAGGTCGTAGTTGATAACGTGTGAGACGTTGTCTACGTGGATACCACGGGCAGCTACATCAGTTGCTACTAGGACACGCACGTTTCCACTCTTGAAACGCTTAAGAGCATGTTGTCGTTGACCATGAGACTTATTACCATGGATAGCATCAGCTTTGATGCCAGCGCTGGTTAGTTCTTGGCTTAGTTTTTCAACACTGTGCTTCATAGCACCGAAGACAAGTACTCGCTTGAGTGATTCGTCACCGAGGAGTTTTACCAGGGTGTCGAACTTGTCATGGTGATGATACGCCACTACGTCTTGGAAGATACTATTCGTAACGTCTTTCTTTTTTACCGAAATAGTAATCGGGTCACGGAGGAAGTCGCTCACGAGCTTCTCGATTTCTTTTGACATAGTCGCTGAGAAGAACAGTGTTTCATGATCTGCCGGGATGTCTTCAAGAATCTTGCGCATGTCATGGATAAATCCCATGTCGAGCATTCGGTCAGCTTCGTCTAGTACGACAGTTCGAATGTCTTGCGGGCGAAGGTTACCTCGTTCCATCAAGTCCATGACGCGTCCCGGAGTTCCGATAATGAAGTGGTTCTTGCGTCGTAGGCCTTGGATTTGGGGACGAATGTTGGTTCCGCCAACACACACGGTTGAATAGAGCTTATTGCCTTCACTAAACTTGCGTAGCTCTTCCTGAATCTGGAGCGCTAGTTCACGGGTTGGGGCAAGAATAAGCGTTTGCCTGCTGTATTCCTTAAGGGTCTTGTGAATGAGGGGTAAGAGAAAGGCTGCTGTTTTACCTGTACCAGTTTGTGCGAGACCAATGACGTCGCGTCCTTCCATGATGTATGGAATAACTTGGTCTTGGATTGGTGAGGGGACAGTGAGTCCATGTGCAAGCACTGCTGACACGAGTCTTTTCTCTAAACCAAAATCAGTAAAGTTGTGCTTTGGTACGTAGACTTCTTCCGATACTTCAACCGGATTGGTGTTGATAAACTTTGATGGGTCGAAGGTAGGCATTTTTCGGCCTCCTCGTCCACCACTACTGCGTCCACCGCCACCACCGCGATTGTTACCAAAGTAGCTACTGCCACCACTGCTTCGGCCACCTTGGCCTCGGTCGCGACTGCCGCCACCACTACTGTGTGATGAACGTCCACCTCGACTACCGCCTGACTGAGGGGTGCTTGAATAAGGTGTTCGTCTTCGGGCGCTTCCACCACGAGAATCTCCTTGCCGACTTGGTCGGTATGTTCGTTGTTCCATTGTTGTCTTTATATGTATTAAGGAAAAAGCGTCATTTTATAAAAAATGCACTGTTTCCAGGGCTGTGCAGGAAAAATAATCAAAGGCGCAAGTGTGCGCCGTACCCAAGAGCCCTACACGAGTATCTCAAGTCCAGATAATGTAACACGTAACTGCTTTGCAGTCAATGTACAGCTACACTTCGCAGGTAAGACCACAGGCTTCAGGGGGTGGAGTACCTCGTTCAGGGCAAAGGCCGGAGTAAATACAAGAATCGGTGGTCACTTCATCTTGATATGTTTCTATGACAGTTTGGTCGGCTGGGCCATAGTAAAACAGAATCCGCTCGTTTTGTTGGTTGATGTGGTTGGCGGGATTCTCAATTTTTTCGCCATTTACATACACTAAGAACGAGTTTGTCTCGTCCGTGCAGTACGCTCGGCCGGTGTCTAAGGTCAGGCAGTCATTTGTTACGGTAACGCCAAGCGAGGTAAAGAAGTCGCCCAAGGTGAGTCCGTTGGCGTGACGATGAATGACCTCGTCGTTGTTGTCATGAAAGTGCATGTCTTTTAAAAGTACCTGCTTTGCAGTCGATTGGTAGCGGTCGTCAGTAAATCGTATACGTTCTTCTAGAGCATAGAAAAGAAAATCGCTGTGTACATGGACTTCAGAGTCATGAGAATGACTCGACTCTAGAATTCCGTATTTTGCGAGAAAATCTTGCGCTACGTGGCTGTCAAAGTGTGAGTAGGCAAATAAAGCACTTCCCCCGAGGAGAGAACCAATCACAAATGAAAGCAATGGTGTATTAAGATTTTTCATACGGGCTTCACTGTATCATAATTTAAATAATTGAGGAGATGTACCAAAAACATGCAACAGAGTAGTGGTATTATATTTTTATAATGAAAACGCTGAATTATTATAGTGAGACAGTTGAAGTTGTGCTGAACTCACTTGAGACAGACTCCGTCATTGGACTCACCTCACCCGAGGTCGTAGCTCGGCAGAAAATGTATGGAACCAATGAAATTAATGAGAAAAACACTCCCTCTAAACTGACTCTTCTTTTAAGGCAGTTTCAAAGTCCACTCGTACTTATCTTAGTGTTTGCAATGGTGGCAACCAGTTTTTTAGGAGAGTGGCTCGACACAGTAGTTATTTTTCTGGCCGTCGGTACTAATGCAGTCCTTGGTTTTTATCAAGAACACCGGGCTGAGTCAGCCATATCTCACTTACGGTCATTCATTACGGTTCGGACGCGTGTCGTTCGTGAAGGAAAAGAAATGGAAATAGATGCGCGCGATGTAGTGCCCGGCGACCTAGTTCATTTGGTAACCGGTAGTCGAGTACCTGCTGACGGCCGGTTACTATCAGCTCAAAACTTAAGTATTGATGAAGCTATATTGACAGGTGAGTCGCTACCGACCGTGAAGCAAGTAACGGTGCTTAAGGAAGGGGTGGGAGTAGCAGACAGAATTAATACCTGTTTTGGTGGGACGCTGGTAACTGAGGGCGGGGGACTGATGGTTGTAACAACAATTGGCGCGCAAACTGAGTTTGGAAAAATCGCTGAGCTCGTGAGCGTAACTCCGCGCGAACAAACACCACTTCAGTTAGCGATGGTAAAACTGGCGTGGGTAATTACCATAGTCGTCTCGCTTCTCGTAACTGGTGTATTTGCCCTTGGCGTCTCTCGGGGTGAGTCTATATATGAAATGTTTCTCGTGTCAGTCGCGGTAGCGGTTGGAGCAATACCTGAGGCCCTCCCGATTGCGCTTACAGCAGTGCTGGCCGTCGGTGTTGAGCGCCTCTCGAAGCGAAAAGGGGTTATGCGAACACTCACAGCAGCGGAAACGCTCGGTTCAACAACTGTGGTTATGACAGATAAAACCGGTACGCTCACCGAAGCGAAGCTGGAACTTGTTACCGTTGCGACTATTGAACATATTGCCAAAGGTACGCTCGGGGACAAGAAAATTGAGTACCACGAGTATAGCCAAGCGCAGAAAGAGTTAGTTACCCTCGCTTCGGCCGGAACCACCGTGATTATCGAAAACCCTCATGAAGTACCACAGGTGTGGCGCATGAGTGGGAGTCCACTTGAAACGACGTTGGTGCGGACCGCTGGGCTCATGGGGATTCCAGTTTCAGAACTGCATAGTCAGAAACCATATCGGTTACTGATTCCATTTGCCTCAACCCATAAATTTTCGGTCACTGAGGGAATGCTTGATTTAGATTCTGATCTGACTGGAAAAGAAAAAGGCTACGCGCACATAGTGGTTGGCGCGCCTGACGTACTGCTTAGCCGAACAAGTATGCGTGAAGAAGACAAGGAAGTAGTCTCTAAGTATATTGAAACAGAAAGTACCGAAGGGAAGCGGTTACTTGGTGTCGCGGTATCGTACATCGATAAGGCTTCGCATACTCATGGAAACCACACCCCAGCCGATATTACCCAGTTGCAGTTTGTGGGGATTATTTCGTTCCTTGATCCAGTCCGAAAAGAGGTGCCAAAAGCCATTAAACAAATAGAAAACTTCGGAGTTCGAGTAGTTATCGCTACGGGCGACTTAGCCGGTACCGCAGTTGCAGTGGCGCGTGACCTCGGTTGGGTAATCTCGCCTAATCAGGTGATCACGGGCGAAACCATGCGCCAGCTTTCGGATCGCGCCCTTGGTGAAGCACTTAAAGAAATACGTATTTTTGCCCGCGTGACACCCACCGATAAGCTTAGGATTGCGAAGCTATATCAGACGCGAGGAGAGATTGTCGCTATGACGGGAGATGGTGTAAATGACGCGCCATCGCTTAAGGCCGTAAATATCGGTATTGCGGTTGGTTCGGGAAGCGATGTCGCAAAGGGTGTGGCTGATTTGATTTTGCTTGACGATAACTTTCAGACCATTGTCTCAGCTATCGAAGAAGGGAAGCGTGTACTGCATAACATCCGAAAGACATTTGTGTATTTGATGTCGAGCTGTCTTGATGAAGTGTTTTTAATTGGGGGAAGTTTACTACTCGCTCTTCCACTTCCACTTACCGCGATGCAGATTATTTGGGTTAACTTCTTTACCGGAAGTTTACCAGCAATTGCGTTTGCTTTTGATACCAACAACCAGGAAACAGGTCAAGTTCGGAAAGGAGGTCGGGAGATAATCAGTGGACGAGTGAAGATAATCACCTTTGTGGTTTCGGTAGTGAGTTCAGGAGCACTCTTTGGTCTGTACTATGGACTGCTTAAGCTCGCGCTTCCACTTGAGACCGTGCAGACTTTCATTTTTGTTTGTTTCTCCTCGTATATTTTGGTCATTGCGTACTCATTTAGAAACATGTACGCACCGCTTTGGACCTATAACCCATTTTCAAATACCTTTATGAACTACGGCGTACTGGCAGGTTTTGCCCTCTTAGCGCTCTCGCTCACGGTACCCTTCCTGCAAGATACCTTTAGTACTACAAGCTTGAGTCTTCCGTGGTATGGCTTTGTATTTCTATGGGTAGTAGCAAACGTAGCTTTGGTTGAGTTGCTTAAATGGTTAGTATTCCGCCCTTAGTCTTTTTGTTACCAAATAATTGGTTCTTGCCCGTACGCTTTGAGGTAGTTGTTCGTCTGACTAAACTGTTTAGTGCCAAAAAACCCTTTGTAGGCTGAGAGTGGAGACGGATGAGCTGATTCTAAAACTAAGTGTTTAGAACGGTCGATGTGCATACCTTTTGCTCGGGCGTAATTACCCCACAGCAAAAACACCACATGTTCGCGCTCGCGAGAGAGGGTACTAATAACAGCATCAGTAAACATCTCCCAGCCTTTATTTTGGTGAGAACCTGCTTTATGAGCTTCTACCGTGAGCGTTGTGTTTAAAAGAAACACCCCCTGGGCACATAAGTATGAAAGATCGCCTGAGTTTAGAGGCTCGTGGCCAGTATCAGTTTCGATTTCTTTAAAAATATTTTTAAGTGACGGGGGAAGTGGGGTTCCTTCCAAAACTGAAAAGGCCAGGCCGTGGGCTTGGTTTAGTCCGTGGTACGGGTCTTGACCTAGGATAACGACCTTCACTGTATACAGCGGGCATTGATTGAAAGCAGTAAACACCTGTTCTTTAGGGGGGAAGACGGTAGTGTGTTGATAGGCTTCTTTCACGAAGCTTGAGAGTTCAGTAAAGTAAGGTTTTTCAAATTCATCTCTGAGAGCTTCTTGCCACGAGGGTTCGATACTGGCGTGCATGGTAGGTAGTGTAGCGTATGGGCTTACTTTTGGCACGAAGGGCAGTAGTGGGTTCCCCGACCAGCCACTCTCATTTTCTTAATCTCAGTGCCACAGCGTGCACAAGGTGTTCCTTGTTTACCAAAGACTTTAAGATATGAAGTGAAGTTACCAGTACTACCTTCGGTATCAAGAAAATGCTGAAAGGTTGTCCCGCCAACTAAGATAGCTTCACGCATCACTGCTCCGGCTTCATGGGCGAGCAATAACGCTTCTTTTTTACTCAGCGTCTTGGCACTTCGGGTCGGACGTACTTTTGCTCGCCAGAGTGCTTCGTCAACGTAAATATTTCCCAGCCCTGCGACAAAAGATTGATCAAGCAAAACTGCTTTGACACTTGTTTTCCGCTTCCGTATAGCATCAGCAAACCACACGGTATCAAAGTTTTTTGCAATCGGTTCTGGACCAAAACCAGACCGAGCACGAGCTACCTCAGTTGCGTCGGCGATTTTAAAATACCCAAACAAACGCATATCATTAAAATATAAAGAAGTGGTATCAGTAAAGTGAAAGGCAACTCGGGTGTGTTTTCCAGGAAGCTCACGATGGTCAGTGGCTGACTGAGAGTGTCCACCACCACTTACATCGCCACGTGTATCAACGTAAAAGAACTGACCAGTCATTTTTAAGTGACCAAGTAAAAACAAATCAGACTCTTCTTTAAAAGAAAAAATTAGGAGTTTACCAATCCGGTCGATGTCAGCAAATACCTTACCGGTTAGAATTTTTTTATAGGCACTATTAAAAGCAGTGGTCTTTGGGTGAAACACATCAACTTCGGCAATCTCCTTGTCGATAAGGGCTCGCTTCAGTTGGATGCGCACAGTTTCTACTTCAGGGAGTTCAGGCATAGTGATTTTACATTGTATTAATCAGAGCGTTTTCCATACAGTGAGAGTGGGTGAAGGCGTGAAGCAACAGAGTAGGCAGCTATAGTGCTGAGGATGAGTGGAATAATGAGCAGTGGTTCATCAGTTAATTCAAATACAATAATACTGGCGGTAAATGGCGCGTGAGCAACTCCTGCAAACAGGGAAGCCATACCAAGTAGTATTAAAAGTGTCGAATCAACCGCAATAAAAGGTAGATTTTCAAGTACAGCTCCAAATGAACTGCCAAGGATACACCCGATAAATAGCGCTGGCGCAAAAATTCCACCTGACCCACCACTACCTAGGGTGATTGAAGTGGCAACAATTTTTGCGATCAGGAGAGCAAGTAGGAGGTAAAATGGCAGGGTTACTTCAGAGAGAGAATTGAGTATAAACGGATAGCTCGCTGGCTCATGCACATAGGGGAACAGTAGCGCAATCAATCCCACCAACAAACCTCCGAGAGCAGGTTTTAAGATATAGTGAATTGGTAGATTGGTAAAAACTTTTGTCGTAATGCGAAAACAGTAGCCAAAGAGTACCGCTACTACTCCAGCGAGGATGCCCAACACGACAATTGTCACCAGGTCTTGCGGTAAGAAACTCACTTCTCCCAAAAAGTTAAATGCGAGCACCGGCTGACCAATGACAAAAGTGGTAACGTACGCCCCGATGAGACCAGTCAGTAGAAATTGTCCATATCTAATGAGCGGAAGCTTTCGAAACAAAATTTCGCTACAAAAAATCACTCCGGCAAGCGGTGCCCCAAACGTACCCCCAATACCCGCGGCGGCTCCGGCCCCGAGGAGCATCTTTAACTCGCGGGTATCTAGTTTAAAGTATTGACCAATGAGTGAACCGATTCCTGCGCCAATCTGAATTATCGGACCTTCTCGACCAGCTGAACCGCCGGTACCAATGGTGAGTGTGGAGGTGAGAATTTTAATGGGTGCCACAAAGCGATTGATTTTTCCACCCCGAAGAGCTAGTACTGACAGCACCTCGGGCACACCTTCACCACTGGCGTCATAGGCTTTTGTTGTATGTATTACAACCCCGACCAAAAGTCCACCAAGAGCGGGAAGAAAGACACGATACCAAACCGGGAGCGATTCTACGCTGGAAATAAAGGTACCAGCACCATTAAAACCAAAAGAAATGCTGGTTACTAGTTGTATGAGTACATGAAGAATTATTGCACCAAGTGCACCGCCAAAACCAACAAAAATAGTCAAAAGTATGATCTTTATATATGCCGGACGGGGAATAGATTCATTGGAAGTCATGATGGCTAGAGATGCTTAAAGTATACTATATGGCCCATTTTCGGTATTAGCGACCGTCTATTGAAACTATTGGCATTTTCTGTACAATGACAGGCACTCACCGTAGTTTGGTGAGTAGTAGAAGAGGAGATTCCGGTGTAGCTCAGTGGTAGAGCAGTGCGCTGTCAGCAGGCAGCTCCTATTGGAAACTTTAGGATGAACTCTTTGGGATATCGGTGAACGCTAAGTCTAAAATTTAGATATGCCAATACCGAGGGAACCACACATGCTGTGTGGGCGCCGTAGAGACTAGATACCGAAGTGCCTACTTTCGCACACGTGCGGATAAGGTAAAGATATAGTCCACGCCTTTGTGAAAACATAGGAAGTCGTGTAACGCATTGGTCGTAGGTTCGAATCCTACCGCCGGAGCAAAATGAACCCCGAAAGGGGTTTTCATTTTGCTTCGGCGAGCAAGGTGTGGGACACCTTGCGTGTAGGATTCGAAAACCTTGCCAGCTATTTTGCAAAAATAGCGACAAGGTGTACTGAAACTGTAAGTTTCGAAATTCCTACTGTTCAAACGAGCAAGCAATACTAATGTTTACATTTGTATTGTTCTTGTGAGTGCAGAATAGAAAGCTTTGCTTACCGCCTAAGCCACAAAACTGAATACCAAAAACACTTGAAAGTGTCATGAAATTGGTGCCCTTACGGCCTGATAAAGGTAACCAGCTCCAGTCTAAAAAATGATACTGCTAGTACATACTCACCACTACATTATTTCTAGCAATAGTATCCAATAAATGAGCCAATTTGACGTTATTAGATATTGTGAACCTTAAATATTAAATTATGAAAAAAATTATTTTTGCCTTATTCAAAGACATTGAAGTAGCAGATCAGGCTATTAGCAAGTTGCATACTGAATTAAATATATCGAACGACAAAATTTCGTATATGTACAAAGACAGAAACGGAAAAAATACTTCTGGTAATGCTGGTGACTCTACTACTATGACCGCTACCGAAGGGGCTGTTAGTGGAGCTGCTACAGGTGGAATGATTGGTGCAGCCATTGGTTTGGTAGGAATTGCTGGTCTAACTCGGGCCACTTGGACCAATCGTGGTAGCAGGACCCTTGGCTACATTTCTGGGCATCGCTGGTGGTGCAGGGGCAGTGGTTGGTACGGGTGTTGCGGGGGCAGTTATTGGAGGACTCGTTGGTGCCCTTATCTCCATGGGAGTAAGTGAACCACAGGCGAGGAATTTTGAAGAACGTGTCGATGCGGGTGACGTGCTTGTTATCATTCATGCTGAAGAAACCGAAGCAGTTAGCGCTATCCTTCGTGAATTTAAAGCAGAAGAAATAACTGCCACTGAGACGAAGATTTAGGCATAGCCTAAAAGTTAAAGGAATTAAAGTCCCGGCAATAACTAAAATAACCCGTTACAGGGTTATTTTAAGTACCTAATAATATAGAGCTAAATAGTTATATCTTCCTCCGGTTCTTTTTCATTGACCTTAGCTGCTTCAATATGTTCTTTGGCCGCTTCTACATGTACGGCGGCTGCTTGCACGTGCACTTCGGCAGCCTCGACGTGGACTTCAGCAACAGTGGCACGAGCCCCGTCAACTTTCTCCTCTACTTTTTCGGCTTCTACCTCCAAGGCTTCAACTTTATCGTTAGCGAGTACGAGGCACTCGTCATTTTTTTCATTCTCAGTCATAAAATTATGAACGTGATTATTGATAGATGGGGTCAATCTACATTAATCATTGTACATGAATTAAGCTCAAAGTGGTACTGTAAAAATGGCTCAAAATATAGGTTGTAATGAATTTATTATTTATACGGCATATACTGTGGACAAGTTTTTTAAAGATGAATTTGTGAATTAAAAAGTCTAGACGTAAGCAAAAAACACCCCTGGGGTGTTTTTTGCAAATACATTTTACTTATTAGAAATTTATAGCTTTGCCAGCTGGGTTTGGAGTAGAGCGACCTGCTTAAGGAGAAGCTGGATTTGGGCAAGTAGCTTGGCACGATCAGCTACACTTACGACGGACTTAGATGCAGTATTCCAACAGGCTTTAGAAGAATTCCACGGTTGTGTCCCTGACACAGTATACAGATGCTTCGCGTAGCCGAGGTTGCCCGGTAGGGTAGTGAGGTCAAACCCAAGACGTAGAGCATCTTTGGTGTGGATCGCTTCATTGAATTGAAATACACCGACCATTCCGTAGCCAAGACCGCCACGCAAGACAGTACCAGCGTCGTTGAATTGTCTGAACTCTGATTCACAGCGAGCGATTTCAACCATAGCGGGCGAATCTTTAAAGAAAGTAGTGAGGAGTGACTTAACAACGCTTGCACCAGCGTATCCGGTTGGTATAGAAACAGGAGTACTAGTACTTGTGTTTGCTATGGTACTAGCCTCCACTGTAAATACTTGTGGTACCAGAAAAAAACTTACTACAAACAGAACACCCAAAAAAGAAGATTTACCTGACATGATTACATCATTAATCAACTTATGAACCCTCAGGCATGAGGTAGTACTGACCAGCTTCTTCTGTGAAGACATTTTTTATATTTTTCCAACCAGTCGTGTCATCAAGTGAGCCAACTGCCATCAAGATGTTTGGTCCGGTAAGTTGTTCTTTAAAAAGAGCCGACCCACACAAGTTACAGAAACCACGGCGCGCTTCGCTTGAAGACGCATACCAAGCGAGGCCTGTCTCGTTTGTAAAGTGAAAGTTTGCTTTTTCAGTCATGACCATCGGGTTGTAGTTACCATGAAGTCTTTGACAGAATTTGCAGTGACAGCTGATTACGCCAGTAATTTCTCCTTGGGCTTCATAGGAAACTGCTCCACAGCCACATGCTCCTGTTATTTTTTGCATACCTATATTTTAGCATTCTGAAAATAGACGCGGATACAGTCTGGGTAAAACTAGCGCAATGTGGGGTATTGTACCAAGTAATAGCGCCAGTATTGACAAATAGCGTTTTTTTAGCGATTGTTATCAATTAGAAGTTCACAAAACTAATGGAGGAAGTCCTATGCTTGACTGGTTAGGCTCTGAAAGCATTGATCGCCCGGTGTTGATTTCGATGATATCTATAATCCTGTTGCCTATTATGGTGCTACTTGTGGTGAGGTATTTTGGTCAGAGGTCACTCCATCGACCCGTCGCTAGTCGCATCATACGGAAGCATCAGCGGATTACTGGTCGTGACATTTTCTTCACAGTGGTCCTAGTGGCGGTTATTATTGAGGTCTTGATTGACTATCGACATCCTGCCTTCGACGACTGGACTGATGAGCTCATATTTCTGATCACTTTACCACTTGTAATCGGTTATTGGCTCTATTTTGTCGACAAGCCTGAGCAAGAGCGGAAGCGTCACGAGCGACCAGAACCCGATGTTTGTCGACAGGACAAGGTCGACAATCGAGAAGAATGATGCGCTCTAAGCGCTGATTGAGCGGGCTCTCACGCGAAAGCCCGCTCTACTCTTTGTACCTCCCTCTAAGGGTACGCGAGGGTATGTATACCTTTACACCACTCTAGAAGAGGTGCATAATCGGCCCCGGTTTGTAATTCTGGATCTTCACAATAAAAGGAGTGCATCCGTGCACGAGACCACAACTACCTTCACCAATACCTGGGTCGGCTACGCCGCACTCACGGTACTACTTGTCGGTTATATCTTTGTAATTGCCGAGGAGAAAATCCATCTGCGAAAGTCGAAGCCAGTGCTCTTCGCTGCTGGTATCATCTGGCTCCTGATCGGTATCGCGATGTATGGTACCGAGCAGGCTGAGGCAGCGGCAGAACATCTCAGGCATAATTTCTGGGAGTGGGCTGAGATTCTCGTATTCCTCATGGTAGCAATGAGTTACGTGAATGTGCTCGAGGAACGTCGTGTTTTTGATACGCTTCGCTCGCGCCTCATCAGGGGTGGTTGGACGTATCGACAGCTCTTCTGGCTTACCGGCACAATTGCATTTTTCTTGTCACCTGTTGCAGACAACATGACCACTGCGCTTATAATGGGCGCAGTCGCGATTGCGGTCGGTGGACGTAACTCTGCGTTCATCTCTGCTTCGTGTGTCAACATTGTGGTGGCAGCAAACGCTGGCGGGGCTTTCAGTCCCTTTGGCGACATCACCACGTTGATGGTGTGGCAGGCAGGCATCCTACCGTTCTTTGACTTCTTCCACCTCCTTCCGTCAGCACTTGTAACGTGGCTGTTGCCAGCGATCATTATGTCGCTTACCATACCCAACCGGCGTGCAGTGAGTAATCGTGTGGAGAGTGTTGTCACCATGAAAGTTGGCGCTCGTCGGGTAATGATGTTGTTTGCTCTGACTATCGCTTGTGCGGTGGCGGGGCATAACTTCTTCCACTTCCCGCCAGTTGTCGGTATGCTGTTTGGCCTCAGCTTCCTCAAACTGTTTGGTTACTACCTCAAGATGAGCTCGACTGATGACAACCCCTTTGATGTCATGCCTCTTGTGCAGCGGATCGAGTGGGATACTCTGCTTTTCTTTGGCGGAATTATCCTGGCGGTCGGAGGCATCGGCTACCTTGGCTATCTATCCCTGCTTTCTAGCACAGCGTACGAAAGTTGGGCCGGTATGTCACGTGAGATGAGCGTGACTGTCGCCAATGCTGGAGTTGGGGTACTGTCGGCACTAATCGATAACATTCCGATTATGTTCGCGGTGCTCTCGATGAATCCAGAGATGAGCGAGTGGCAGTGGCTTCTCGTGACTCTTACGGCTGGTGTGGGAGGTTCGATGTTGTCGATTGGTTCTGCGGCGGGTGTGGCTCTCATGGGTGCTGCACGTGGCCACTACACCTTTGCGAGTCACCTTCGCTTCACACCAGTAATTGGCCTTGGCTACATTGCTGGTATTGCGACGCACTACGGTTACGCTGTATTGCTCGTACCGCACTTGTTCTAGTCCTTGCAGCTTTTGCTGTCTCACCGTCCCGGGTTTTCTCGGGGCGGTTTTTCTATACACAAAAGGCTAATGTAAGTTGAAATTTTGCTGAAGGATGACATAAAAAGCCATGAAATAAACGTTTTTTCACTATGCACAGGGTAGCTCTCGGCAGGTGATTTCTAGGCGTGGTAAACTAGTAGGTATATGGAAAAAGATTTTGATTTTGAATTACCAGCAGTGGTCGACACTGCTCCAGTGAAGCCTCGTGTACACATGGCGGTTGGGGAGTCGGTTTGTATCAGTTGTGAAGGGTAGTCAGTCAAAAAAATTTGTCGGTAAACAAAAAGAGCAACTTCAAGTTGCTCTTTTTGTTTTACTCACACTTGTTGTAGGTCGGCTCGACACCGAGCGTGCCCCAACGGACTTTGCCCCAAACCCGTTCGTGGGTGTAATAGAAAAGAACTTTTATGGTAACGTCGATGGCTCCCACACTCGCCACTAAACCTAAGTCACCCGTAACAAAATACACAGTGAGCATCGTCGTGCCGGAGGCGATTACTCGCCAGGTAATACCTTTTAAAATGCTCCGTAAATGTGATTCTTTCATAATTATATGAAGTGTAACATACGAGAGGTTGTATAAACGTGCACTGATTTCGTCCACAGGGCTGATATATTTGGTATACTGTAGTTGTTACTAGGTAAGCAAAATTTCCGATGCTCATACTCTATTATCGACCCACGTGCCAGTTTTGTCAGAAGGTGTTAGCGGCCGGTACCGCTCTCGGTGTATCGTTTGAACTGAAAGATATCAGTGACGAACAAAACCTCCATGAACTGATTGAGAAAGGAGGTAAACGGCAGGTACCTTTTTTAATTGATACTGAAACGACTACTGAATTGTATGAATCAGAAGCCATAATTGCCTACCTCGAAGAAAAAAACGGCACCGTGTCAACTCCTCACAGCAGTAACGTACAACTTCATCGTAGTATACATGTGTGCGATCCTGTCGAATAAATGTTTTTTAGCTTGTAACAAAAAAATTACATGTCACTTCCATCAATTCAATTTAAAACCACTCGTACAAATGTCACCGAAAACATAAAGCAGGTAGTAGAAGATAAATTCCAATCACTCGAAAAATATATTGGCTCTGAGAGTGATGTAAAAATTGCCATAGAATTTGAACAAGTGGCTCCCCATAACAATGGTCCAATTCATCGGGTGGAAGCTAACTTTTGGCTCGCGGGAAAGCTATTTCGAGCCGAAGCAACCGAAGAAAGTTTTGAACGAGCGATTGACGTGGTACGCGCTGAGCTTGATCAAGAGCTCCGTACTGCACGTACCAAAAAGGAAAGTATGATGCGCAAGGGTGGCAGAAAAATAAAAGAAATGATGCGCTTTGGTAAATAAGTTTACGTATACTTTATGAGTGAGAGTCCATTTAGGATTGTTAGTGATAATCCAGAAATTAAAAAGCCGACCGCTGAATATAGAGCTAAAAGACTCGAGGAGACAATGGTATATGAAGGTGGTAAGTCGGCGCAGGATGGTCTATTTACTAAGATTGACTCCTTTGTGCTTATAAATGTTGAACCGCGTCTAGCGCTCCGCAAACTTAGTGAACTCATGCATGAATTCCATACTTTGACTGGTCTAACTGGAGAAGAGAGAGATGCATTTTTGCGTGAACACCAAACGATGATTGATGTTTGTCGCGATCAACTGAATGCGATATTTGAGTTTGAGGGTATTCCCGGACTAAACCGAGCTATGCTTAAAGGCCTGCAAAGATGTAGCAAGAATGAGGAGTATGAAATCGGGGAAACAGTGTTTCAATTGGTTGCGCTCGAAAAAGCGGACAGTCTAATCACAGAGGTGTCTACGTAACGTAATCAGAAAAGTTCATTTCGGATTTACCTTCAGGCACTATCCGGTTAATGGTAAGTTTTCCTGATGCGTCTAGTTTTGCGTCTTTAATTTTTATACGTTTACCTTCGTGTCTAAAAAAAGTTTCTGGCCAGCCATCAAAGGCACAGATTTTTCTATACATGTCGTAGGCTTTCGTGCCGTCTGGTAGCGAATAAGGGTCGATTACGAGTTCACTCATGTCCTTGGTGATTTTTGTTGAAAACGTGGCCTGGTCGTGGTCTTGTTCTTTGGCGGTAATCTCTCCAAGTGGTAGTTTTTGCATCACGTCTACCAAGAGGCATCCAGAAATCCGTGCGAGCGTAGTATCGAGTTCCATACCAGGAATTGGTTCAGTCAGAGTAACAGCTTGCTGAGTGAGGATAGGGCCATGGTCAAGCTCACGGTCCATCTGCATGATGGTGACACCGCAAGCAGAGAGGTCAGACAGAAGTGTGCTTCTAATCGGACTGGCTCCACGCAACTTAGGTAGTAGGGAAGGATGAGCGTTGAGTGTTCCGTAAGTAGGAATACTAATGAGCCATTCCGGCATAATTTTGCCGTAGGCTAAAACCACAAAAAAATCCCAAGTTGATTCTGTAAGCGGGGTAAGTGCCTCAGCGTTTTTAAGATTGCTTGGTTGAAAAACTGGTATGCCGTTTAACTCAGCCCAGACCTTGGTTGGAGGAGGGGTAAGTATTTGCTTGCGACCAACCGGCGCGTCGGGGTTACAAACAACCAGGGTTGGTTTGTAACCAAAGGTGGCCATTTCCTCAAGAGCGGTAACAGCTAACTCCGGAGTACCAAAAAAAGCAAAGCGAGGTGAAACACTAGACATATTTTTACTTGGCTTCTCGTTTATTCATTTTTTCCATTTCTTCTTTGGTGTACATGCGCTCGGCGCGGTCAGTAAAGAGAATGCCATCTAAGTGGTCGCATTCGTGCTGAATAATTTGAGCCAACAGACCACTGGCGCCTCGTTCAAACGCCTTCCCGGTTTCATCGAGCGCTCGCATGGTGATGTGCGTATGACGAACAACTTCACCATAGCGGTCTGGCACTGAGAGACAACCCTCACCAACGAGGTGGGTTTTCTTCGACATTTTAACTATCTTGGGGTTGATAGCCACAAAGGAAGGAAGTTTTTCGCGGTCGGTACTTTGGTCATCAATCATAAACAATCGCTTCGAGATACCAATCTGTGGGGAAGCGATAGCGACCGCAATAAACCCATCTACACTGTATGACTTGAGGGCCTGTTTGAGGTCTTTGACGAGCTTCTTCACCGTGCCGTTTTGGATTTCTTCAGGAGAGATTTCCTCAGCAATGGTGTGAAGTGCTGGATGATTTTCGGGGACGAGTTTAGCCATAATTATGGTTGTACTATAGCAAACGGTAAAAATTTTGCGAATAATCCTTACACGATGCGTTCTGGGTTCACTTCAATTTTTATAAAGGGTGGCAGACTAGAAAGTGCGCGCATGAGTTCAGGGTTCGGCCACTCACTCTTCGGGATACGGATAAGGCCATAGCGAACGGTTTTTTCGGGTGTCGAGTGCGGGGCGTTATAGTACTGAACCGAGTGAGTACGGACAGTAGCGTCAATCGTACTTTCGTAGCTGTTGGTCTGCTCAGTGGTGCCATTTGTCGTGAGTAAAATAAAGGTGGAAAAAGGTGGATACTGAAGCGCTTTTCTAACAGAAATTTCTTCCGTGTAGAACGAATCAATAAGACCTTTTTGAATACTTTTTAAGAGCGGTTCCGGTTCTGATCTAGTCTGGACATACATGTCTTTCGTAGTTTTTTGTCTGATTGCACTAATGAGTGAAAAAATACTTTCGTCGGCGCGCCAGGTATTCATACTGCGTGTCGCTTCGTATGAAGTAATGACAGACAGGTCGATATCGGAATTAAAATACGGGACAGCTAAAGCGGTGCCAATGACGATGCAACTTTTCGTTGCCGAAAATTCATGAGCAATCTTTTTTGCCTTAATCAGCGTAGTTGCTGTGGTTGCGTCAAAGACAAACTGTGGAGTGTTGGGGAAGCGCTCGCTCACTTCGTCTATCAAGTGTTGGATACCGATACCTTGTTCACGTAGTCGCCAGCTTCCACACTCTGGACAAACGTCGGCAGCACGAATTTTTTTTCCAGAGGTACTCGAAATAAACCAGCGTCGTTCTACCTCACCATCTTGGGTGCGGATAAGGGAATAGGGTGCTCCACTGTCTGGACAGCGGAATAAGTAGCCACAATCATAGCAGGTCACGACCGGTGCCAATCCGCGTCTGGCTGAAAAAAGAAACACCTTACCTTTTAACTCGAGTGTGCGCAAAATGGCGGAGACGGTCTCCGGTAGCAAGATACTAAACTTTTTGCTCGGGGCCTTCTGCTCGGGTTTCTCTACGATAGTAAGTGGGGCCGTAAATTGAATTCTTTGGACGTGTTCTTCAAATGTCGTGTAGATTTCTTCTCGCCTCTGAATCTCGTCTTCGGTGGCAACTAAGGTGTCGCCAAGTATCACTGAACGTTTGGTTAGCTTGGCGTATAATTTAAGAACCTCTCGTGCGTCTAGGTAGGGCCTTGTGCGTGCGCGGTAGTATGAACTGCCAGATTCATCGATAACAATTGTACCGATGTCACTTCGGTCGAGCATACTATAGGAGGGAGTGGCAATAATAAGAATCGATTCTTTTTTACTCAAGAAGTCTGCGTAGGATTGCTCAAGTTTTTTCTTTGTGAGCGTACCTGAAAAAACCACGACGCGCTTTTCAATACCGTGACTGAGTTCGGCTACGGCCTTGGCTACGTGAGCACCGGTTGGTACCACAAACAGCACACTGGCTTTTCGAGCAAAGGACTGCCTTATATAGCTACGGTAGGCGATATAGCGGTCAACGGTAGTACCGGTTAGTACCGCTGGCGGCGGTAAACTTTCAGCCATCGTAGGTACCAGATCCTCATGTACCGGATAGCGCGTTACTCCGGCTCGTACATCAGGTGGCAGGAGCGCAAAGAGTATAGCGCCTATCTCGGCGGGGTAATAGTCAGCTAGGGTTTTGGCAGTTTTGAGGACACTCTCTGGAAGGTGTGAAAGATTTTTTTGTACACCTAGTTTTCGGAGTGAAAAAGTGGCTGCCCTGAGGGCGGCTTTGGCTGCTGAAACTGATTGTACGTTCACGACCAGTGCTTGCACCTCACTTTTTCTAATCGGTATCGTGATGAGGGTTCCAACGGGGAATTGCTCAGCACTATAATAGGTGAGCGCCTCGGTAATGCTCCCGCGGGAAAGCGGTACAGCTTCAACAATATACATAAGAGCATAGTATAACAAAGGTCCACACTCGGCGAATTTTAAGTGGATTTATTGACACTTTCACACTGCACAAGCTAATTTGAAGCGTTTTCAGCAAGATATGACTCAAGTTGAGTCTCGTCAACGGGTGTATCTGGGTGGTGTTGGTTGTAGATTGAAACTACGTTCTGAACAGTTTCGGGAGTACAAACACGGTTTTCTGGTGAAAGCGTCGCTAGTACAAGGTCAAACACTTCGTTGCCACAACTATTTTTGCGAATTAAGTAATTTACACCAGCACTTGACCACCCGTCTCTCGGTCCATTGTTTGGCAGTGATTCATTATTACGTTCCGGACGGCCATTAGTAGGGGTTGAAAGAAAACGCCAGTCACGAAACCATATACCTTTCGTGAGCGATCCTACAGAGCCGTGCGCCACTTTGGTGTTTAATACGTTTAAGTAATTGCTAAATCTTGTTGTTTCGTCTTTTAGGTCCCCATCAGTCACACGAATATGTGTTCCGTGTTTATACAACTTAAAGTCGTCAGCGTCACTTTCAATACTGGGCTCATTGTCGTCAGTAATGGACACGCCAAGTGTTTTGAAAAAGTTTATTCTCAAGCTCTCTATTGAAGTTCTACTAGAGATATCAATCTTACACTCAACAAACTGAGACGCTGCCGCTAAGAGACTTTCCTGCAAGTTCGGATTTCCCTGAGAAAGTTCATACGACTTACGAAGGAGTGAGAACAGTTCCGCCTCAGTTTTTATCTCAAATAGTGGCTCTGACTCCTGCTCACTTTCATGTGCGTTAGGTGGAAATTGCTCCATATTTTTTTTAAAACTCTTCAATGTACGACACGTCGGCACCAAGACTATTGAGGCGCTCAACGAGTTTTTCGTAACCGCGGTTAATACTGTAGATGTTGCGCAGTACCGAGCGCCCACTGGCACCAAGCATAGCAATAAGAAGGATGGTGGCTGGGCGGAGAGCCGGCGGACAGATAAGTTCAGTTGGGCGGAGTTTGGTCGGGCCGTTGATGTAAATACGGTGCGGGTCAGCGAGCACCGTGTCAGCACCGAGTTTGTCGAGCTCTGTGAAGTAGATGGCGCGCTTCTCATAGACCCAGTCGTGAATGAGTGTTTGTCCGGTTGACTGGGTGGCAATTACGGCAAAGAAGGGAAGATTGTCTATATTGAGTCCTGGGTAGGGGCGCGCGTAGACCTTTTCATGGAGCGCCATGAGCTTCGATGGTTTGGTAGTTATGTCGACTAAGCGAGTCATACCGTTGTGGCTCAAGTACGGCTTACTCTTAGTGTATTTAAAGCCCATTTTTTCAAGCTTGAGGAGTTCGAGTTCAAGGAAATCAATCGGACAGCGAGTAATGGTAATCGCTGACTGAGTAACGATAGCGGTCGCCAAGAAGAACATACTATCGGTCGGGTCTTCAGACAGGGTGTAGGTAATAGTTTCATGTATCTGCTTTACACCAGTTACGGTCAGGGTGGTCGTACCAACCCCTTCGATTTTTACACCACAGGCAATTAAAAATGCACAGACTTCCTGCACCATGTAGTTGGCTGAAGCGTACTTAATGACGGTGGTTGATGGCGTCAGAGCGGCAGCAAAGAGGGCGTTTTCTGTTACGGTGTCGCCGGACTCGTAGAGAATAATCTCCGTTGGTTTTTTAGGTACATGCTTCACCACAAAGGCATCGTCAGTAGTTTTAATATCTACCCCAAAGTGTTCCAGCGCAAAAAAGTGTGGTTGGACAGTTCGACTACCAAGCTTGCATCCGCCTGACTGAGGAAGAGAAAAAGTGGCGAGCTTATGCATAAGGGGACCGATGAACATGACGATACTTCTGGTCTTCCTGGCTGCTTCGACGTCAATCGCTTTGAGATTGAATTTCTTTGGCGGAGTGAGGTGTACGTCTTTGTCCTTCCACTCAATTTTCATACCGATACTCTCGAGTACCTCAATAATGCGGTGCACTTCTTCTATGCGGGGCATCTGTTTTAAAATAGTCGTTCCTTCATTTAAAAGGGAAGCGCAGAGGAGGCCGACAGCGCCATTTTTGGAAGTGTTGGTTTCGATAGTGCCTGTCAGTTTTTTGCCACCCTCAATTGCGATGTTGACCGAACCCGGTTGGGCTGACACGATGTTGCGCTTTAAAGCGGTACTCACTTTACGAAGTAGGTCAGTTGAAACATTTTGCTTGCCTGACTCGATGCGCGCCACGGCGCTTTGAGTACTTTTGATAAGTAGAGCGAGTTCCTTCTGTGTTAGCCCAACATCTTCCCGAATCTGCGCAATTCTTGCTCCGATGTGTGTTTGCATATACACAACATGATATAGCGTATCTGCTATAGTGCAAGCCTACCACTGTGGAGTGTGGTTTTTATGCTTTCGTTTCAATTTTCCTCGATTTAGGCTACTATAGCTGTCTTATATGTTTAATCGATTTACTCCAAAGATCGGTATTGATCTCGGCACCACCACAGTCCTCGTGTATATACCCGGACAGGGAATTGTTCTCAATGAACCATCAGTCGTGGCAATTTCAAGCGATAACAAAGTGTTGGCCGTCGGTAGTGAAGCAAAACGAATGATTGGGCGAACACCGGAAAACATCCGTGCCTATCGACCGATGAAAGACGGCGTGATTGCCGACTATCGGGTGACTGAAGCCATGCTTCGCTATTTTCTGCGGAAGGCACTCGGGAAATACCAACTCTTCAGACCTGAAGTGATGATTTCTGTGCCAGCTGGCGTGACCTCAACCGAAAAGCGGGCGGTGGTTGAAGCAGCGGCGAACGCCGGAGCAAAAAACACCTACGTGGTTAAGGAGCCGATTCTAGCAGCGATTGGCGCCGGGATACCTATATATGAAGCGCAGGGACATATGATTGTCGACATAGGAGGTGGAACTATCGACGTGGCAGTAATTGCGCTCGGGGGCATTGTGGCTGCCAACTCCGTGAAGTGTGCCGGCAACCGCATAGACTCGGCTATCATTGACTATGTTAAGAAAAGTAAAAATCTTTCAATAGGTGAGAAAACCGCCGAAGAAGTAAAAATTCAAATCGGTTCAGCGCTTCCCCTGGAGGAAGAGCTGGTCATGACTATTAAGGGACGCGATGTTGTCTCTGGTTTGCCCCGAACAACTGAAATTAAAACGAACGAAATCGTGCGCGCTATCTCAAAAGAACTCCGTGACATGATTCGCGCTATTAAGGACGTGTTTCAAAATACGCCACCTGAGCTGTCTTCAGACATTATTGATGGCGGGATTATTATGACCGGCGGTACTTCACAATTAAGAAACTTTCCTGAACTAATTCGGCGTCGAACGGGAGTAAAAGCAGTGGTGGCAGACCAAGCACTTTTCTGTGTGGTGAAGGGGACGGGGATTGCGCTGGAACACCTAGACACCTACAAGCGCTCCATCTTAGCAAAGCGATAATTCTCGGAAATTACTTTGTCGTGCCGCTAATTTTTTCAGTCACCGTATATGAAATACGGCTTCTTCTAAAATTAACTGCTCTTCGCGTACTTCCTCGAGAATTATCGCTTTGCACCTGATTACATCAAATTGGACAGTTTTTGAATACGTCTTTGTTCAAAATCACCGTTTGGGAATTTGCCTAATACTTTATTTTGTAATACAGGAAAGTCTTGTCCACCCATGAGGTGACGTGAGAAGTGCCAGAGCAACATATAATAGATGTATGGCTGAAGGTATCCCAAAAAGATTCTCGTCCCCCGAGGAAGAGATTGCGTATTTGCGTGAGCAGATAGCGACGCGCGAGCGTGAGTTGTTTAACCGTTCGGGAGAGACAGACAGGACTGACCACGAAACCGTGGCCAAGGCTGAACTCCATGAGTACGGTACGTTTACCCCGAACACGGTACTTGAAAAAGACCACCAGCTCAAACCTGACGAGCTCGCTCGGCGGGTCGAGCAGGTTGACTCAGCGAGAGAGCCGGTAGAAGAAATTGTGCAGATAGCGATAGAAAGGGGTGTTCACAATGCTCTCACGGTACTTGAAAAAACTAAGAACGCCTTCATGACTGACGAAGTACACCGTCGCTTGATTGAGCATGTAAAGTCTGGCGCGACCGTTCAGAACTTAAAAGAAGGTGTCCCGCCGTGGCAGGTACTACATATGACGTTGTTTGAAGTGTCACTACCTGAAGTAAACGAGCAAAAAGGTAAGTCGTACCAGCTGTCTGAGCTCGTTAGCATGATGGAACAGTTTTATGCTGGTATGCAGAATGTGGGTCAGTATGAAACCAGCACCCACTACGCGATAGAAATTGCCGTAGCTGATAAGAGTGACGACATTGTTTTTTATGTCGCGGTACCGAGTCAGTATGTCGACCTGTTTCAAAAACATCTTCTTTCACTGTATCCGCACGCGCATTTGACGGAGCAGATTCATGACTACAACATCTTTGTGGCCGGTGGAAGTTCTTTGGTTGCCAGGGCAGAGCTCAAAAAGCACCACATCTATCCGATTGCGACGAAAGAATCATTTGAATCTGATCCGCTCGCAGTTATCTTAAACGCCTTTTCAAAAATTGAACGTGAAGGTGGGGGAGCCGCTTTGCAGTTTGTTATTCGTCGTGCTCCCCAAAAATACACCGGGGTGTATGAAGGGATTATTAAACGCGTTCGTGGCGGTATGAAAGTGTCTGACGCTATAGCGAGAAGTTCGCTTGGTGGTGAGGTGGTGGCCAGTTTAAAAGAGCTCGTGTTTTCAAATTCTGCTAAGAAAAAAGAAGAAGCACTACCAACCCGAGACCATATTGACACAGAAGCACTCGAACTGTTTGCAGAGAAAATTAAGCACCCAGTCTTGGACGTTAATATACGTATCGCCGTGTCTTCAACGACTGAGTCTCGCTCAAAACAAATTTTATCTGAAATCGAATCAACGTTTAATCAGTTTGAACGTACCCAAAGTAATCGATTCGTGTTTTCAGTCTTGAAGGGGAGTGCACTTACACAAGCCGTGAAAGCATTTTCCTTCAGGGATTTTGTACCCGCGACCGCATTACCGCTGACGCTCCGCGAGCTTGCCACCGTGCTTCACTTTCCGGGTGCGGGTATCGATAGCTCACCACAGTTTAAGCAATCAAGAGCTAAGACGGCGTCAGCGCCAACCAATACACCAACTACTGGTACGCTCCTTGGTTTTAACGACCATCGAGGAGAAAAGAAGGATATCTACATCAGTGAGCTCGATCGCATGCGCCATTTCTACATCATTGGTCAGACTGGTACGGGTAAGACGACTCTGATGAAGAACATGATTGTGCAAGACATCGAGGCTGGTCACGGTGTTTGCTTTATTGACCCTCACGGTACCGACATAGAAGATATCGTGAGTTGTATTCCTAAGGAACGTGAAAAGGATTTAATTTATTTTGACCCGTCACAATTTGACTCAGTGGTTGGACTCAACATGCTTGAGTATGACGAAAAGAAGCCTGAACAGAAGACGTTTGTGGTAAACGAACTGTTTTCTATTTTCCAAAAACTCTATGGGGCAAACCCAGAGTCGATGGGCCCGATGTTTGAGCAGTACTTCCGCAACGCGACGTTGCTTGTGATGGAAGACCCAAGTAGCGGAAATACCCTCATGGATATTAGTCGGGTAATGGCAGACAGTAAGTACCGGCGGATGAAACTAGAGAAAGCGAAAAATCCAGTCGTGGTGCAGTTTTGGCGTGAGATAGCCACCAAGGCAGGTGGAGAAGCGTCACTTGAAAACATTGTGCCGTACATCGTTTCAAAGTTCGATGTCTTCACCGCCAACGACTACATGCGACCAATCATTGGTCAACAAAAATCTTCGTTTAACTTCAGGCAGATTATGGATGAGCGGAAGATACTTCTCGTGAACCTTTCTAAAGGTCGCTTAGGGGAAATTAATGCCAACCTTATCGGTATGATTGTGGTGGGAAAACTTTTGATGGCGGCGCTGTCGCGAGTTGATGACGCGAGTCGAAGTTTCCCACCGTTTTACTTACACATGGACGAGTTCCAAAACGTTTCGACGAACTCTATCTCAGCGATTCTGTCTGAAGCGCGCAAGTATAAGCTTGGCCTGACTATTGCTCACCAATTTATCGCTCAACTGGATGAAAAAATAAAAGAATCGGTGTTTGGAAACGTGGGGTCAATGGCGGCGTTTCGAGTTGGTCCAGAAGATGCACAGTTTCTTGAGCATCAGTACCACCCAACCTTCACCGCTGCCGACCTCATGAATGTACCCAACCAAACTGCGTATATGCGGATACTCGCGAGCGGTATTCCGACTAAACCATTTAGTCTCAGCACCTTTGCCCCGCCAGTGACTGACCCAACTCGTGTTCAAGCGCTTATTGCTCAAAGCAATAGCCGTTACGGACGACCACGAGACGAGATTGAAGCAGAGATTCATAAACGTTATCAAAAAGAAACAGTGCCAACCGAGAATCCGTTTGCTAAGATGTAAGTACGTATGAAAGAAGAGTGGGGATTAGAAAGTAGAGGGAAAAAATACAACAGACCACAGCGTGGTCGTGTTCGTGATGTAGTTGTACCACCTCCGCTACCGAGAGAGGTAGTTAAAGAAAAACCGTCAGCTGATAGTGTTTGGAAAGCGGAGGTTGAGAAGCTGCTAAACAAGACCGAAGTAAATACTGAACAACCAGAAGCAGTAGGAGAAATACCCGGAGAGGAAGTTTTGCAAGAAGTGACAGAGGAGCATGGTGCTGCCGGTGGTACTGCAGAACTGTCACTGGTAGATCATGAGGAACGGAAAGAATTAGCTCGAAAAGCCGTGCGCATGTTTAATGAGGTTCGGTTACTTAAAGACTCAATTACGACTCATGAAAGTGGACAGTCGTCACCTAACCTCGAGATCGATGGCTATGGTGACTTTCAAAATGCATATGCATTACTTAAAGATCAACTTAAACTAGTAGAATGGTCAAAAAATAAAGACGAGGAAATTACAGCTGAAGTAGTTAGTGAAATTGAACGTCTTTATGGCGTATTATCAGAAGCTCATACACGAGTCGAACAGGCTGCTCTAGAAAGAGAAATCGAACTTGCCTATGAAGATGAAGAAGCGCCGACTGCTCAAATAGAAGCATCAACCTCAGAAATCAACCAGCCAAGCAATCAAAATGAACTAATTACTGGTAAAGAACCAGACAAGCATAAGGTGGCGGCTGTAGAATTTACTGTAAAGGAACCTAGCATAAGAGTCGGAAAATTCTACCAAATGCTTATAAATAATAATCTGACTGAAGTTCGTGTTATAGCGAAAGCAAATGAAGCAAACGGGAGCGCATTTATAGTAAGCCATGAAGTAGATGGTCAAGCATTACTCAGGGAATCTGTGAAAGCTGATGACCTGATTGAGATCAAAGAAAAATCTACTCCTAGTAACAGATTTGGTAAGCGGTATTCTACACTCGCCAGGACTAGCGACAGCAATCTTGTTTTAGGAGAGTCTTCTTTAGCTGAAGCTGACCTAGGTGAAGCTATTTCAAGTGAACAAGAAATGGCTACTCTTAAATCTGAAGCAGAAACTACTTCTGGTAAAAAAGCACATCAAATTGGCCAAAAGTACTTACTACTAATTGGGAATCAGCCTATAGAAGTAACTATAGTTGATGTAGACGAAAATGGTCTAGCTCAAGTCACTTACGATAAAGACGGAAAGCACTTTTCAAAGTTTTTTGTCAAACCCGAACAACTTTCAGAAATTGCTCCTCAAACTACGGCTGAACTTAATACGTTTGTCAGTGAAAAATTGAAAAACGATGAAGGATCTTTTATTAACCAAGTAAGCGAAGTCTTAGAAGAAAATCCTGAACTGACTGAAGAAGTATACAATGCAAAAGTATTACCACTATTTAAGGAGAGACTTTTGAGTGCTGGCTACACAAGTGACGAGATTCAGAATTTATTCGCCTTAAATTTTCAGTTAGAACAGAAAGCGCATAGTAACTTTAATAAGGAAACGGGCACGTTAAAAACTGAAGACGTCTTGAATCGTGCACGCAGTATTGAGGTTAGTATTTTAAATAAAAAACCGAAACAGGAAGAAAACCCACCTGAACTTCCTGTAAACAACGGTTTCTCAGCTGTGTCTCAAGTAACTACTCCACCCTCTTTTATAAAAGATAACCGAAATCTTAATAAACGTGACTCAGTTAGATTTGAGAAATGGCAAAATAAAGAATGGACACCAGGTGAGTATCTGGATTTAGACGAACAAGCGGAACTGTCGAAACAAACGGACCCACGAAATATAAGAATAATAACTGAAAATATTTCCGAGGATGAAGTATTTTTGAAAAAAATGCGCGGTGAGTACGAGTCCTTGGTAGCAGAAGCTGATAGGCTCGGTCGGAATCCGCTGACACCATCAACACTCAACATTGCGATTATGTCGCTTGATAGAGCAATCAGAGTGTACGAAGAACGACTTGCAAACGAAGGCCAGTCTGATAATGAAATTACGCAAATGGAATCTGACCGCCTACGCGAAGAACTGATTGAATTGCGAACGCTTATTTGTGAACCTAAGGCACACATTGAAGGAGAAGTAGAGGCTACCCAGACTGGAACAAACACTGACGAAAATCCACACGTTGAAACAGAAGAGTCCTTAGCTACAGAGCCACCAACACCGGAAGATACCGAGCCACCGCGCGAATCACCAGCAGAAGACGAAAAAAGTGCCGAGGCGTTTCTAAAAGGTGAAGTCTTAGGTAAAGAAGTGTCTCTAGCTGAAGTAGCACTAGGGAAAATGTTTTATGTACCGCGTAAGGCTGGTGGATATACACTTTGTCAGGTTGTAGACATAGATCAAACCTCTGGTGATGTCCAGCTAGCAGGGCATGACGAAGCTGGAAAATTTACTAAATGGGTACACCACAGTGTACTCTCAGTTGAAGAGCCCTTTAAAGATGGAGAAGTAAAGCCAGATGAACAGCAGGTAAGAGAAGCTAGGGAGATAGAAGAAGCAGAAGTCGTAGAATCTTTGTCCACTGATACACAGATACCAGAAACAACGAAAGAAAACTATCGACCTAAATCAGCTGAACGAATAGCACTTGATGAAAAGCATAAAGAATTTTCTTCCGCTAAGAAAGCGTATTATAGTCAGGAGTTTCTCGCGCAAAAAAAAGAGTTAGCGCAACTTGAAGCTGAGCTAAAAAATCCAGCTCACTCAGACCGAGCCAGAGATGAAATGCGTGGCCGACGCGATGCGCTCTTTACTGCAGCGGAGCAAATTGCCTACCGCTATAAAGAAGCCAAGCAACCGTACGCCGAAGCACTCCAAGAGTATTTGACTAAGAAAGAAACAAAGGCTGGTACTTCACTCACGCCTGAACAAGCGAAAGCGATGGTAGGCGGGCGCTTCTTTGGTAAAACCAAAGCCGAGCGGTATACAGGAACTGGTGTCATAGGAAGAGACGGCTTGGAAAAACAAGTGGGTTTACTAGACAGCGAGCTACAAAATCCAATTCATACTGAAATGGAAAAAGAAGCGTTGCGGGTTAAACGTCTGGAGCTTGTAGATAGAATTAATAAAATTCCTGCAGAACACACCGCTGATGTTTCATACAAGTCCTATCGAGAGCAAGAGCTCGCGCTTCGCGAAGCGGTGCTTTCGTTTGAGCAAAAAGGTACTTTTGTACGTATGAAGGAAAAGTTCGATAAGCTAAATCCAAAAGCAAAAATTGCAGTTGGGGGAGCCATCTTAGGAGCTTCAGTTTGGAATGTGGGTCTTATACCGGTTTTAGCTGGTTTGACAGCTGGTGTAGGAGTTCGCTTAGGAGTAAAAAAAGGTGGCTACGCCACGATAGATGCACTCCGGAATCAAGGTAGGCAAAATAAACTCAGTGCTTTTGACGCCAGTAATTTAGTGCAATTTGAGTCGGCACTCGATAAGGGTGAAGAACGAGAAAAAACAGCGAAGAAGGCTGTCAGTGGCGTTGCATTCGTGAGTGGAGTAGCAGCTGGTGCTACGGCTGGTCTTGGTGCCAGAGGGGTTGGTGTGGACGAGGTGTTTCAAAATTTAGTGGACAGTGTGACGCAAAAATCAGGTACTGGCTCAGGAACTTTTGTTCCTAGTGCTGATCAAGCGCCATCGATAACTCAAAGTGAAGTCCCTCTTACATACGAAAAAGATCCGATTGTAATTACCATCGAACCTGGTCAGTCCGGGTACGTCGAATTAGATGGAGTAGTAGCAACCCCAGATGCGTCAGCGACTAATGTTGCTGGTGAGGGTGCTGCAATCGGGGGAGACGAAGTGGTGAAGGAGGTTCCTGTCGCGGATTTGCAGGTAGAAGTGTCTGAAGCACCAGCTCGCAAAGAAATGACGGGTACAGAACCTCAAGCTTTCGAAAAAGGAAATATTGCACCGGTAGAAGAGGTTGTAAAGAAACCGCTTGAGTTTAGCAGTGCGGAACGCTACCAGACACATTTTCACACTGTCCCGAACCCTGACAAAATTGACCAAAATGCTCCAGCCTTTGAAAAAGCAAGTACTGTGTCTGACATTCTCTTTGAGCGCTGGAAAGTTGGTCAGTTTGACCATCTTGGGTGGGTGCCACAGCATGGGGAAGTGAACGAGACGGAATTTTTGCAAGTGATGAATGAAGCAATTCATACTGCCTCTGCAGACACTCTCAGAGCAATGATGATTGATAGTGGAGACATTGATGTTGTGTATCCCGGTGAAAGGCTCGACATGGTACCAATTCTTTATCAAATGTTTCCACCAGAAGTCAGTAGTACCGTTAGTCAAGCTTCTGAGGCAGTCTCTTTGTCGCCTGAACCAGAAGTTACTCCTACGGTTGAAGCCGCACCTCTCTCTTCTGTGAACGAAGAGTTAACAGTTCAGTCTACTCTAGTACCGGTAGAAGTAGATGTGTCACCTAATGATCTTGAATCAGTTGTTTCTTACGCGAATCGGTATGATTCGCTCGAGGCAAACCAGCTTGCAGAAATTATTACCGAAGCAAAAGAGCGGGTTATGGAAAATATGAGTGAGTCAGACACGATGGCGCTCTCGGCTGAAGAAATTAATGAGCGGATTAAAACTGAAGTTGATGTGCTTGCCACCACGGAGCTTATAGCTAAAACACTTAACGCCAGTGGTCAGTCTGGTGAGGGAGTGGTCGAGTTTATGAATGTCGCTTATCAAGATATCAAAAACTTTCCTCCTGAAAAAGCCGTTGGAATTGACTTTGAGACTGCTAAGTTTCTCTTTAATTACGCTCAGTCTCAATTAGATTCACTCAGTCAAGAAGTTAAGAGTCAAATAGCTTCTCCAAGCTTAAGCAATCTAGTCGAAGCGCTGGTGCGAGATGGCCGACTAGAAGTATCAGGTGACCAACATACGCTCGTACAGCCAGGAAGTCGAAATCACGTGCTAAACCTCAGAAACTAACTATGGAACCACAACAACTTACAACTGATGTTGGAAAACTAATTGGCCTTGAGAGCTTAAACGAATTTGAGCAGGCTGAGTTTTTAGCGCAAATCGGAGAACTAATTATCGAGTCGGCTTTACTGCGACTGACCGAAACACTGACTCCTGATCAACAGATGGCTATCAACCACTACCTCGAAACCGAACCAACCCCAGAAGTGTTTATGAGTTATTTGGTTACTCATCATGCATCGTTTCAAACTATTCTTGACGAAGAAATAATTGCGTTCAAAGAAGAGTGTATCGCTGTGATGGGACGTGGTGCACTTAAAGAAATTTCGCAACCCATGCACGCGACTGTGTTAAAGTAATACACAGGCAACTTAAAAATTTGTAACAAAATTTTTATTGCTATCGTGTATACTAATAGTAATTATGGGAGGTGATCTAGGTTCTTCAACTGTCGGTTCTTTTGCACCGCATACAGCGGGTACGGTTTTTGATATTACCAAAGAAATCGACGCTCTGGCTGTCCTTAAAGCTATTCACCGGAGTCAGATAGACGTCGGCACAAAAAATACCCTCCGCGATGCGGTGTTTGACTATCGGCAAAACCTTGATCAAGCCACCCTCACCAATGCCTGTGAGTTATTTGCTCAAGTTGGAATTATTGTTATTGGGTGTACGCCGGATTCAGTACCAGCGACTGAAACAGTATTACCCGCTACACAAACGCCTTCAGCAAGTGAAGAACGTCCACCCGTTTCAAAGCTAAGAATCGGTCGCCCGAGGCCAACTTTTGGGGTGAGTACAACTCCAGTTGTGGCAACTCAAAAACCAGTCGAGCGAGCCAGTACTGAACCTATGACTCCGACTGCTTCTTATGAAGCAAGTGCACCCGTTGCCCCTCAGGTAGCAGTACCTAGAGAGAACGAAGCAATGGTTGCAGAAGCCGTGATAGAGGGACCTGCGGAACCAGTTGTGACAGCAGAACCGACAGCTCAGCCCATTAGTGTTCCTACTACGTCTACGGCACTCCCAGTTAAGGCGGTTGATCGTATAAACGAAATTAAGAAACTTGTTAACGAAAAAATCGGCAATCCGGTGAATTTGATTGAGGCGCACAATGAACTCGGTCGCGAGTATATGAACGCACTTCTTGAGGCAATGAAAAAAAGTAACGGTGGACAAGCCTCTGAACTGGCTGCTGCTATGGAGAGACTTGAAAAGGCTTTCGCGCTCGTAGAAGCGACCCTCGATAAAAGTGTTCATGTTGAGACGACACCAGTGGTACACGTTCCGATTGAGCCAGTCGTAACGCCAGAGCCGGTAGTTGAAGAACCTCCAGTTTCAGTTCAGGTTGAGACAGTGCAAGAAACCGTTACACCGCTTAGTCCGCCACCAGAACCTAAAGAAGAGGTACCCGTGTCTACTCCTGTAGTTGCGCCGGTAATCACGTCGGTCGCTAAGACTAAACAGGTAGAAGAGCTTATGCATAAGCAGATGATTGAATCATCAGAGAAAGCTGAGATTGCTGAGCGTATCGCTGAAGAGAAGATGGACCCGGTTATGGTGTCTGAAGTTACCAGTGGCCTCCGTCAACTTTTATCAGAGTGGAGCTTGTTTAAAAGTAGTGGTATTTTTGGTACCGGTCCAAGTGGTATTGACCACGCTCTCTATAAGAAGCTGAGCTCACTTCCTATGCAAGCGGTGATTGCTGGTCGGTTTGAAGGTTCAACACCACAGATACGACAAAGTATCTCTGACTATATGAATGGGTGGCGCTATGAAGAGGGAGTGGTATTTGATTACGGAGAATCGTTTGAGCACTACTTACGTCGCGTGATTCGCCACATTCTTGATAAAAAAGCTCAGCAGGCTAACCCTCTTTTGACTAAGAAACTCTAGTGTATGATAGTGGTGCTATGCATCATGCCATTTTGTATATTGGAAACAGTTTAGAATCGTCTGGTTTACCGAGCGTGTATCACACCGCAAGTCCGAGTGTGACTCATCTCATGCAAGATTCTTTTACAATTGCCGATGCGCGTGCACTTAAGGAGCTTATTTACCAGCGACCTATAGAAGGGAGTACAGCTGTTTTTGTTATCAAAAGTCACACTATCGCTTCTGAAGCTCAGCAGGCACTGCTAAAAATCCTCGAGGAACCACCGGTACATGCACAGTTGTTTATTGTGGTTCCGCGACTGGATTCGCTTTTGCCGACGGTGCGCTCACGCCTGCTGTACGAGCAGGTATCAGTAGTAAGCGAAGAAGCAAATCCAGTTTTCGAAACCTTTAAAGCATTGTCACTTAAAGAAAGAATAGAAACGATTGCCGAGAAAACAAAAGCAAAAGATCTAAAGTGGATAGAAGCAATTCTTGCTGGAGCGGAAAGTCTCGTGAGGAGTGATCAATTGCGCTATAAAGAGCTTGCACATGAAATTCTATTAGTTCGTTCGTACATCGCCAGTCGTGGTGCTTCAAAAAAGATGCTCCTTGAGTCACTCGCCTGTAGTCTGCCTTAGGGAGGCGTATTATGGTATAATGCAAAAATCAGTTAGAAATATATGTTAGTAAAGCAATTTGAAGAACGTGGCAAAGAAGTCATTAGTTGGCTCGAACGAGAGTATATGGGAATTAGGTCTGGTCAGGCTACGCCTGCTCTTCTTGATGGTGTTAAAGTTTCTAGTTACGGAGCGCTCGTGGCACTAAATCAGGTGGGGAGTGTAAACGTAGAAGACGCCCGCACCCTTCGTGTGTCGCTTTGGGACACCAGCCAAGTCAGTGCCGTTGAGACGGCGATTCGCGATGCAGATCTTGGCTTGTCAGTTGTGACTGACTCCTCTGGCTTGCGGATTATTTTTCCTGAGCTCACCAGTGAGCGTCGAGTCCAGCTGATGAAGTTGGCTAAAAGTAAGCTTGAAGATGCTCGCGTGTCACTTCGAAGTGGCCGTGATGAAGTGATGAAGCAACTTGAAAAACAAGAAAAGGCTAACGAAATTAGTGAAGACGAAAAATTTACTTTGAAGGAATCCATTCAAAAAGTAGTAGAAGCCACCAACCGATCACTCGATATTTTGTTTCAGAAGAAGGAAGTAGAAATTAGTAATTAATCCGAGTACGAAACACTATGACTATTATCCTCTTTTTTGCCGTACTGTTTGTATTGATTCTAGTCCATGAATGGGGGCACTATATAACGGCTAAAAAGACCGGTATGCGGGTTGATGAGTTTGGAATCGGTTTCCCGCCGAAGTTATTTGGTATTAAAAAAGGTGAGACTGAATACACGTTTAATGCACTACCAATTGGTGGCTTTGTGCGTATTTTTGGAGAGGATGCGCTTGGGGCTAGTCAATCAGCTGACTATGAGCGTTCTTTTGTGGCTAAACCAAAGTGGGCACAAGCAATAGTCCTCATTGCTGGTGTAACAATGAACATACTATTCGCGTGGTTTCTGTTTGTACTGGTGTTTCTGATTGGGGTGCCGTCGGCAGTAGAAGAGACAGATGCCGGCCAGAATGCACAATTGCTCATTACCAACGTGCTTCCTCAAAGTCCGGCTGGTGAAGCCGGAATCCCGCCTGGTGCCGTTGTAGTGAGTATGACCAATACAACCGAATCGATAATTAAGGTTACACCGAGCAGTATTCGTGAGTTTACCCAAAAAACAGGAGCAAACGAATTGACCGTAGTCTATGTAGTTGGTGAGGAAGAAAAATCAGTCACAGTTACACCAGCACAGGGTCTCGATAGTGAAAACCCAGAACGATATGCGGTTGGTATTGCAACAGCTCTCGTGGAAATTAAATCTGAATCAATTCAAGGAGCACTACTTAAGGCAACAACTGCAACCTATGACTCACTCATCGCAATCACGGTTGGCCTCTTTAGTTTACTCAGTGATGCATTTTTACTGAAAGCTGACTTCTCGCAAGTGGCTGGCCCGGTCGGTATCGTGGGGATGGTGGGGGATGCGGCCGCCTTTGGCCTCACGTCACTCCTTTTGTTTACCGCTACCATTTCACTCAACTTAGCTGTAATAAACTTACTCCCATTCCCAGCGCTTGATGGTGGGCGTCTCGTGATGGTGGGTATCGAAGCCATAACGCGAAGGCCAATTAACCCAGCTTGGGTGATGCGACTCAACACGGTTGGGTTTATTTTGCTTTTGCTACTAATGGTGGCAGTGACCTATAGCGACATCGTCAAGCTTCTATAAACTACTTCATCTACTTCGTTAAATGAGCAAACGAGCGGAAGCGACTATTGCGAATTTATGTCCCGATTTGTTCTACCTCGGGCAAATCGCTGGACTGAATTCTTCAAAAAAATTCTTTCAATGTACCACTAAGTACACCTCAAGAATTTTTTCTTGTCCGTCTTGCATCTAAAGCAGTTTCAAGAAGCTTGATAACGAAGCATTTTGAAGTTAGGATGCAGTAAATCTGCGTATGCTATACTCACCACATAAATTACCAGTGAACAAGTACCGATAACTTTCTATGAGACAGTCACAACTCTTTACCAAAACCAGAAAAGAAGCGCCAGCTGATGAAGTAGCCAAGAATGCTCAACTTTTGATTCGGGCTGGCTATATCTACAAGAACATGGCTGGAGCCTATACCTTTTTACCGCTCGGATTAAGGGTTTTAGGTAAAATAAATACCATTATTCGTGAAGAGATGGACGCAATTGGCGGGCAAGAACTTACCATGCCATCACTTCAAGACAGTGAGTTGTGGGAAAAGACGGGCCGCTGGAGTGATGATGCGGTTGATGTATGGTTTAAGAGTGAGCTTAAAGCTGGTGGGGTGGTAGGTCTTGGTTGGACACATGAAGAAGTCATTACCAATATCATGAAGCAATTTATTGCTTCGTACAAAGATTTGCCTAAGTTTCCGTACCAAATACAAAAGAAATTTAGAAATGAGATGCGTGCCAAAAGTGGCATCATGCGCACCCGGGAGTTCGACATGAAAGACTTGTATTCTTTCTCTGCTACCCAGGAACAACATGATGCTTTCTACTCAGCTTGCGCCAGTGCCTATATGAAAGTATTTGAACGATTTGGGATTGGTAATGAAACCTACCAAACATTTGCTTCGGGCGGTGCGTTTTCTAAGTTTAGCCATGAGTTCCAAACCCTCGCTGAAGCTGGTGAAGATGTCGTATACGTAAATGAGGAAAAAGGAATTGCCGTCAACGAAGAAGTCCTTGAAGTGGCTGATTTAGATGAGCTTGGAGTGAAACGAGAAGAGCTTGAAATGCGAAAAAGTATTGAGGTAGGAAATATATTCTCTCTTGGCACCAAGTTTTCTGAAGCACTCGGGCTCACTTTCACTGATGAACAGGGAGTAGAGTGTCCTGTAATCATGGGTTGCTACGGAATTGGACCAGCGCGGTCAATGGGTACAATAGTTGATTTACTCTCAGATGAAAAGGGAATTGTTTGGCCTGAAAGCGTTGCACCATACCGTGTACATCTCGTCGGTATCAATACAGACGATACTGCTGTGCGTGACTGGACAGAAGGAATTTACAACAATCTGAAAGATGCGGGTGTAGAAATTTTATTTGACGACCGAGACGCTCGAGCTGGTGAAAAGTTTGCTGACAGTGACTTACTCGGGATTCCGTACCGCGTGGTAGCTAGTAAGCGGGGTAAAGAAGAGGGAAAGTTTGAAGTGGTGACGCGGAAAACTGGCGAAGTCAGAATGCTGACAGAAGAGGAATTATACGCAGATTTTGGGGTTAACTAGGCAGAGGAGTGTACGTTTTGGCAATATTCGGTGGTTCATGTAAAATGGGACTCTTATGAGTGTTGTTTCTCGATATTTTAGTAGCGTTTTTAACGCCCTCTCAACTGATATAGGAATCGACCTTGGTACTGCCAACACGCTCGTCTATGTGCGCGGTAAAGGGATTGTCTTAAATGAGCCAACAATAGTTGCGATAAACAAAAAAACTGGCCAGCTTGTTGCGGTCGGAAACGACGCCAAGGCCATGCTCGGTCGGACACCGCATCACATTGAGGTGGTTCGTCCGCTTGTTGACGGAGTAATTTCTGACTTCGAAGTAACGGAAGAAATGCTCTCGTATCTCATTAGTAAAGTTCGAAGTGAGACTCGCTCAATAGTGGCACCAAGGGTACTGGTTGGAGTGCCATCAGGTATCACCAATGTCGAGATGCGTGCCGCGAGAGACGCTGCCAAAAATGCTGGCGCGCGTGAAGTGTTGCTCATCGAGGAGCCAATGGCAGCCGCTATTGGAGCGAAGTTACCAATCACTAAAGCCATTGGTAACATGATTATTGATATTGGTGGCGGGACGACAGACATTGCCGTAATCTCGCTTTCGGGAATTGTGGTTGCTAAAAATCTTCGAGTGGCTGGCGATCATCTAAACGCAGCGATTGTAACGTATATCCGAGATCAGTTCAAAGTACTCGTGGGTGACAAGACAGCCGAAGACGCCAAAATTGTCTTGGCGTCAATCGAGCAGGTAGAAGACGGAAAAGAAATGGTGGTGCGTGGTCGAGACGTGGTAACCGGTCTTCCGCGGGAGGTAGTTATTACAGATGCCGACATCAGAGAAGCTATATCTGTTTCGATTGACTCAATCGTTGAGGCAGTTCGCTCAGTCCTTGAAAAGACCCCGCCAGAGGTTTTAGCCGACGTGATGCAGAGAGGAATCCATATTTCAGGCGGGGGAGCCTTAATACCAGGTATAGCACCACTGCTTCAGGAGTTGATGCAGGTTCCAGTATTCATTGTGCCTGACCCCCTTCGTGCAGTCGTCCGTGGAACTGGTATAGTACTTGAGAACTTAGATCAGTATGAAGAAATTCTCATCGATAATGAGGGTGAACTATCGCCGTACCTCGCGGAATAAAAATTTATTTCTGGTAGCGGTTTTTGGTGGTGTTCTCTTACTCCTGATTGTTTTGCTACCAATTTTACTTGCTACGACAGCTTCATACGTCATAGTACCTATAGCGAAGACCAAGACGTGGTTTGCTGAATCAACCTCCAGTCTCCCGCAGTTTTTGCGTGAGCGCAGTGCTCTTATTAGTGAAATACAGAGTCTGGAGGAAAATATTGCGAGTGCTAGCGGAAACCGTTCAACGATTGATTCTTTAGTAAAAGAAAACGAAGAACTCAGAAGTTTGTTAGGGTATGAAGGAGAAAAGCGAATTCTGGCAGGCATTATCGGTCGTCCAGACACGTTACCAAACGATACGCTTATGCTCGATCGGGGTAGTCAGCAAGGTGTACTCGTCGGAGCACCGGTGTTTATTAATGACAGTACGATTATTGGTATCGTGAGGTTTGTCACTCCCCAGAGTTCGCTCGTCGAGCTTATTACTACTCCGGACTTTGAGACAACGGTGTTTATCGTTGGGCCAGATATTTTTACGACTGCCGTTGGGGTCGGCGGCGGCCAGTTGCGTGTTGGTGTGCCACAGGGTATACCGCTTGAGGTAGGCAATTTAGTAGTCATTCCTTCAGTCACTTCGGGCGTGTATGGTGAGATAAACGTTGTGAATTCTGTCCCTTCAAAGCCTGAACAGTATGGTTTTGTCTCACCACAAATACCCCTTTCGAGTATGCGTTTAGTGAGTATTGGGAGTACACCAGTAACTCCGATATCGTTTGAAGAAGCGCAGGTGATTCTTGCTGGTCAAAGAGAGAGGTTACTTATTGTACCCGTACCAGAAGACAAGCTTATCGAAATTGATTCAGCTACGTCAACCGCAACCAGTACACCAGTGGTAGAGCGTATGCCAAGTAATCAAGCCACCACCGCTAGCAGTACCCGCTTATGATGAGAATAGTACTATTTATCACCATACTAGTTAGTGCGCTCACTGGCCCGCTCGTCTTCGCTATTTGTCTAGGAGTACTGTATGCGTTTTTATATACAGCCTACGAATTATTGATTCTCGCTATGATAGTCGATGTGTATTATTTCCAGGGAGAGATACCGTACCATTTGCTTGGTACTATCTTGTATCTGTTTGTACTGGAGTGGCTCAAGCCCAGATTACTGTTTAAGTCATCATAAGTAATGTTTTCATTTTTTAAGAAAAAACGAACCAATGAAATGGCTTTTGAAGAAATTCTACTCGATTCTTCGAACCTTCCATCCTTTAACCAGGGTCGGATGGAAGGTAAGTTGGAACTACCGATAACGCAACAAAATGTTTTTTTCGTCGGAGGTTTTTTTGTTCTTGTAGCAATACTTTTTTGGGCGAAACTTTTCTCACTGCAAGTTATTGAAGGCAAGGAGTATTTACACATTAGTCAAAACAACAGTATTGATAAAAGCGTCATTATTGCTGAGCGCGGAGTCATCTACGACCGAAACAACGAAATGTTGGCCTGGAACGCTGAAGATAAGGGTCACCAGTTTGGTTTTCCCATGCGGGCGTACTCAGACAGGGAAGGACTTGGTCAGTTAGTCGGATACGTTAGCTATCCGCAAAAGGACAAAAAAGGTTTTTATTTCCGTACTGAGTACGTTGGTATTAGTGGCGCTGAATCAGCGTTTAATGAAAACTTACAAGGTAAAAATGGTGACCAGGTACTCGAACGTGACGCACTTGGTGAAGTGATTGGTGAACACATTGTTGAAAATCCTATTCCAGGCACACCGGTCACTCTCTCACTCGATGCTGCATTATCGGAAGCGATGTTTGACATCATAGCAACCTCTACCACTCAAGCGGGGTTTCGAAGTGGGGCAGGGGTTATTATGAATGTTCATACCGGAGAAATTCTTGCCATGACTAGTTACCCCTCGTATGACCCAGAAGTGATGGCTGACGGTCTTGATGAAGAACTGATTGCGTCATACAACGTTGACGATCGCTATCCGTTTTTAAATAAAGTCTTAGGCGGAGTCTATACACCCGGTTCTGTCATGAAGCCGTTTTTGGCCTACGCTGCACTGGTAGAAGGAATCATTGACCCAAATAAAATAATAGTCAGTACCGGAGCGATTGTGATTCCAAATCCCTACAACCCAAGCAACCCGGCTCGCTTCACTGACTGGCGGGCTCATGGCAAGATGACAATGCGGGAAGCGATTGCTTTTTCTTCAAACGTTTACTTCTACTATATTAGTGGTGGCTATGGTGACCAGCCTGGTCTTGGTATCACAAAAATGAACCAGTACTATGATTTGTTTGACTTCGGTGAAGCGACTGGAGTTGCTCTTGATAATGAGCAGATTGGAACAGTGCCCAGCCCAGCTTGGAAAAAAGAAGTATTCAATGATGATTGGCGTCTAGGGGACACATACTTGACCTCAATCGGTCAGTTTGGTTTCCAAGTGACGCCACTGCAGATGGTGCGCGCATATGCGGGGCTCGCAACAGGCAAATTAGTAACTCCACAGATAGTTGCAGGTGCGCAAGGTGATGTAGTCGACTTAAAGCTCGATAAAGCTAAGCTGAAGATTGTTCAAGAGGGTATGCGGATGGCGGTAAACTACCCCGGCGGAACCGCACGTTCACTTGAGCGAAAAGACATCGCCATTGCTGCCAAATCAGGTACAGCGGAAATCGGTGCTGGCAATGCCTATGTGAACTCATGGGCGGCCGGCTTCTTTCCGTACGATGATCCTGAGTACGCTTTTGTCTTGATGATGGATAAAGCTCCACGCAGTAACGCGCTTGGCGCCACAAGAATTATGGGTAACGTAATAGAGTGGATGAGCAGTAACACACCACAATACCTAGGTCTAGAACCAGCCTCGTAATCCACATTTGACCTAGCCGTCAGTCTGCGTATAATTGAGTAAATTTTAAGTTTGACCTAATTATGAATGACACACAATCGTACTTGACCCCAGAGAAGTTTGATGAACTTAAGAAGGAGCTCGAAAATCTAAAAACAGTTCGCCGAAAAGAAGTTGCTGAATCACTTGAATACGCACGAAGTCTCGGTGACCTCTCAGAAAACGCTGAGTACCAAGAAGCCCGTGATATGCAAGGAGCGATTGAAGAGCGGATTGGATACCTAGAACAGGTAATTAAGGAAGCAAAAATTGTTGCACACGAAAAGAAGGGAGACATTGTTGGTCTGGGAAGTGTGGTAACTATCACGAAAGAAAAAGATAAAGCCAACCATACCTACACGATTGTTGGTTCTGATGAAGCAAACATTCACCAAGGAAAACTTTCATATCTTTCACCGCTCGGTGAAGCCCTCATGGGGAAGGGTAAGGGCGACTCGTTTACCTTTGAAACTCCAGGTGGAAAGCAGTCGTACAAAGTAATGAAGGTTGAATAAAGAAGTACTAGAGAAAACACCTGTATCCGATTGGATGCAGGTGTTTTCCATTGCAAAAAGCCAACAAAACGCTACTATAGAGAAATTATGTCAGCACACGAAGAACTTATTCAAGAACGAAGGCGGAAACGAGATGTGCTTATCGAAGCGGGAATGCATCCGTATAGTGCGACTACCAAAGCGACACACACGATGAAAGCAGTAAAGGAAGCTTTCCTTGAGCTTGCTACAGGTAACGTACCAGTAACGGTAGCAGGTAGAGTGGTGGCGCTTCGTGGACATGGAGCACTCGTGTTCTGTGATGTCTTCGATGGCACCGAAAGACTCCAACTTTTTTTCTCAAAAGAAACTTTACCTGAGGAGGTATTCAACTTATTTGTAGACGCCATCGATGTCGGAGACTTTATTGAAGCAACCGGGGTACCCTTTATAACGAAGCGTGAGACCCAGGCAGTGCATGTTTCAGCTTGGCAAGTTTTAACAAAGTCACTTCAAGCTATCCCAGCTGAGCACTTTGGTATTAAAGACGAAGACGAACGTTATAGAAAGCGGTACTTAGACTTACTGCAAAATGAAGAGCTTCGTCATATGTTTCTTTTAAAAGAAAAATTCTGGGACGTCACTCGAGCGTTTATGAAACGTCAGGGTTTTTTAGAAGTCGAAACACCAACGATAGAAATCACGACTGGTGGAGCCGAAGCAAGGCCCTTTAAAACGTATCACAATGATTTTGATACTGAAGTGTTCATGAGAATTTCCGTCGGAGAGTTATGGCAGAAGCGACTGATGGCCGCGGGTTTACCAAAAGTTTTTGAAATAGGCAAAGCGTACCGAAATGAAGGAACTAGTCCAGAGCATCTCCAAGAGTTTACGAACATGGAGTTTTACTGGGCCTACGCTGATTATCGACAAGGCATGAAACTCGTACGTGAGCTCTACATTGAAATAGCCCAAGCGTTGTTTGGTACCACTACCTTCACCGCTCGCGAGCACACGTTTGACTTAGGGTCAGAGTGGCCGGAAATTGATTACGTGAGTGAAATTGAATCACAAACGGGGGTTAATGTGATTTCAGCCAGTGAAGATAAGATGCGTGCTAAACTGGCAGAACTTAAGGTAACGTTTGAGGGTGCCAATCGCGAACGACTCACCGACTCACTGTGGAAGCATTGTCGCAAGAGTATCGCCGGGCCAGCCTTTTTGGTAAACCACCCACTCTTAGTAGCACCTCTAGCAAAAACACGACCCGATGGGGCGACCGTTGAGATGTTCCAGCCGATTATTGCTGGAAGCGAGGTAGGACGTGGCTATAGTGAGCTCAATGACCCAGATGATCAACGGGCACGCTTTGAAATCCAGCGAACGCTTCTCGAAGCGGGTGATGAAGAAGCGATGATGCCTGACTGGGAGTTCGTAGAAATGCTTGAGTACGGTATGCCACCAACCTGTGGTTTTGGTTTTGGTGAGAGATTCTTTGCCTTTTTAGTCGGGAAGCCACTTCGGGAAACACAATTATTTCCCCTCATGAAACCCCGCAACGATTAGTCATGTTTGTGAGTTGTAGTTAACTATATATGGAAGCGCTTCCTCAGCACGTTGCTATTATAATGGACGGTAATCGTCGTGCCGGAAAAGCACTCTTTAGTGACCCACTTAAAGGTCACCGCGTCGGAGCAGAGACAGTAGAAGCGATTGTGCGTGCTTGTGCCAAACGAAACATTCCATTCCTGACGCTTTATGCGTTCTCGACGGAAAACTGGAAACGAACGAAAATCGAAGTAGATACACTATTTGAATTGTTGTCAGTTTTTTTTGACTATCATCTTGAGCGACTTTTAAAAGAAAATGTGCGGGTCCGGGTTATCGGGAGACGTGATCGTTTACCGATTAACTTGGTTAAAAAAATTGAATCAATTGAGGTGATGTCAGCCAAAAAAAATGGTATCACGGTTACGATAGCGATTGACTACGGTGGTAGAGATGAGTTAGTTAGAGCAGTAACAAAAATTATAAGAACTGATACTGAGGTCAGCGAAGAGTCCCTGTCGCTCCTACTTGATACAAGCGGTGTCCCTGATCCAGACCTCATGATTCGAACCGGTGGAGAGAAGCGCTTGTCGGGTTTTTTACTTTGGCAAACGGCGTATGCAGAATTGTATTTTATTGATACTCTCTGGCCTCAATTTACAGAAACAGATTTAGATGAAGCACTCGCGTGGTTTGCCGGAAGAGAGAGGCGGAGAGGAAAGTAGTTCTTTGTACCAAAGAAAAGGCGCGCCCGTAGGGTGCGCCTTTTTCGATATGTGTATAACTGTGGTTGGTGGTGGGGTATAGTGGTGTATAGTGTAAGTGTGGTGGGAGATAGTGGAATATGCAACGAAAGTTGTATAAACTAATCAAGACATGTTAATTGGTGAATATAAGCATACGTTGGATCCTAAGAAACGGCTGTCCTTACCGTCTAAATGGCGGAAGGATCTTGGGAAAAAGCTTGTAGTAACCAAAGGTCTTGATAACTGTCTCTTTGTATATCCGCTCAAGGAGTGGCAGAAGATCACTGAAAAAATTGGTCAACTGCCACTCGGGCAAGCGGATACGAGAAGTTTCAATAGATTCTTCTTATCCGGAGCAGTAGAAGTTGAGGTTGATAGCGTTGGACGAATTCTCGTTCCAGATTTCTTAAAGGAATTTGCCTTGCTCGACAGTAAAGTCGTGCTCGCAGGTATCCATGATCGTGTAGAGATTTGGGCAGAGAATACGTGGGACGACTATAAAAAGCGAATCGAACTCGAAGCAGATCGGCTTGCTGAAAAACTTGGAGAAATCGGCGTCCTCTAATTTATTGCATCAGAGTGAGTACAGGTACCACACAACACCTACTCAAATGCAACATATTACGGTCCTTCAAAATGAAGTGCTCGAGGTATTGCGTCCACCAAAAGATGCCGTCATCGTAGACTGCACACTCGGTAGTGGAGGTCATGCGGAGACTATAGTAAGTACACTCAGTAAGAAGAGTGTATATATTGCTATAGACCAAGACCCCACTGCACTGGAGTCCAGTCAAAAAAGACTCGGTGAGACAAAGGCCACACTTCATTTTGAAAACGGTAACTTCAAAGACATCAAAGCCATTGTTCTAAAATACGGCTACCAAGAGGTCGACGCAATCATTGCAGACCTCGGTTGGCGGATAGAGCAGTTTGATGGCAGTAGTGGAGTACCAAGAGGGTTTTCCTTCAAGGCAAACGAACCACTCCTGATGACGTATGGCGATCCTGACTCCTACTCATTTACCGCATACGACATAGTAAATGAGTGGCACGAGGAAGATATAGCCAACGTCCTGTATGCCTACGGAGAAGAGCGCTTTTCACGAAGAATCGCTCACGCGATAATTCTAAGAAGAGAAGAGCAGGTCATTGCAACGTCTGACGATTTAGCCGAAGTAATAGCTAGTGCCGTACCAAAAGCATACGCCAGAGGTAAGACACACCCGGCCACAAAAAGTTTTCAAGCACTCCGGATTGCAGTCAATGATGAATTTGATTCACTGACCGCACTCATAAACGAAGGGTTTGAACTTTTGAAGCCAGGCGGAAGAATGGCAATCATTACCTTCCATAGTCTTGAAGACAGAATAGTTAAAGAACATTTTAGAAATCTTACACGCGATCAACGTGCCGTCCTCGTACACAAGAAACCAATCGTACCAAACTATGATGAAGTGAAGACAAATAGCCGGGCCCGCAGTGCCAAGCTCAGAACCATCGAGAAATTGTAGCTACCACAAACAATGAATCTACCACGCACAGCAACATATGTACTTAAAAATGACACTCTGGTTGTCTATGTGCTCGTTTGTTGTATTTGTTCGCTCGTGTCTCTTTACCTCTACTTTGTGAGTGCCTCGATTCACCATGTAGTGATGCGTACAGAGATTGAGCACAAAATCGGTGCGCTTCATTCAGAATTAAGTGCGCTTGAGACTGACCTCATGATGGTGCAACACAAAGTCAGTGCCGAGATAGCAACGCTCTCAGGCTACGTAGAACCTAAGGGAAAAGTATTTATAAACAGAGGTACCGAGAGTCTCGTACTCGGTGAACGACAAGAACCATAACCTCAGCTATGAGGAAAGATGCTGTATTGCGAATACGAATAATCACTGGAACGGTTTTAGCAATCGCTCTTCTTTTAGTAGGGAGGCTTTATTATATTCAACTGTACGACCATAAAACGTACGTAGAGCGTGCTGAACAGCAGTATGTACATACTGTGCAAGACCTGTATGACCGGGGGAGTATTTTTTTTACCACTAAAGACGGCGATCATGTATCTGCCGCGACTATTCAAACTGGCTTTGTGCTCGCAATAGACGCAACCCGAATTACCGATGGTGAAGCGGTCTATACAGCGTTAAATGCTGTTCTACCAATTGAACGTGAACGCTTTATGTCCCAGTTGCTGAACAAAGAAAAAACCTACCAGGAAGTTAACCAAAGGGTTTCAAACGAGGATGCTGAGAAAATTTCTGCCCTAGATCTACCGGGTGTTCAGCTCTATCGGACACACTGGCGCTATTACCCTGGTCAATCACTTAGTGCGCGAACTGTTGGCTTTGTCGGCTTTACCGAAGACTCTGGTGATAAACTCACTGGACGATTTGGCTTGGAGCTTTACCACGAAGATGTGTTGAGTCGAAACGCCCAGAAAAAATCAGTAGACTTTTTTGCAGAAATATTTACAAACCTAGGGAGTGTCGTCTTTGATAACAAACCAGCCAGGGAAGGAGACGTGATTACCTCTATTGAACCGACCGTAGCTCGTATGCTCGACAACAAGCTGGCTGAGGTGCAAGAGCAGTATCAAAGCCGTTTAACCGGTGGCATTATTATTAACCCGCAAGACGGCTCGATTTACGCGATGAATGTTCTCCCAACGTTTGACTTAAATGATCGGACTGGTAAGACCATCGAGGATTTCAGTAACCCGCTCGTACAAGAGACTTATGAAATGGGTTCGATTATTAAGGCGCTCACGATTGCGGCCGGGCTCGATAGCGGTGCGATACTCCCAACGAGTACCTACTACGATGCGGGGTTCTTAGAGTTGAACACCTTTACTATCAAAAACTATGACGGTAAAGGAAGAGGTACAGTGGATATGCAACAGGTACTCAGTCAGTCACTCAATACCGGCGTGTCACACATCGTTTCGAAAATGGGTAATAAAGCCTTCCGAGACTACTTCAAGGCCCTTAAACTCGATAGTGAAACTGGTATCGATATACCGTATGAAGCACATGGTACCTTAACAAACTTAAACTCTCCTCGTGACGTAGAGTATGCGACGGCTTCATTTGGTCAGGGAATTGCCATGACACCGATTGCTACCGTACGCGCACTTTCTGCTCTCGGTAATGGAGGGCGCTTGATTACACCACACATTGCCACTGAAATTCAGTACTTAAGCGGTAAGCGAGAACCGATTACGTATCCGGAAGGAGAACAGGTATTTTCGCCTGAAACCAGTGAAGAAATATCACGCATGCTCACGGTGGTAGTTGATGAAGCCCTTCGAGGCGGAAAAATGAAGATAGAGAACTATTCTATCGGAGCTAAAACCGGAACCGCGCAGATACCAAACCCAAATGGCGGGGGATACTATGATGACCGTTATCTCCACTCCTTTTTTGGTTATTTTCCTGCCTATGAACCAAAATACCTAGTTTTCTTGTATACTGTAGAGCCTAAAGGCGTTCAGTATGCTTCAGAAACGTTGACTGAACCGTTTATGGATATTACTAAGTTTTTAATTAACTACTACAACGTTCCCCCTGATAGATAGTAGCTATGACGTATGAAAGAATTCCTAAAATCTATTGTTGTTGCAATTCTTACTTTTGAAGCAAAGATACTCTTAAGACGGGCTAAGCCAACCATTATTGCAGTGACTGGTAGTGTGGGTAAGACATCGACCAAGGATGCAATTTACTCTGCTCTTAAAGACAGTGTATACATTCGTAAGAGTCAAAAAAGTTTTAACTCGGAAATCGGGGTACCACTTTCAATTCTCGGTTTAGAGAATGGGTGGAGCAACCCATTTCTCTGGCTTAAAAATATTGTTGACGGCGCTCTTCTTTTAGTAACTCCACTTAAGTACCCAAAAGTCCTCGTGCTGGAGATGGGTGTTGATAGGCCAGGCGATATGCAGAAACTGATGACCTGGATTACCCCCGACGTCGTCGTGCTGACACGGTTGCCTGACGTACCGGTACATGTAGAGTACTTCAGAGACCCTGAAGAAGTCATTCAGGAAAAACTTCATCTTGTAAATAATTTACGTGATACAGGAATTTTGGTGTATAACCATGATGACGAACGGGTACGAGTTGAAGCCGAAAACATTCGACAAAAAACGTTTGGCTATAGTCGGTACAGCCCATCAGACTATACTCTTTCGGGTGATGAAATTATTTTTGAGAATAGACGGCCAATCGGTATGACCTGTACGCTCGAGCATGTAGAGGAGTCTGTCACTCTCATGATTACGGGCTCACTTGGTGTTCAACATGCCTATAGCTACGCCGCTGCGTGCGCGGTAGCTCAACACTTTGGGGTGTCACTTGAAGACTCAGCCCGCGCTCTGTCGCTTGACGTACCACCACCGGGACGGATGCGGATACTGCCAGGTATTGAACATACCTTGATTGTTGATGATACGTATAACTCTTCACCAGTGGCGGCTCTCCGTGCCCTTGAGACGTTGGCCGAGCTAACCTCATACGGCCAACGAAAGATAGCGGTGCTCGGCGACATGCTTGAGCTCGGAAAATACTCAACGCGTGAACATGAGCGAGTCGGTGAGTATGCTGCAAAAGTAGTAGATGTGCTCGTGACCGTCGGGGTACGTTCACGGAAGACCGCCGAAGCAGCCTTAGAGGCAGGTCTCTCAGAAAAAGTGATTTTGCAGTACGACACGATAGAGGATGCGATTGCAGAAGTACCGCGGATCTTGCAAGACGGAGATGCGGTGTTGGTTAAAGCTTCACAAGGGGTTCGTGCGGAAAAATTAGTGGCAATTCTTATGGAAGAACCAGAACGAGCCAGAGAACTCTTGGTGCGACAAGATGCAATGTGGGATAAAAAGTAAAAGGGCGCACCACTTCTTGGTGCGCCCTTCGGTCCTCTGGGTATCAATGTATACCTGGTAAAGGATGTATAAGATACATAGAATAAAACTTGCTCGTATCACGACCAGCCATTCCGGCTTCAAATACTGGTGCCAGATCGCCAAAATCTTCGAAAAGGTCTTTAATAAGATTGTGGACTGAACCCTCACTTTCAAGTATCTCGCTGTCGTCAGTGGTGTCGTATTCAAGCTGTTCAGTTATATAGTTTAGTGAAAACTGACCACCTTTGTGATACCGGTTAGCAATATTGATGGCCTGCAAAACCTGCTTCTCATAGGCCATTGAAATTGCTTGCAGGTAAATAACTTTTACCTGTACAGTCTCTTCATCTTCGTATACGCTAAACTCAAAGCGAATACTAGTTTTTCCTTTCCGGTATGGAATAACCACTGATTCTGAATGTTGTGTACTGTCATATTGCCAACCAGCAGTCACAGCTAAGGCATAGATGGAGCTATCACCGCTTGGATAACCGTCATCAACATTGCTCATGACAAAGAACTCCTGTTGCTATTTAGTTCATTTGTACTGCCATTTTCATTATTTGACAAGTATTTGCACGTACGAAGGTTCCTTGCTATAAAAGGAAAGGAATATAACCTCTCTCAGGGAGCCTATAATTGAAAATAGTCTACAAAGACGCTTCCACTGAAACCAGAACCAGACCACCAAGTCGAAAACCTCCCAGACCCCCGCGCTGAAGTCGCAAACGGCCCGCCTCTTTTAAAGAGAGCGGGCCGGTCTATTTTTTAGGATCTTTTACTTTAACTGATCCCAAGAAGGCATACCATTCAAAATCTAAGCTAAAGCATCGGAAATTGTTGATTTGAAACAGTGCTTCAATAGGATAGCCTGCTCCGAGACTTGACGATACCGACAGTAGCTTTCTTGATTTATAAAACCTGCGACTGTCCATATGATCGTACAAAACAACTAACTCCATGCTCAATTTAAATGACCCAGAAGGAAGGTCAACTCCAGCCCCAGTGATAACCCGATATCGACCCTCTTTGGGGTCGTTACCAGTCCAAAGCATGGTTGGGTAGAAAGTGGTGTACTTTGAGAAATTAGTGTTTGAATCTCGTTGCCTTGAGCTCTCCATTTTTGTAACCTCGCAAGAACTACGTCTAATAACTTATAGTAATACCCATCCCTAGGCACGTAAAGTAACTTGATTGCTTTTAAAAAAAACCCTTTTCTGGTATAACTAGGCACACTTCATGCTGAAATATGCATGAAAAGTAGCCGGTCCCATCATCCCTGCCTGCGCAGGCAGGTAGCGGCAGGAGACTTTTCCAAGTGAAGGAGATGGTTGAATTAAAATACACACAATTTATAGCTGGTCCCATCGTCTAGCGGCTAGGACACTTGGTTCTCATCCAAGAAACCGGAGTTCGATTCTCCGTGGGATCACCAATGAAGATTTATCAGTAGTCTTACTACCTGATAGCTTGAAGATAAAGGATAATTTAGGTGTTCCATTAACTATTTGAGAGTGTGTTAATTGCTCGTCAAATACTAACTTGAATAACGCACCTTGCGTGAGAGGATTACTATTGTTTGCAAGCATTTTTGCTGGGTGTTCTACTAATTCTTTAGCATATTTAACAAATGACTTAATATCACGTTCCTTAATCTCAATTTTGTCACGTTCTTCTGTGGCTTTAATTATTCTCTTCTCTAAGTCATCAACTTTTTCTTCTATACTACGTCTAACCACATCGCTGTTAGTGCGATTAAAATTATCTAACAATGCGTGCTGTTCTTTCTTCAAATCACCCACGTTATCAGAAATCACAATGGATTGACCCAGTATCTCTTTTTCTCTTTCTCGATACTTTTTGATCAACCTTTCCTCTAGCTTCTTTTTGAAATCGTCACTGAACTCAATTCTATTAAGTAAGGTGGTTATAGTCTTCTCATAGTCTTCTTTAGGTACACGGAAATAATGTTTCTTCTGATCGACTATTCTATCGCAGTGGTAACCGTGGAAACCTTTTCCAGACTTACCTTTATTACCTTTTGTTCCGCTATTTTTTAGTGGCTTATGACATAAATCACAAATTACCATTTTGTCGTATTTATAAAGTGAGTTGTATTTCTTGCGAGTCTTTTTATTTTCGTTCTCTTGATCATAGTTAAAAAGCACTTTTGGCACTTTATTTCCATTGCTATCTCTTTGGATTTGAATATAAACAGCACCCCTGTTTGCTTTATTGAACATTTCAATAAAAACAATAGGGGCTTCGTTTGACGCAAACATTGCAAATACTGGCGTTCCACCATTCCACTTTTCGCTCTTTACACCTGCATACTGGAAGGTACCCCAAATTTGGCACACCTTTTCTAAAGTCTTTTGATAATACTAGAGTTGTTGTGTAGCAGCAAACTGTCGTGGCGACAACCTGAGTGCGGAGTGGAGTCTTCGCTCGTTGTAGTAGTTCAAGGTCT